>JAJRTY010000037.1 GCA_024278055.1 Alphaproteobacteria bacterium | reverse complement strand
CCGACCCAGCTTTGCACCGCGGCAAAAAGATCGCGCCCCACATTGCCTTTCAGCAATACGTTGGACATCAACAGGAACATCGGCACTGCCAGAAGTTCAAATGAATCCATAGTGCCGTAAAGGCGCTGGGGAACCGCATTGAGCGGCAGGGGATAATACCACAGTAAAAAGACACCGAGCCCGCCAAGTGCAAAAGCTACCGGGACCCGCATTACCAGCAGGATCAGCAAGGCCAGAATGATGATAAAGGCAGCCATTAGTGGGTTTGCTCGCTCAGGTCGGTTGCGGCAACGCCAACAGTCCATACCTTGATTATTTCGGTTACTCCCTGCACAGACAGAAGCCCAAAACCAACCCATATGGAGGCGTGAGTGAGCCATTTTGGCGTGCCCAGAAAGCTGTCGGTGGTGTGGCCTTTCAGTGTTGCCTTGAGCCACAACTCAAACCCGTACCAGGTGGCCACGGCACAAAACACCAAAATGACCAGGAGTGCGAAGGTTTCGATGATTTTTCTCGACAAGGTGTGAGGGTCGCGGAAAGCCACATCAATGACAATCATCTGGCGGTGTTTGAGAGCAAAGGCACCACCAAGAAACGTTGCCCAGATCTGCATGATGCGAACGGTTTCATCGACCCAGATAGTTGGTGCGGTAAACACATAGCGCATGAACACCTCATAGGTGATGAACACACCCACGGTAAAAAACATCCAGGCGGCAAATTTGCCGGTGGCCTCAGAAACCTGGTCAATGATTTTGATCATGAGAGGGGATCCTTGCGGCCCTTTTTTAAGGTTTCCAGAAAAAAGGGCCGCACAGATTTTATTTGGCGATTTTAAAGACCGTTAGCGGCTTTAATAGCCTGAACCGCAACGTCACCGCGCTCGGCAGCGAATTTTTCAACAACCGATTTGGTTGCATCAACCCACTGCGCACGCTCTTCTTTAGTCAGCGTTACCACGTTGATTTTGTCGGCAACTTCCTTGACCACAGCAGCTTCACCACCATAGACCTCATCGCGCAGCTGCTTTTCAACTGTAGCTGCAGCCTTGGTGATGATGTCCTGGTTTTTCTTGGAAAGTGAGTTAAAGAAGTCATTGTTCATAACGGCGACAAACTCAATGGCGCTGTCATAGCTCAATGTCATATTCTCCATAACTTCAAAAAGCTTGCGGCTCTTAACTGCTGAAGCACCGGTCATGCCCACATCAACAGCACCTTGCTGATAGGCCAGGAACTGCTTCGAGCCTGACATGATAGTTGGGGCACCGCCCAGAGCTTCAACCGTCCAGCCCAGCACTTTACCATAGGTGCGGACCTTTTTGCCTTTAAGATCGGCAGGAACGCGAATGGGCTTGCCTTTGTTGAGGTAAACGTTACGGCCAAATGCCTGCCACCACAATACTTTGGCGCCGGTTTCTTTAACCACGGCAGCGTCAAGAATATTGCGCATAGCCGAGCCATTGGCAGCCGCTGCACGCAAATGCGCTTCATCGCGGAAGAAGAACGGCAGGTTGACGATTTCAACGGCAGGAACAGAACCGGCAAAACGACCGAGAAATGCAGAACCCGCTTCAATGGCACCGGAGCCTACGGCTTCAGGAACCTGCTTGTCTTTATACAGCTGTGCTGAAGGAAACAGTTCAAGTTTCAGATCACCACCGGATTCTTTTTCGATGATGTTCTTGAATGCGATCCAGTTCTGGCCCAGTGAATGGGTTTCCGGCAATTGCAACGTTACCCGGATTGTTGTTTGCGCCTGGGCAACAATGGCTGATCCCAGCAACATTGTGCCAGCCAATGCATATTTCAAAAAAGTTTTCATTTATTTCCTCCCGATAGAATTTTTTTGATGAAGATTTCAATTTCCTGAATTTTATGTCAACATTACTGACATAAAATTCCGATTGCGTCAAACAGCTTATGTGGAAACTGCATAATTGTCTCGTTCTTTCACAGAATTTACCAGTTGAATGTGGCTGCTGTGTGCCGGAAACTCTGACGCAGCAAAGCTACGTCATTGACGCTGCCCTGAGCGCGCACAGCCATATCAATGCGCCGGGCAGCATTGTAGCCCCGGGCTGCTGCAGCGGTGGGGTTGGTGCCGTAAGCCCGGTGGAAAGCGGCAATGAATTCTGAAACTGCAGGCAGGCTCTTGTTGCCGAAGGGGGTTGGGCCTGATCGTAACAGGGCAATATTTGTCCCCGCCAGCAGCTTTTCCATCGCATCTTGCGTCTTGTCCGGGGCGAAGGAGGCGACAATGTTGATTTGGCTTGTGGATGATAGACGTTTGATCCCGGCGGCAACATCACCATTGGCATCAATGACACTCACGTAAGAATCCAGGCCGCCGAGATGGCCATCGGATTCTTCATCAGCATGGGCGTCGCGCTCGGTCGTTGCCAGCATAAAACCTTTGCGTATCTGCTCACCATTGCCAGCAGCAGAACCCGAAACGGGCAAGACAAGTGCCACATTAAAACGATGGGCGACAGCAGAGCTGAGAACAACTGAGCCCTGTATGAGTGCAATCAGAACCATCAGGGATGTTTTGTTGAGAATATTCATTCAGCCTGGCCCGCTTGTTAGAGGTTTTAGCGCTGTCCCCGCCGGGTCATAAAAGCAATACGCTCGAACAATTGCACGTCCTGTTCATTTTTAAGCAGAGCGCCATGCAGCGGCGGGATCAGGTTTTTGGGATTTTTTTCACGTAAGGTTTCCGGGCTGATATCTTCGTTCAACAACAGCTTTATCCAGTCCAGAAGTTCCGACGTCGAAGGCTTCTTCTTGACACCGGGAACCTCGCGCAAATCATAAAATACACTCAAAGCCTCTTTAACCAGGCGATTTTTAAGGCCGGGAAAATGAACCTCAACAATTTCCGTCATGGTCTCGGCATCAGGAAATTTTATATAATGAAAAAAGCACCGGCGCAAAAATGCATCAGGCAGTTCTTTTTCATTGTTGGAGGTGATGATGATAATTGGCCGGTGTTGCGCCTTGATGGTCTCGCCGGTTTCATAGACAAAGAACTCCATGCGATCGAGTTCCTGCAGCAGGTCATTGGGAAACTCAATATCTGCCTTGTCGATTTCATCGATCAGCAGAATAGGGCGCTTGTCCGAGGTGAACGCCTCCCACATTTTCCCCTTTTTAATATAGTTTGAAATGTCGTGAACGCGGGCGTCGCCTAACTGACTGTCGCGCAACCGCGACACCGCATCATATTCATACAGGCCCTGTTGTGCCTTGGTGGTGGATTTTATGTGCCATTCCAGCAGGGGGATGCCCAGCGCGGTAGCAACTTCATGGGCAAGTACGGTCTTGCCGGTGCCAGGCTCACCCTTGATCAACAGCGGGCGCTCGAGCGTGATTGCGGCATTGACCGCTATACGCAGGTCTTCCGTTGCCACATAGTCTTTGGTGCCGGTAAATTTCATAAATCTCAACGTCCAGATAAAGGGACATTTATATAGGCGGTTGCGAAGGTGGCGGCAAGCCCCTTGGTGTCCAACCGATAAGTCCTGAAGCCAGCCCGCTCCCCCGGCCCAACCACCCCACAGGGTACCGTTATGGGTGGTTGGGCCGGGGGAGCGGGCTGGCTTCAGGACTTATCGGGCAGGCACTTGAACACAGATGATTAGGCAAAACTTGCCGGGTGTCGGCAAGTTTAGTCCCCCGCCGCACCGGAAACTCACTGTGGTAATCACTTAACGCATTGAAAAACAACAAAATTTAAAACTGGCCCGTTCTTTGCCTAGGTACAAGGAGAATTCATCCAACGCGTTTGGATTTAAGCTTTATCGAGCCTTAGCGAAATAACGGAGTAGTAAAATGGGTATTTTCGGCGCACTTTCAACCGCGGTCAGTGGACTTCAGGCGCAATCAACGGCACTGTCAAATATTTCGAACAATATTGCCAATTCTCAAACAACAGCCTTTAAACGTACTGAAACCTCGTTTGAGGAAATCGTCGCTGCAACCGGTGCAAACCAGGCAGGTTCCGGTGTCGTTCGGGCAAATTCCCAGGCCACAAACACAGTGGCGGGGGATATTCTGCCCTCGGATGTAGACACCAATATCGCCATTAACGGCGACGGTTATTTCATCATTGCCGAACAGACCGGCACTGTCGATGGTGATCCCATATTTGGCGGTGTTGATCTATACACACGTCAGGGTGATTTTGAAGTCGATAGAAACGGTTTTCTGGTCAATAGTACGGGGTATTTCCTCAAAGGTATTTCTGTGGACGCAGTGACTGGCAACCTGTCGGGCACCTTGCCGTAAGTTATTCAGATATCGAATGAACTGTTACCGGCACAGGCAACCACGACGATTGAGTATCGTGCCAATCTGGCAACCACTCCGCAAACCGCATCCTTTGATGCTGCGGTGGCAAATTCAGAACTTATTGGCACGACCGCCGATTATCCGTCCGGCAATCTTCCTACTGTTGCCGGCACCGGTTTTGTTGAACAACAGGACGTCAATGCATTCCTGTCGCGCACGGTTGCCGGCGGTGCCATAACTTCCTTTGCCTCCAACGGTGCCTCCGTTAATGTGCAGGTGAGGTGGGCCAAAGTTGACAGCATCGCCAATGGTGGTACCGATACCTGGAATGCGTTTTACCAAACCGATGCCTCAGCCACCGGCACAGGTTCGGCCAACGCTGTGTGGCGAAATTTTGGAACTGACTATACGTTTGATGTCTCGGGCTCGTTAACTGCGCCCACCACCAGCAGTATCGTCATCAGCAACCTCACCGTCAATGGCACCAATCTTGGCAATGTTGCCGTTGATCATCGCAGCCCCAATGGTTCCACAGGACTAAGTCAGTTCGAAGATTCAAACGGTATTGTCCAGGTTAACATTATTGACCAGAACGGTTTTGCCGCCGGGGAGCTTTCCAGTGTGTCGATAACCGATGCCGGGCGGGTAACCGGTATCTATACCAATGGTGAATCCGTTGATCTGGCTGACATCACACTTGCCGCCTTTAACGCCGACAGTGCTTTACGTAAAGTAGATGGCGGTGCCTTGCGCGAGACACCGGATTCAGGCGCTGCCATCCTTGGCGCTCAAGGTTCGATTGTCGGCTCGTCACTGGAATCCTCCAATACCGATATCGCCGATGAATTTACCAAACTGATTATCACTCAACAGGCCTATGCAGCTGGCACAAGGATTGTCACGACGGCAGACGAAATGTTGCAGGAAGCCTTGAACATGGTTCGATAGGTGCTCTCGATAACCTGGTGCAATCGATTAGTTTAGCGCCGGAATTTTAAGATGGAAATGAGATGGGTCTCGCAGCCAGCATAAGTACATCACTCACCGGTATTACGGCGACGCAGGCCAGAATTGATCTGGTGGCGCGCAATATCGCCAATGCCAGCACCGATGGTTATACCCGAAAAACCCTGACGACTGAGGCAAATGTTGCCGGTGGTAACGTCATCGGGGTTTTGCTCGGCGACGTCGGCCGGGTGGTGGATACGTTTTTGCAGCAGCAGTTGCGAACCGAAATAGCCGCCCAGAGCAATGTTAATGTGCGCAGTGATTTTCTCTCCCTGGTCGACCAGCTTTTCGGTGAGCCCGGTGGCGCCACCGGTCTTGATACCATCATCAACGGTTTCACCAACTCCCTGCAAAACCTGTCGACAACACCGGATCAGGTGTCTGTTCAACAGGCAACGGTTGCCTCGGCCTCGGTAATCGCCGGGCAGTTAAATCAGCTTTCCCAGGACGTGCAAAGCCTGCGTACTCAGACCGAAGCCGGCCTGGCCGCCGCCGTGCAAGAAGCCAATTCGCTGTTGCAGTCGATTGCCGGCCTCAATCAGGATATCGCTATTGCCTTTGGTGGCGGCAGTGTCGCCGATTTGCAGGACCAGCGTGATTTGCGCATTGACCAACTGGCGCAGCTCATGGACATCAGAGTAGCCGAAGGCGACAGGGGGACTGCGAAAATTTTCACCAACGGCGGTGATTTGCTGCTCGATGGTGCTCCGGTAACACTGAACTTCGACAGTCGCGGCACTTTGAGCGCCAGTTCGCAATACAGCATCGACCCGCTCCAGCGCAGCGTTGGCACATTAACCATCGTAGACAGCAATGGCGGTACGGTTGATCTGTTTGCCAGCGGCACCGTCCGCTCCGGTACTATCGCTGCTTATCGCGATTTGCGTGATAATATTCTGACCGAAGTTCAAAACGAACTTGACCAATTGGCGCAGGGTATCGCCCAGTCATTATCCAATGTGCCGGTTGCCGGTGTTGCGGTGGCACCGGGACCGGGAGCCGGTTTTGATCTTGATGTTTCAGATCTGCAATCCGGCAACCCGATAACGGTGACTTTGACCGACATAGGAGGCGGAACCACCCAGACTGTTACCCTTGTACGGGTTGATGATGCCTCCGCCTTGCCCTTGCCCAACAGTGCAACTGCTGATCCCAATGATACGGTGGTGGGGATAGATTTCAGCGGTGGTTTGGCGGCTGCCGCCACAGTCATAAGTGCAGCACTGGGAGCCAATGTTACCGCCACCTCACCGTCTGCAAATACCCTCCGCATTGTCGATGACGGCACCTCGGCTTTCAGCGTTGATGCGGTATCTTCTGTTGTTACTGCCACCCAGACAACAGGTGGCGGCGTGGTTTTGCCTCTGTTCGTCGATGTTAACGGGGCTCAGACAGCCTATACCGGAAGTTTTGACGATGGGGGGCAATTACGCGGTTTTGCCGGTCGTATTGCAGTTAACGCCGAAGTGCTCAATGATCCCTCTTTGCTGGTTGCCTTTGACACCAATACGGCCTCAGGCGATCCCGCACGGCCTAATGATCTTTTGACGCGCTTTTCAGAAAGTTCATTTCTGTTTTCCTCACGTCCCGGTGGACCGGAAACCGGATCTCCATTTTCGGGCACGATTGCCGCTTATACACGTGATGTCATCTCATTTCAGGCTGGCCAGGCTGAACTGGTTGAGCGCGAAAAAGCGTCTCAGGAAATTGTAACCGGCACCATTCAGGCCCGCATTGACAGCAGCACCAAGGTCAATGTCGACGTTGAAGTAGCTCAGTTGATCGTGCTGCAGAATTCATTTGCCGCCAATGCACGGGTCCTGTCAGTCATTCAGGAACTCATCGACATACTGTTGCGGGTTTAAGAGGTAGTCATGTCAATTTCTCCACTATCAACCAGCTTTAGCCTGGTTCAGGAAACCGGAAAAATTCGCGACCAGTTGAGCAGTCTGCAATTGCAACTGGCTACCGGGAAAAAAGCCACCACCTATTCCGAACTTGGTCTCGACCGCACGCTGGCCATTTCCCTGCGCTCCCGGGTAAGTTCCATTGACGGATACTCCGCAACAGTTACCCAGACACTCACCCGCATCAATCTGGTACAGGAACATCTGAGCCGCCTTAACGATATTGCTTCATCAACCAAATCAGCGGCCTTTGGCGACCAGTTTGAACTGGTCAGCAATGGCCAGACCCAACTTCAGCTCGGTGCCGAAAGTGATCTGGATGAAGTGGTTTCCTTGCTGAATTTCGAACTGTCTGGAACCTATTATTTTTCCGGCAAGACCACAGATACATCTCCGGTGGTGTCTGCGGATCAGATATTGAATGGCAACGGTGCCCAGGCGGGCTTTAAACAGGTGTTGAGCGAGCGCAAAGCCGCCGACCTTGGTGCCAGTGGGCTGGGACGTGTTGCCATTACCACCAGCACAGTTATCACACCCGCTTCCGAAAATCTGCAGCTCAGCGAAGATGGCACGCATCCATTTGGCTTTAAAATAGCCGCCGTTAACTCCAACCTCACCGGTGTCACCGCCACCGGGCCCACCGGCGCACCGCCATCAATTGATCTGGCTTTTACGGCAACCCAGCCGCAAGCTGGTGAAACTGTCACCCTGACCCTGAACCTGCCGGATGGCACAACTTCAACGCTGAGCCTTGAAGCGGTGGCGGGGACTGCTGCTGATGGTGAATTCAGTATCGGTGCTGATGCTGCCACCACCCGAAACAATTTTCAGACCGCCCTCAATGCACAACTGCTGGTCGCCGCCAATACGGAACTGTCATCAGCATCGTCGGCTCAGGCAGGAGAAGATTTTTTCAACTTTGATGCCGCCAACCCGCCCCAACGTGTTGCCGGACCACCGTTTGATTCAGCCACAGCTCAGGTTGATGCAACCCAGAGCGATACGGTTTTCTGGTATCGTGGCGATTTGAGCACTGATAGTGCCCGTGACAGTGCTATCGTTCGTATAGACAGGTCGATCTCCCTGTCCTACGGTGCCCGCGCCGATGAACAGGCTTTTCGAAAAATCGTCCAGAACCTTTCGGTACTGGCAGCCGAAAGTTTCAGCGCAACCGATCCCAACGATCAGGACCGTTACGGTGAATTACGCAATCGCGTCAGCAGCGATCTGGCGTTTCAGCCACCGGGACAATCAGTGTTGCAGATCATTTCGGAATTTGGTCAAAAACAAGGTATGCTGGGAGATGTTCAGGAGCGTCATGCTGCCACCAGGGCCACCACCAGTGATATTCTTGGTGACATTGAAAACTCCGACGCATTTGAAGTCAGCTCACAGATACTGCAATTGCAAACCCGGCTCGAAGCCAGTTTTGAAGTATCCTCGAGATTATCGCAATTGTCATTGCTGCAATTTCTATAAAGCCATATATTCGCCCGCCTCACGACGGTGAGAATGTCCTCTCCTGCACCCAAAGATGGTGAAAGAAAGTATTATATCTTATGTCGGGATAGTGGCTCTATTTGCCGTGCAAACCGGCGGCGAGTTCGCGGTTGATGGTAATCAGGGCATTGAGTTTTTCAGGCGCGGGCTTGGTTTCAAGGTCCAGGGTATGGTTGAAAATAAATACGCCCAGTGAACCTATATTATTCTTGATCGCTGTAGGCAGCTGGTTTTCCTCACGACCGATGGAGGTTACCAGAACCGTCCATAATTTTCGATTATAGGTGAGGGCGGAGCGCAGGGTCTGCTTGTGGTCATCCCAATTGTCTTTGACGCCTTGAAGTTGTGATGCAGCCTTGATCAGCAGCATTGCTTCGCGATCGCGAGGAGTAACCGAAGTGCGTTGTGTATTACTATATGCCTGTGCGCCCGAGTGCATTATTCAACAATTCCTCTTCGTCTGAAATCATAGCCTTAACGATCTTTAACCCCTTATAATAGGCACCGGTTAATATCTCATTATTAAGGTTGTCAATATGAGGGAACAGGCTGGGGGCGGCATTTTGCACGTCACTGATCAGCTTGAAATAGGTCGAATGATGCAGCTTTGGATCTTTTGCCAGATACATCATTTGCACAGCCAGGTAGATTTTCTTGCACGGCGTATCGGCATCTTCCATGCGCATAATATCTTTTGATCTGAGAATGGGAACGGTGCCTTCAATAAACAGTTTTGTGCGCTGGTCATCATTGGTGATAACCGAATCACCCAGGATAAAGCGTTCGCCCGGTTTTAGTTCTACTTTCAGCGCCATTGTCAGAGATCCTTCTCTTGTATGAGTTTCAGTTCTTGAATTGAACTTGTTTTTGCCGGTAATTAACCAAACAGCCTTAGAACATTCTGGTCAGCCTGCGAGGCAAGTGACAGCGCGGTTGAGGAAAGCTGTTGCCGGGTCTGCAAAGCCAGCAGATTGGCACCTTCTTCATTGATGTCGGCCAAGACAAGATCAGCACCCCCGGTTTCCAGCGTCTGGATTAAAGACGAGGTAAATTGCTGTCTTGTTTCAACCACCGACAGGTTTGATCCAAATGTGCCCGCCTGGGTACGTATTTGTATGATTGCCGCTTCCAATCCCTCTAAAGCTGTGTCGATATTGGCATTGGTCTGAAACGACCCGGCGGCCTGAGATGTCAGCCCCAGCCCGTTGGCGTCAAAATCAACACCACTGATCGTCAGGCTGCTGGTGCTGTTTTCATTGAAAAAGATGGTCAGATTATCATTTTGCAGCAGGTTGTTGCCGTTGAAGCGGGCATCACGGGCAAGTTCGGTAACTTGCGTTAACAGTGTGTTGTAATCAGCTTCTGCTCTTTCACGGATAACGTTGTTTACCGGGGTCCCGGTTGTGGGTGCTACCGCAGTCGTGTTCAGATTGGTACCAAATGTCGTCAACGGGGCGGTTCCACCCAGCGTAACAGAACCAATTGTGTTGTTCGCAGTGACAGTCAGATTACCGTCTGCATCAGCTGATACAACGGTGCTTCCGCCAAATGAGGTCTGAATAGCGGCAAGGCGCGTGTTGAACTCAGCCAGAGTGTTGACTTCATTGGCACCACTGCCAAAGGTGACTGTTTCAGTTGTGCCGCCAATGTCGATCGTCAAGGTCTGCCCTTGCGTAATCGCACCCAAAGTGGCGTTGGTTGTTGTCGAAACCGCACCTGAGGTAAAACCCAAAGTAGACAGGGCCGAAGCGCCACTGGTTACAGCTACGGTTATATCTCCAGCGGCTGCATTTGCACCGGTTGCCTCAAGTGTATTGCCGTTAAAGGCAAATGTTGCGCCCGAAGCACCACCGTTAAGAGCGGCAAGAAGCTCCGCCCTTGTATTCGACTGGCCTGCTCCTGTACCAAATGTCACCGTGCTGCTGCCGGCTGCGGTGGTAAAGGTAAGTGTCTCACCTGCGGTAATCCCATCCAGCGTGGCGTTGGTGGGGGCGATTGTGCGGTCGGTTGCATCTGGACCAGAGCCTATGGCATCCAGTCCCAAGGCAGCCAGCACAGTGGCAGAACCCGCACCACCGGCGGTAATTTGAATTGAATCAGTTGCGTTGGACGCCTGAAGCTGTATTTGCGAATCACCACCGCCATCAACATCAGTGAAGGTAGCATTGACGGTCGCAGTCGAAAGCTCACCGTTAATTGCCGTAATTGCCTGGGCCAAAGTCTGGTTGGTGGCACCTATGCCGAAGTTGCCGGCACCGACACCATCCCCAGCTGTATCAAACTCAAAGGTCCTGCTGGTTGTACCATCGGAAATGGTGATGGTTGTGCCATCGGCAATGTTAAGGTTGGTAACGTCAAGTTCCAGAGCATCACCACCGGTAACCACGGTGCCTGTTCCAACGGCTGCCGTATCAGCGGCAACATTGGTGATTGATCCGGTGGCAACGGCAGCGGCGTCAGCTGCAATGGCGGCACCGGTGCCAGTGATAGATGCGGCAACAGCCGGTGACAACGGGCCGGGAGCCTGCAGGGCCTGACGGGCAGAGGCCTGAGCGGTTTCGAGCAAATCTGTGATGGCTTTAATGCCGACATCTGCCGCTTCAAGGGTCTGCACACCCAGGGAAATACTATCGAGCAACCGGCTTAAATCCGCCGCCCGGTTGTTCAGGGAAGCAGATGTGAAAAAGGCAGTCGGATCATCGAGTGCGCTGTTGACTTTAAGACCTGTGGCCAGCCGCTCCTGTGTGCGTTCTAGTAAGTTTGCCGTATTTTGCAGCGAAAGCAGGTTGCCACGCACGCCGGAGGAAAGAATAATATCTGTCATCAACTTTAACCCTGGATAAAAAGTATAGGAATCGTTACCGAATTCCCTGAATGTGACAACATTCTCTTTTTATGCCTAACAAAAGGTTAATCTGAAAAAAGCGCACACAAAAAAGGCGGGAAAAAATCCCGCCTTTTAAGGTGTATTCGTAATTTTCAGGTTGATTAGAACAATCGTAACACAGCCTGGTCAGCCTGAGAGGCCAGGGATAGCGACACTGAGGAAAGCTGCTGGCGTGTCTGCAAGGCAAGCAGGTTGGCACCTTCCTGGTTGGTATCAGCTAAAGTCAGGTTACCTGCACCTGTTTCAAGCACATTGATCAGGTTGTTGGTAAACTGCTGACGGGTTTCAACAACTGACAGGTTCGAACCAAAGGTTGAAGCCTGGGTTCTGAGAGTGGAAATAGCAGTATCCAGTTCTGTCAGAGTTGACTGGATTGACGTATTGCTCTGGAACGAACCCGCGGTAGCTTCGCTGATACCAAGGCCGGCGGAGTCATAAGTAACGCCGGTGATGGTCAGTGAACTTGTTCCTGCCGAGTTAAAGATGGCAGAAAGGTCGTCCCCCTGAAGCAGATTGTTGCCGTTGAAGCTGGCATCTGCCGACAATTGGTCAATCTGAGTGCGCAGCGTGTTAAACTGAGCTTCTGCAGCAGCACGTGCCGAGTTGTTGACCGTTGTGCCGGCGGTAGGCGCAACAGCCGTTGTGGTCAGATTGGTACCAAAAGTTGTCAACGATGCCGTTCCACCAAGGGTGATGGAAGAAGTTGTATCAGACGATGTCACCGTCAGGTTACCACTTGAATCGGCTGAAACAGTAGTGCCGGTACCAAAGGCTGTCTGGATTTCAGCCAGACGTGTGTTCAGTTCAGCCGCAGTGTTGACTTCACCCGTACCACTACCAAACGTCACCGTTTCAGTTGTTCCACCAATGTCGATGGTCAGTGTCTGACCCTGGGTAATTGCACCCAAAGTTGCGTTGGTGGTTTCAGCAACCGCACCTGAGGTGAAACCCAGGCCGGATAGAGCTGAGGCTCCACTGGAAGCATCTACGGTAATATTACCGGCTGCAACATTGGCACCGGTTGCTACTAACGTATTGCCAGTAAAGGCAAATGATGCTCCTGACGCTCCGCCATTGAGAGCTGCCAGAAGCTCAGTACGAGTGTTGGATTGCCCTGAACCTGTACCAAATGTCACCGTGCTGCTGCCAGCGGCGGTAGTAAAGGTAAGTGTCTGACCTGCTGTGATAGCATCAAGAGTGGTGTTGGTTGCTGACGAAACCGCACCCGATGTAAAGCCCAGCCCGGTTAAAGCTGACGCTCCACTGGAAGCATTTACGGTAATGTCGCCGGCGGCTGCGCTGGCACCTGTTACTTCAAGTGTATTGCTGTTTAAGGCAAATGTTGCTCCTGAAGCACCACCATTAAGAGCGGCAAGAAGTTCCACCCTTGTGTTGGACTGGCCCGCACCTGTACCAAATGTCACTGTGCTGTCACCAGCTGCGGTGGTAAAGGTAAGTGTCTGGCCTGCTGTAATTGCATCCAGAGTAGTGTTGGTTGGAGAGATTGTCCGATCGGTTGCATCAGCACCTGCACCAATGCCATCAATACCGATTGCCGCAAGCACCGTGGCTGCACCGCCACCGCCTGTGGTCACCTGAATTGAATCGGTTGCATTGGTTGCCTGAACCCGGATTTGTGTGTCCGCACCACCGTCAACGTCGGTAAATGTGGCATTCACGCCGGCATTGGAAAGTTCACCGTTAATTGCAGTGATCGCCTGGCTTAAGGTCTGGTTGGTGGCACCTATGCCGAAGTTGCCAGCGCCAACACCGTCACCGCCGGTATCAAACTCAAAGGTTCTGCTGGTTGTGCCATCGGAAATGGTGATGGTTGTACCGTCAGCAATATTGAGATTGGTAACGTCAAGCTCCAGAGCATCACCACCGTTGATGACTGTACCTGTACCAACGGCTGCCGTATCAGCAGCAATGTTGGTGACTGTACCGGTTGCAACAGCTGCAGCATCTGCTGCAACATTGGTCACCGTACCGGTGGATACGGCTGCGGCATCGGCTGCAACACTTGCACCTGTACCGACAACAGTGGCGGCTACATTTGGTGTAACAGCACCTGGTGATTGTAACGCCTGACGAGCGGAGGCCTGAGCGGCTTCCACCAGATCAGTAATAGCGGTAATGCCTTCATCAGCAGCTTCAATTGTCTGAACGGCAAGACCAACTGAATCGAGAAGACGGTTCAGATCGCTGGCGCGGTTGTTTAAGGCTGCGGCGGTGAAGAAAGATGCTGGATCATCGAGAGCGCTGTTGACTTTTAGGCCAGTTGAAAGGCGCTCTTGTGTTTTGCCCAGTAATACGGCTGTGTCCTGCAGTGAAAGCAGATTGTTACGCACAGCACTGGAGAGTGTAATATCACCCATTATAAATTTCCCTTTCTAGGAATACTAATTACTCACGATCTTCCTGATCGATTGGGGCAATTGTCCAGAAACAGGGCTAAGAGAAAGTTAACAAGATAGGGAAAGTTTGAATTAAATGTCGTTATTTGCCGCAAGTTGTTGAAAATAAACAATAAAAAATACAATGAATAAATTCAGCTGTTTTTCAAACGAATGTGACAGGTCAACCGGAAAAATCGACACAAAAAAAGGTGGGGAATTTCTTCCCCACCTGCCGGTGCATTCGTAATTTACCGGTAGTTTAGAACAGACGCAGCACGTTCTGGTCAGCCTGTGAGGCCAAAGACAGAGACACAGAAGAAAGCTGCTGCCTGGTCTGCAAGGCAAGCAGATTGGCACCTTCTTCGTTGGTGTCTGCCAATGTCAGGTTACCGGCACCTGTTTCAAGCACGTTGATCAGGTTGTTGGTAAACTCCTGGCGGGTTTCAACCACGGACAGGTTTGAACCAAAGGTCGAGGACTGGGTTCTTAGCGTGGAAATCGCTGTATCCAGCTCTGTCAGGGTTGCGTTGATGTTGTTGTCAGTCTGGAACGAATCCGTTGCAGCTTCTGAAACACCAAGACCCGAAGACGTGAAATTCACACCGGAAATATCCAACGTACTTGAACCTGAAGAGTTGAAGATAACCGAAAGATTATCACCCTGCAGCAGGTTGTTGCCGTTGAAGCTGGCATCAGCAGCTAACTGATCAATCTGAGTACGCAGCGTGTTAAACTGTGTTTCCGCAGCGGCGCGCGCTGTGTTGTTGACAGCTGCTCCGGTTGTCGGGTCCGTCGCCGTTGTGGTCAGGTTGGTACCAAAAGTCGTCAACGATGCCGTTCCACCAAGGGTGATGGAAGAAGTTGTATCAGACGATGTCACCGTCAGGTTGCCACTTGAATCGGCTGAGACGGTTGTACCGGCACCAAACGCGGTCTGAATTGCAGCCAGACGTGTGTTCAGTTCAGCTGCAGTGTTGACTTCACCCGTACCACTACCAAACGTCACCGTTTCAGTCGTTCCACCAATGTCGATGGTCAGGGTCTGACCCTGGGTAATTGCACCCAAAGTTGCGTTGGTGGTTTCAGCAACCGCACCTGAGGTAAAGCCCAGTGCAGACAGAGCAGATGCCCCACTGGTAGCAGCTACCGTAATATCACCAGCTGCAGCATTTGCTCCAGTAGCAACAAGAGTGTTGCTGTTTAAGGCAAATGTTGCCCCGGAAGAACCACCATTAAGAGCGGCAAGAAGTTCCACCCTTGTGTTGGACTGGCCCGTACCTGTACCAAATGTCACCGTGCTGCTGCCAGCTGCGGTGGTAAAGGTAAGTGTCTGGCCCGCTGTAATCCCATCCAGAGTAGTATTGGTTGGAGAGATTGTCCGATCGGTTGCATCAGCACCTGCACCAATGCCATCAATACCGATTGCCGCAAGTACAGTGGCTGCATCGCCACCGCCTGTGGTCACCTGAATTGAATCGGTTGCATTGGTTGCCTGAACCCGGATCTGCGTGTCAGCACCACCGTCAACATCGGTAAATGTGGCATTGACGCCGGCATTGGAAAGTTCACCGTTAATTGCAGTGATCGCCTGGCTTAAGGTCTGGTTGGTAGCACCAATACCGAAATTGCCACTGGCAACACCGTCACCGCCGGTATCAAACTCAAAGGTTCTGCTGGTTGTGCCATCGGAAATGGTGATGGTTGTACCGTCAGTAATATTGAGATTGGTAACGTCTAGTTCCAGAGCATCACCACCGGTGACAACTGTACCTGTACCAACGGCTGCCGTATCAGCTGCAATATTGGTGACTGTACCGGTTGCAACAGCCGCAGCATCTGCTGCAACATTGGCTCCTGTACCGGTAACGGTTGCTGCAACAGCTGGTCCAACGGGTCCAGGTGACTGCAACGCCTGACGAGCAGACGCCTGTGCTGCTTCCACCAGATCAGTAATGGCGGTAATGCCCTGATCAGCGGCTTCAATTGTCTGAACAGACAGGCCAACTGAATCGAGAAGACGGTTCAGATCGCTGGCCCGGTTGTTCAAAGCGGCAGCGGTAAAGAAGGATGACGGATCATCCAGAGCACTGTTGACCTTAAGGCCTGTAGAAAGACGTTCCTGCGTTTTCCCCAGCAGGTCGGCTGTGCCTTGCAGTGAGAGTAGATTATTTCGCACTGCACTTGAGAGAGTTATATCGCCCATTTTTGTTACCCTTTTCTAGGTTTAATTCTGCCGCTCTTCTGAGCCAGCAGCCCCGCCCACCTCGTATGAGTGGACGACCTCAAAATCCAGCAATCAAAGTAAGGGTGTCTTAAGCGGTATGGTTAACGGAAATTCAGGTTAACACCCGGTAATCATGAGTTTTAATTTGTTTCAATTTAAAACAATTTCACGGCAGATTTGCGAAATTCACCAGCTTTGGTGCGGTTGTCAGATCGAGCGATCGACAAATTGCCCGGTGCCCTTCTCAAGAGGAGAGGATTTGACATCGCCCTGAGAGGAAGATCTGTTGTTTTTCCAGTCAGACTTTTTGTCCGAGCTCTCATCGCTATGGACAGTTGGTACCGGATCAACATGATTGCCGGTTAAGGGGGTGTCGTGACCGGAAGAAATTGATTGGCGTGCTTTGGGGGAGGGCAGGTCGCGTTTTGAAGTGGATGAAATCCAGCGCGAGGGAACGGACAGCATTAAGAGAAACCTCTCTATTTTGCCTGCCCCATGAGTTTTTTATTTTAGTCCTGTAATTATGTCGGTCAAAAATGAACGAAATATTAACGCGGGAAAACAGCGCTTTCCCGCGATTTTTTGTACTATTCGACCAGAACTCGGGGTTTTCTAAAACTTTCTATCGACAGCAATAGCCGCTGCGCGACGGCCGCCTTCAACGCCCACATGTGCATTGGCACCATAGCATGTAGGTCCGGCCTTTGCTTCACGGGCAGCTTCGGCAATAACATTTACAACGCTTTCCGAGACTGACTTCGCAGCTGCCAGTGCCTGCAGGTTTTGCTGCAGGGTGGTGTTAAACGCACCCAGGATTTTACGCACATTATTGACTTCAACCGGTGCCTGGGAGCCAACCAGGGCGGCGTGCTCCTTAAACAGATTGAAATCTTTCAGATAGGCTTGCGTGTATTTGAGTTTTTCAGACTGCAAAGCTTCGATGCCCGAGGTATTGTGTTGCTGCAGCAGATTGGTTTCGTTTGACAAAACCTCTGTCATCGAGGTGATGCAGTCATTGAGGCGATTACAAAGACCAACGGCATCGGCGCGGTTGGATATCGTTAGGCGTGGCGACGTTTGTTCGGGTGCCTGATCTGGATTTGTCATTGGTTGTTTGCCTCCTGCATACTCAAAATTTCTCTGTAAACCTGGTCCGCAACACCAATGCCACCGTTGGCCGCCGTGGCTTTGGCATATTGCTCGTTCATCATGTCGCGATAGACTTTTTCGCCATATCCGCCGCCAAAAATACCATCCGTGCTGAGGCCGGAGAACATTTGATTTATATAGGTGGTCAGAAATGAGGCTTCGAAATCCTCGGCGACCTTGCGCGCTTTTTCTTCTGCGCTGGATTTGTCCCCGGCACCGGCCTTAATGGCGTTTTGCACGTCGAAAACCGGTTTTTGAGCAACGTTTACCATGGCTGAGTCAAGCATTACATCACCTCAATTTCTGCTTGCAGGGCGCCTGCTGCCTTAATTGATTGCAGGATGGAAATCATATCACGTGGACCAATCCCCAAGGCATTTAGCCCGTCGACCAGGCTTTGTAAGCTGACACCGTTTTTAACGATGGCAAGTTTGTTTTCACCACCATTATCAACAGACACATCGGTTCGCGGTACCACCACGGTTTCCCCGCCCGGAGCCAGAGGAGCTGCCTGGCTCACCTGTGGTGTTTCCGAGATGGTTACCGTCAGATTTCCTTGAGCAATTGCCACTGTTGAAACCCGTACATTACTGCCGATGACGATGATGCCTGATTGCTCATCGATTACCACCTTGGCTGGAATATCAGGTTCCACCCGCAACTGTTCAATGTCGGTGAGAAGGCCCATCATGTCTATTTTTATTTTAGGAGTGAGAAAAAGCCGCACTGTGGCGGGGTTTTCGGCCTTGGCTATCTTGAATCCGATGAACGAGTTAATCACGCTGGAAATTCGAATAGCCGTGGTCAGGTCCGGGTTGCGCAGGGCCAGACGCAAGGTCTTAAGAGCAAGAAAATCATATTCAATTTCACGCTCAATCAAAGCACCATTGGCGATACGGCCGACAGTTGG
Organism: Alphaproteobacteria bacterium; assembly: GCA_024278055.1. Taxonomy (GTDB): domain Bacteria; phylum Pseudomonadota; class Alphaproteobacteria; order Rhizobiales; family JAJFHR01; genus JAJFHR01. Next base: position 12,672 of record JAJRTY010000037.1, on the reverse strand, counting down.
AACACCGCGAGTGATTGTGGCAGCGTCCCCCTGAGCGGCAAATCCGCCGATGGCCAGTGATCCCTGAGCCACAGCGAAAACTTCTCCGTTTGCACCCACGAGCGGCGTCACCAGAAGGGTGCCACCCTGAAGCGAGGTCGAATCACCAAGGGCTGAAATAGTCACATCCATGCGCGAGCCCTGGGTGGCAAAGGCGGGCAGGTTGCCGGTTACAATAACGGCGGCGACATTCTTGGTGCGCAGGTTGGTGTTGCGAGTGTTAACACCCATGCGTTCCAGCATGCCTTGCAGACTTTGCAGGGTGAACGGCGAATTATTGAGGGAATCGCCAGTGCCGTTTAATCCCACCACCAGACCATAACCGATGAGCTGGTTTTCCCGCACACCTTCAATATCAACCAGATCCTTGATCCTGGAGCTTGCGAAGGAGGGTGCCGGCAGGTTGAAAACAAGTAATGCAAGCGAAAGAATCACAACGCTTAATATGCGGCGCGGGCAGGAAAAAAGTATCATTTTGAAACACATCATCGGTGGACCCGGTAAAACAAATAAAATTACTAACAGTTCTAAAGCGAAAATCGTGCCAGTTTGAAACCCAACAGAGAAAATTATAACTTATTGAAATAATGTAATAAAATTCAGATCATCAATTTTAGGGATTTAGTTTTCATGACGTTTTCTGCCGCCAGCTAGGCAAATATTGCCATGGTTAACGCATTGTTAATGCAAGAGGAGTGAATTGATCACATCAATGCCTGAACGATCGGGCTGTTGAGATGGCATTTGGATTTTTAACTTTAAACTTTGGCTTCAAACCTCATGCGGATCAGTCGACAAGGTGCTTTGAACCGAACAGCTTCAGCCAAACGTCCGGCAGGAAAGGGCGGCGGCCAAAAGTTTTCGATTGAACAGGCAAGTGCTGGTGGGGCCGCCAGCACCGTGCAGGCACCGCGCCCGCTTGGCTCCGTTGATGCTTTGCTGGCTCTTCAGGAAATGCCCGATGCCACCACGTCCACCCGGCGCGCAGTTCGTCACGCGGAAAATATTCTTGATGCTTTGGAAGATGTGCAGATGGGTCTGGTGGTCGGAACTTTGCCGAAAACGCAGCTAAAGCGCCTGTTGGGCCTTATTCGGCGTGAGCAGGACCAGGTGCCGGACCCCAAACTCACCGAGATTCTCAAAGAAGTTGAGCTAAGAGCACAAGTGGAACTGGCCAAACTTGGCGAATTTGTTTGAAGAATCAAAGCGTGTTCGGATGAAACCAAAATAAATATTTCTTGAGTTGAAAAATTCTCATAAATTTATATAGTTCGCGCCAACTGGTTTAAACACATTGCAAAAGCCAAAGGTAGAACTATGGGAAAAAAAGCCAACGGTGCAAAAAATTCTCGCAATGGCGAAGCCTTCATGAATAGCAAGCAGCGTGAGTATTTTCGCGAGAGGCTAAATGACTGGAAAAATGAAATATTGCGGGAAAGCAAAGAGACCCTGTTAAATCTGGCAGAGGATACTAGCAAAATGCCAGATCCGGCTGACCGGGCATCCTCGGAGACTGAACGATCACTGGAGTTGAGAACCCGGGATCGCCAGCGCAAATTAATCAGCAAGATTGATGACGCCTTGTCACGCATTGATGAGGGGACTTACGGCTATTGTGAAGAAACCGGCAGTCCCATCGGCATCGAACGATTGAAGGCACGACCGATTGCCACTTTAAGCATCGAAGCCCAGGAAGCTCACTAACGCCGTGAAAAAGTCTACCGCGACGAATAAAGCGGAGTATTTTCTTTAGAGCAATCAAACCGTCCCGGGCTTGTGCCGGGACGGCTGGTGTTCAATAAGATCGAGACGCGCTTTAGAACGGCAGAATTATATCAAGGAACTGCTGGCCATAGCGTGGTTGTTGCACGTCTGTTATCTGACCGCGACCACCGTAAGAAATTCGTGCTTCGGCCATTTGAGTGCTGCTGATCGTATTGGTGGCGGAAATGTCTTCCGGTCGCACAATCCCGGCAACAATCAATTCTCGAACCTCGTTATTCACACGAATTTCCTGTTTGCCTTCAATGACCATGTTGCCATTCGGCAATATCTGCGTGACAATTGCTGCAATCGAGACATCCAGTTCTTCCTGGCGATCAACCGAACCAGTGCCGGTGCTGGAGGAATTGCTGGTGGAATTCAGCAAATTGGAAGGATCGACACTGAAAGGGATGGCTGAAGCAACTTGCGCGGCAACACCGGCTACCAGAGAGTTGGAGCCGACATTTTCTTCGCCGGTACGACTGCGCTTGGTTGTGTTGTCGATCTTGGCCTTATCAGTAATCCTTACATCGACGGTGAGAATATCACCAACCTGCTTGGCGCGCTGGTCGTCAAAAAAAGCGTTTGCACCCGAGCGCCACAATGAGTTTGCCTGATGAACCACCGGTTTAATTTCCGGCATCGGCAGGCGCACCGGCCGGTAGCCGGATTGCTCCACCGGGTTTTCAATACGGGTCAGCGGTGGCGGCTTGCCGATGCCGGCAATCCTGTCAGCGGCGCCACAGCCAGATAATGTCGTTGCAGTCGCCAGGAGAAGGGCTAGTTTTTTATATCTGTTTTTGATCTGTGCCATGTTTGAAATCCGACTGGAATTTTTGAATAATGAATGATTTTACTGGTTTAAAGACGCTGTCTGGCGCGGTTTGTTTGTCTGGGCGGTGACTGAGTTCAGGCCTGTGATGATGGTTTGAATGGTGCGGCGTGAACGTGAATTAAGAACGCTTATTGTCTCGCCCATTGCACCGTCTTCGAGGGCACGACCGCTAAATGTTATGGTTAGCGTCCCGACCTTGTAGATGACGCTGACGAGCGTGTTTTTCTTGACGATTCTTGGCTTTTCAACATCATTCAGGCGAATTGGTGAATTTGGCCGCAAGGAACGCCGTGCCGCCATCCCGATCAGATCGGCAGCCTGCGTGATGACCCGGCCATTGACACGCCGGGCCGGGAATTTTCTTGTCTCCAAAAACCTGGCCTTGAAAGTCTGGCCGCGGACAAGGGGCTGGACCAGAACAGGAATTTCAATGATTTCTGTTGCCCGGCCCGTGTAGGTCACGCGCTTTTCGTTTGCTGAACCGGAAGGCCCGGAAATAACGGCTGAAAACCTGCCGGTGCGACGATCGTATCTGATTTTCTCCACGTCAAATACAGCTTCGGCATCTGCGCGCATGATGAAGGGCAGGGCTTTGTTGCTGAGCGAAATCTCAAGTTGTGAATTTGATACCCGCAGGGGATAGTTATTTTTAAGCTCTTCGCTAATCCTGGTGCTGATTTCTTCCAGCGAGATGGTGTTGGCTTCACGGCGGATAACAATTTTTTGCACGTATTTGGGGTTCAGCCAGTTCAGGCCGTTTTCACGCGCAACCAGGGCAATTCGTCTGGAATTCAATATGCCCTTCTGCCCCAGCCTCGGCGATCTGAACACCGCTTTTTTGGCAACCTCACCCGCATGTTCAAACAAATCACCCAAGGTAACCACATCACCGACAATACTGATGTTTGATCGAAGGGTTAATTCTCCGGCATGCGCAAAATTAATCGATAACGCCAGGATAAGCGCACATAATGCGGTGGAAATCTTGGATTCAAAATTTAACATTTTTACTCCGAAAGCTCTGTGAAAACTATCTCAGGTTATTGGTTGCCTGCATCATTTCGTCAGTTGCAGAAATTATCTTGGCATTCATTTCATAAGCTCTCTGGGCGGCAATAAGGTCCGAAATTTCCGATACGGCATTTACGTTTGATTGTTCCAGAGAACCCTGCAGCAGGGATCCGATGCCCGTACTACCCGGTGTGCCGGTGGTTGGTGAGCCGCTGGCCGGTGTTTCGAGATAAAGATTGTCACCAATTGCCTCGAGGCCCGATTTATTGACAAAAATCGCCAGTTCCAGCTGCCCCACATCGGTTGGTGTCGAGGTATCATCGGTCAATACCTGGATGCTGCCTTCAGAATTTATTGATACCGAGCGGGCATTTGCAGGAATGGTGATGGCGGGATCAATTTTGTACCCGTCAAGCGTGACCAGTGCGCCGGTGGCGTCGAGTTCAAAGGCCCCGGCACGTGTATAAGAGGTATTGCCATTGGGCAGGGTGACCTGGAAATAGCCCTCACCACGAATGGATAGATCGAGATCTTTTTCAGTACTGAGCACACTGCCTTGAGTATGGATGCGGTAAATTGATCCGGTTTTAACCCCCAGTCCCAACTGGATGCCGGAAGGAACAACCGTGCCAGTGTCGGAAGATGCAGCACCAACCCGGCGTAAATCCTGATACAGCAGGTCCTGGAACTCAGGGCGCTGGCGCTTGTATCCGGTTGTTCGCATATTGGCAATATTCTGGGAAATAACCTCAACATTGAGCTGTTGTGCCAACATGCCGGTTGCGGCGATTTGAAGTGCCTTCATTTTTCTGTCCTTTTCGTTGGGAGCGTGTTCCCGACGCTTGCAGGTTTCTCAATCAACGTGGTTTCTTGCATCACGATACCGTACCCAGTTGTTCGATACTGCGTCGTTTCAGTTCATCAATTTTTTCGTTCAGTTTGGCGGTCGAAATATAGGACCGCATGACCTTGATCATTTCTGTCATCTCGACAATGGGATTGACGTTCGAGCCCTCAATAAACCCTTGCACAATGCGGTAATTTTCAGCCGGTACGGGTGGCTCCTCAGAGCTGAACAGCGTTTCCCCTTCCTTTTTCAGAAGGTTTTCGTTGTCAAAAAACACCACGCGCAGTTTTCCCTTTTCACCGGCACTGGTGGAAACACTGCCATCTGAGGCAACTATGACATTGGTCTCATCAGCACCGATGTTGATGTTGCCAGCTGTGCTTAAAACCGGATAGCCGTTTGGATTTACCAGCGTGCCCTCATCGTTTCGCGTCAGTTGCCCGTTGCGGGTGTATTTTTCGCCATCTGGTGTATCGACCACCAGCCAGCCTTTGCCATTGATGGCGACATCAAACGGGTTTTGAGTTGCTGTCATGGTGCCTTCAGAAAAGTCCCGTAACAGACCTCTGTCCTGAACCATAGATACCTGGCCAGAGCGTCCCGACAGATTGGTGATGCGGGCATTATCTGAAAGATATTCCGCAAACAGCGGTGTTTCACTTCTGTAACCGGCGGTTTGGGAGTTGGCGAGATTATTGGCAATTATGTCCATCTGCCGCATGAGTGCGGTTTGACGAGACAGGCCTATGAGCATTGCATTTTCCATAGCAGACGTATTGCACAAGTCGTGCCAAAATGAAAAATCAATAAAAACAATGTGTTAAGTATGGGAGCGGGGTGTTGTTACGGCCGTGAGGCAGGGCTTGCCCGGTAAAAATTGCCGGGTATAACCGCCGTTGGCAAGGTTTCGTTAACCATTATCAATTTAGATATCTATAAGAACGCGCGCGTAGAGAATCGAAAAAATTAAGTTTCGAATATCGTGTATCAACAACCGTTGCAGCCAACTGGATAGATTATGGCAGAAGAAGACAAAGACGCTGAACCTGAAGCCAAAAATGAAGAAGGTGAGGGCGATGGCGAGGACGGAGAAGGCCAGGAAGAAGGTGGCAAGCGGAAATTCAGCGGAAAATTCCTTGTTATGTTTGTCGCCCTGCCATTGCTGGTCCTTATTGGCGGTGGCGGTGGTGCGGCCTACTTTTTTGGTGTGTTTGATTCAGCGTCGATGGAGGCAGTGGATCAGGAGATGGTGGTGGTGGAGCCTGAAAAGCCCAAATTTTACTACGACCTGCCGGAGATGCTGGTAAATCTCAACTCGCAAAAAAGAAACTCCCAGTTTCTCAAGCTTCAGGTTGCACTGGAAATTGCTGATGAGAATGTAACAGAAACCCTTGAGCCGCAATTGCCACGCATACTCGATACTTTTCAGATTTATCTGCGTGAACTTCGAAGCGAGGATCTGGAAGGTTCTGCTGGTGTATATCGTTTGAAAGAAGAGCTGCTCAGGCGCATCAATCTGGCCATTACGCCACAACGTGTAGACCGGATTTTGTTTAAAGAAATTATCATTCAATAGTTTTGACTTTACGGGTTTGAAAAATAGATGGCTGACGATGATGTAGACCAGGATGCTCTTGCCGCCGAATGGGGAATGGAAGGAGAAGATGAGGGCGAAGGTGACGGTGACAGCTCTGATGCCAACCCGAATCTGGATGATGACGTAGCCGCTCAGTGGGCGGCGATGATTGATGAGGGCGAGGAAGAAGAAATCGCCATCGAACGTGGCGGCGCTGAACGCATTCTCAACCAGGAAGAGATTGACGGCCTGCTCGGCTTCCAACTTGACAAAGACCGCGAAGGCGACATCAGCGGTATTCGGGCAATCATCGAATCCGGCCTTATTTCCTATGAACGCCTGCCTATGCTTGAGATTGTCTTTGACCGCCTGGTGCGGTTGATGACCACAAGCCTGCGCAATTTCACCTCTGATAACGTTGAGGTCTCGCTCGATAGTATTTCATCGATCCGCTTTGGGGATTATCTCAACTCGATCCCGCTGCCGGCAATCCTCTCGGTATTCAAGGTTGAGGAGTGGGACAATTACGGGTTGTTCACCGTCAATTCAAGCCTGATTTATTCGATTGTTGATGTGTTGCTGGGCGGCCGGCGCAGCGCCAATACCATGCGCGCTGAAGGCAGGCCCTATACGACGATTGAAAGCGCTCTGGTCGAACAGCTAATTGAAGTTGCTCTTGATGATGTAAGAGCGGCTTTTGAGCCACTGGCACCGGTAACATTCAGTCTTGACCGGCTGGAGACCAACCCGCGTTTTGCGGTCATTTCACGGCCGGAAAATGCCTCGATACTGGTCAAGCTCCGCATTGATATGGAGGACCGTGGCGGTCGCATAGAGCTGGTCCTGCCTTACGCAACACTTGAGCCCATCCGCGAATTGCTGGTGCAGATGTTCGTCGGCGAAAAATTCGGCCAGGACACAATCTGGGAAGGGCATCTGGCGACAGAACTATGGTCGACACAGGTTGCCATTGACGCGGTGCTGGATGAGCGCGAAATTTCACTCAATGACGTAATGAACCTGGAAGTCGGCCAGACATTGATGCTGAACGCCACGCCTGATGCCAAAATAGATTTACGTTGCGGTGATGTTTCCCTGGCCAATGGCAAGATGGGCCGGGTGGGTGATAATATTTCGGTCCGGGTTGAAAAAGGACTGTCAGAACGTGTCCGGCAACTGGCCGCCGCCCAAATGTCAAAATCACAAACTATGGAAAAAACAGTATGACCACACTTGTTATCGAAGGTTTGTTGATATTTCTGCTCGTTATTACAATTGGTTATTGTTTTGTTCTTGACTAGAGGCTGAAGGTGTTGCGCTCGGGCCAGGCTGATTTGCGCAAGGTGATTCTGGACCTTTCACAAACCACTCAAATCGCTCAGAATGCTGTTTCCGGCCTTAAGGCAACCGCTGATGATGTCGATCGAAAACTGTCTGCCAAACTCGATGAGGCCCGCGCCTTAACGGGCCAACTGGAGCATGCAGCTGCCAACAGCCATGTTCCGGCTGTGCAGGAAATGCCACGTGCAGCCCGGACTGCTGCGGGAAATTCGATCTTTTTGCACAAAACCGGTTAATTCGGAAGGATGTTTGATCTATGAACCAGCGCTTTAGGCTTTTTCCGATTGTAATTGTAACCGCTCTTGGTGTGCTTGGTTTCAAAGTAGCTGATTTTTTACGCAATGACACCGTTTCCCTGATATCGATTAATGTGGCGCTGGCCCAGGAAAAACCAGCTGAGCAAAAGCCCGCAGCTAACCCACCCGAGAACGAAGCGGCGTCGGCGGAGATGAAAAAAGACGGCGAAACACCAAAAAAAGATAAAAAAGAAGAAGCTCAAGCCCCCCAGGAACAGGTGGTTACCAATCTGTCCCAATCAGAAGTGGCTTTGCTGGAGTCCTTGTCCAAACGCCGCAAGGAGCTTGATGAGCGCGAGAAAAAACTCGATTTGCAAATGACCCTGCTGCAGGCTGCCGAAAAGCGCATAGATAACAAAATCAGTACCCTGGAAAAAATCAGGGACGAAATTGACCAGCAAAATGCCCAGCAGAAAAAGCTTCAGGAAGGCAAATTCAAAAAACTGGTTTCGATATATGAGGGAATGAAACCCAAAGAGGCCGCACGTATCTTAAGCCGTCTTGACTCCAAGGTGGTGTTACAGGTTGCAGAACGCATTGCACCGCGCAAGATGTCTGCGATTTTAGCCAAGATGGATGCTGATGCAGCAGAGCGGTTGACTGTCCAACTGGCCGCCAAAGCCGTAGACGAAAGTAAACCCACAAAAGAATTGCCACAAATTGGTAACGAAACTCAGGGATGAACAGCAGCGTTTGCGCGATTTAATCGGGTATTAACTGTGCGTAGGCTATCTTGAGAGACCGTATTGTGCGGTGTGTTCTCAAGTCGATTATGGCGGTTGTGTCACGTGAATTGGTTATCGGGATTTTTTCAGCATAGTCTGAAGATGTGCGAAAAGCGGTTTCGACAGGCGCAGCACCATCGGCTGTCGGCAATTCACGCTATTCCCAAAGGCCTGTTGGCGCTTTTGGTCGTGATCTTTTTCCACCTGTCGTCAGTTTCCGCCCAGGCGCAGGTTACCGCGCAGGTTACCGCCATCGATGAAAATGGCTATGGTCGTATCATCTTCCGGTTTGCCAAACTTCCACCCTATCGCGCCAGAATTTCCGATGGCGTGCTTATTATCTCATTTGAAGAAGCAATAAGCCTGAAGCTGGACCAGTTTATGGTGCCGTTGAAGGAATATTTCACCATCGGACGCGTAGACCCTGATGGCAAATCAATTCGCTTTGCACTGTCAAGAGATCTCAGGCTCAATACCATCGAGGCTGGTGATCGATTGTTCATCGACATACTGCCCGAGCCCTGGGTCGGGCTGCTTCCCGGGCTGCCGCAAAAAATTATCGATGAAATTTCTGCCAGAAACCGTAAGGAAGATGAAGAAAAGCGTAAACTGGCAAGGCGTGAGGCGTTTAAAAACTCAAAGAATATCCTGAAGATCAGAGTTGGGGAATATCCAACCTTCAGCCGCCTGATGTTTGACTGGGACAAAAAGTTGGCGTCAAGGTTAGCCGCAATGGCAAGGTTCTCAACATTCAGTTTGACAAGCTGATCAGAACCGACGTCACACGATTGAAAGTTGATCAGCCAAAATTTATTACCGGCGCCAAATCAAAACTTACCGATAATGGTCTCGTCGTCGATATTATGCTGCGCGAGGACACCAATATCCGCGCCTTCCGCGAAGGCATGGCTTATGTGGTTGATGTAACCAGCTCTCTTAGTGTCTAGGAAGAAAAGGAATACGAGCAAAACCCGGTCATCCGCTTGCCAGCCGACAAGGACGATCCATCAGCCGCAACGGTCGATGCGCGCAAAGAGGTTGTGGAGTTTAATGCACCCTTGTCGACAAAAGTGACGCCACAACCTGTTACCCCCAAAGCTGCATCCGTAATGGCGACACCGGCTGGAAATTCCTCAGTGAAAAAATCCTCTCCAGTAATGCCGGTAAAAAAATCAGATGCTGAACAGGTGAAAAAACCGCAGATGGTTGTGAAAAAAGCTTCACAATCCGGCGGTAAGTCCATAGCCATGAAAGCTGATGTGCCACAGGTGGCGCCTGAAAAACCGGTAGCAAAATCAGCCCAGACGATGAAGGAGCAACCGGAAGAAAAAAGCCCACCGATTGAAAAAAGCCCACCGATTGAAAAAACCTCAGCCTCAGCCGAGATGAAAAATAACGAATCGCTCATAGTCGAGGCCGAGCTGGTGGCTGGCAACATACAGTTGAGTTTCCCGTTCACGCAAGATGTACCCGCCGCCGTCTTTCAGCGTGGTGAAAGCCTGTGGGTGGTTTTTGATAGCGACCGTAAGCTCGACATGAGTGTGCTGGGCAACGGCAAAACAATATTTGATCGCATCTCGGGCTATAATATCATCTCGACAAAAGACACTGTCGCCCTGTTGCTGAAGTTGAACCGCCCCTCTTTAGCCAGCGTATCCAGACAGGATACCCGCTGGGTGTTGAGTGTTGGTGATTTTATCGCAACACCGGTTAAACCGGTTTCCCTGGACTCTGGCAATCGTTCGGACGGTCACACCAAGATCACTTTTAATCTCAAAAAACCCGCCCGCCTGCACCAGTTTAAAGATCCTCAAATTGGTGATCAAATAGCGGTTGTAACCGCACTGGGGCAGCCCCAGGGGATTGTCAGGGTGCAAAAATTTGTTGAGTTTTCGACAATTATCACTGCCCAGGGCATCGCTGTTAAACCTTTGATTGATGATTTGAAAATCAATTTGAATTCCGACAACGTGGTGATTACCCGCGATGAGGGATTGATGTTGTCTCGTGTCGACGGGGCCTGGGCCAATCGGGTGGCCCAAAAGGTGGTTGATATCTCGCTGTCCGGCAACATAGATTTTGCCAAATGGGCTCAAGGCGGGCGACCGCGGTTCTATAAACGCCGCGCTCAACTGGAACGCGACATCGCATCGAAATCGGAGATGAAATACACCATGGCCTCGCGCCTGGAACTGGCGCAGCTATATGTCGGCAATCAGCTTGGTGCAGAAGCGCTTGGCACTCTGGAAATTCTGAAAAGGATCAATCCAAAGATTGAAAATGATCCCAAGTATCACGCCTTGCGTGGCGTTGCCAATCTAATGATGTATCGCCTCAAGGCGGCAAGGTTTGATCTGGCATCACAGGGGCTGGTGCGCGATAATGAGACAAAATTGTGGATTGGACTGCTCGAAGTTGCCGAGGGTAACTGGGAGCAGGCCCGCAAGAGTTTTTTCAGTGGGGAAAGCTCGATGAAGAATTTCCCCGATGAGTTAAAAGCCCTGTTCCGCATCAGTGCAGCGCGCGCAAACATCGAATCAAACGATACATCGGGCGCACGCTACCAACTCGCCGCCATGCCAAAAACCAATCTGGAGCGAAAGTATATTGCTGAAGCAGCGTTTTTGAACGGCCGCATCCTTGAATTGCAGTCCCGCAATGATGAAGCCCTTGATTATTACAATGAAGCTTTGAGCTATGGTGATCGCAAAGTCGAATCCGAAACAGCCTTTTACAAAACCATGCTCGAATTTCGCCTGAGTTACATTAAATCCGATGTAGCCCTTAAGCAGCTTGAATCACAATTGATTGCCTGGCGCGGCGACGAGACTGAGTTGAAAGTCATGCGCGAACTTGCCAAGCTTTACGTTGCCCGCAAACGTTACAGACGCGGACTTGAAACCATGCGCACGGCGGTGACGTATTATCGCGACAAAAAAATTGGCCGGCTTATCCAGGATTATATGGTTGCCTTGTTCAACCGGATTTTTCTGGGCGAAAAAATCAAGTCCCTGTCGCCACTCCAGACATTGAGCCTGTTTTATGATTTTCGCGAATTGACCCCGATCGGCCGGTTGGGTGATGAAATGATCCGCAGATTGTCAGACACGCTCATAACGGTTGACCTTTTGGATCAGGCCGCAGAAATTCTGTCGCATCAGGTTGAAAAACGCCTGAAAGGTGCAGCGCGCGCACAAGTGGCCACCAGACTTGCCATGGTTGAACTGTTAAGACGCCAGCCACAAAAAGCCCTTACCACCATAAGGCGGACACGTCAGGCGGTTTTGCCCAAGACTGTGGTCCGGCGAAGGGCTCTTCTGGAGGCCCGCGCACTGGCAGAATTGAGCCGCTATGAACTGGCGTTAAGCGTTCTGGCTAATCTAAAGGGTAAAGATGTAGAGCGCGCCCGCGCAGCTGTTCTGTGGCGCAGCAAAAACTGGCAGAACGCTGGCGAAGCCTATGAGCGCTTTCTGGGGGATGCCTGGAAAGGAGACAGCGAATTAACTGATGTCCAAAGGATTAATGTCCTGCGTGCGGCAATCTCATATACGCTTGCCGAAGACATGTTGGGAACCAGGCGGCTTGTGACAAAATTCAGCACCAAAATGGCCAAATCTTTGGACGCTCAGACATTCAAGGTTATCACCACGTCGAACAGCGGGGGTGAGGCAGAGTTTCGTAACATAGCCAAGAAAATTGCCGCCATCGATACGTTGAGGAGTTTCCTTGAGGAGTTTCGCAAGGCTGAATTATCATTGTCAAAAGACCCGGCCCTGGCACCTCAGAGTTGAGTTTGGCTGTTTAAAGCAGCACTCAAGCGGCGCGCAGCCTGCACTCGCAGTCGCTCGTTAGTCGTTCGCTGCGCTCCTCCGGTGCCACAACGACAGATTTTTCGGGTGTGATTCAGAGACCACCCGCCGGGTTTTCCATAAGGCAGCGCTCAAGCGGCGCGCAGCCTGCACTTGCAGTCGCTCGTTAGTCGTTCGCTGCGCTCCTCCGGTGCCACAACGACAGATTTTTCGGGTGTGATTCAGAGACCACCCGCCGGGTTTTCCATAAAGCAGCGCTCAAGCGGCGCGCAGCCTGCACTCGCAGTCGCTCGTTAGTCGTTCGCTGCGCTCCTCCGGTGCCACAACGACAGATTTTTCGGGTGTAACTCGGAGACCACCCGCCGGGTTTTCCATAAAGCAGCGCTCAAGCGGCGCGCAGCCTGCGCTCGGCTTTGCTCGTTAGTCGTT
>JAJRTY010000036.1 GCA_024278055.1 Alphaproteobacteria bacterium | reverse complement strand
CCGAGTGCGCCACCTTCAGAGCGTTGCAGCAGCACCACAGCCACAAGGGCCAGCACCACCATCAAATGAATTACGATAACAACAGTTGCAATATTTTCCATGGATGAATTCCGAAAGCTCTGCCAGGTCCATCGACCAGAGGCAAATATGTCAGGGGACGCGGTTTAATACACTATGCACTATCAATGTCCAGTAACTTGGGAGATAGATATTCAAATTATCTGCTTCAAGTCATATTTCGATAAGCTTCACAAATACCGAGAAAGTCTTCCGCCTTCAAACTGGCCCCGCCGACCAGTGCGCCATCGACATTGTTGATTGCCATCAGTTCGCCGGCATTGCCGGGTTTGACCGAGCCGCCATAGAGGATGCGCATGGTGGCACCGGCATTGCCAAATCGTTCAACCAGTTGTTTACGAATAAAGGCATGAGCCTCTTCAACGTCCGAGGCTTCCGGTACAAGGCCGGTGCCAATGGCCCACACCGGCTCATAAGCAATGACCGCGTTTGCAGCAGTTGCTCCATCCGGCACCGAACCAGCCAATTGTTCGGCCAGCACATCGAGGGTTTTGCCGGAACGGCGCTCGGCTTCAAGTTCGCCGATGCAAATGAACGCGGTCAAGCCTGATTGCCAGGCTGCCCTGGCCTTTGCGGCAACCTCATCATTGCTTTCATTATGATCGACCCGGCGCTCTGAGTGGCCAACAAGCACCATGGTTCCACCGGCATCGACAATCATGTCGGCGGCGATATCACCGGTATGGGCGCCGGACTGGTTTGCATGACAATCCTGTGCGCCGCATGATATTTTGCTCCCCGAAAGCCAGGACGCTGTTTGTGCCAGCAAAATTGATGGCGGAAATATGGCCATATCGACCTGGCCTTGCAGTTTTTGATCATATCCTGCGACAAGTTCACGAACCATTGATTGCGAATTGCTGGATCCGTTCATTTTCCAGTTGCCGGCAACGACAGGCTTGATTTCCGGTGTCATGATAATGTTTTCTCTCATTGAATTGGCATCGCGATGGTTTATACAGCCCTGACTAATCAAGCCAGACAAACAAATCAATACAACAGCGCTTGCGGCAGACCCGCGCACTGACTATTAGTACAGAAAAAGTGGATGCTGTTTGCTAGAGGATATCCGTGTGGCAACCACACGGGAAAGATTGGATAATCATGCTGGAATTATTGCGCGGAAGTGTAAGTGGCTGGGTCGCCAAAATATTCATCGGTTTGCTGGTCGTCAGTTTTGGCGTCTGGGGCATTGCCGATGTGTTTCGCACAAATACCGCAGGCGCGGTGGTAACTGTTGGTGACACCAAGGTCAGTGTATCTGATTATAATCTGGTTTACCGCCGCAGCATCAACAATATGTCACGCCAGTTTGGCACCCAATTGACGCCGGAGCAGGCGCGCTCGTTAGGTGTTGACACCCAGGTCATGGGGGAAATTGTCGCCGGTGCGGTTTTGGACGAAAATGCCCGCCAGTTGAATCTGGGGCTTTCCAAAAATACTCTGGCGCGGCTGATTGGAGAAGACGAGGCTTTCAAGGATTCTTCCGGTAACTTTAGCCGCGATCGTTTCCAGCAGGCGATCCGCAATGCACAAATGCGTGAAGACGACTATATTAATGGCCGCAACCGGGTTGCCGTTCGCAACCAGATTTTTGAAGCCACCGGACGTGGTGAAATATTGCCGAAACTGTTTTATCAGGCCGCTGCCAGCTATTCGCTCGAAGAACGCAAATTCGATTTCCTTTTGTTGAGCGCCAAAAACCTCGGCATTGATCCAAAACCGGCAGTCGACGATCTGCAAAAATATTTCAAGAAAAACAAGACAAAATATGCTGCCCCGGAATTTCGCAAGGTTTCGATATTGAAGGTTGAACCGGAAGACATTGTCGACACTATCGAGGTCGACGATCAGGCGATAAAAGATGACTATGAGGCGCGTAAAGATAAATATGGCACACCAGAACAGCGCCGGGTTCAACAGATCGTCTTCAAGGATCAGGAAGATGCGGATAAGGCGGCAAAGTCGATTGCCGATGGTACGTTGTTTGAAACTCTGATTTCGGAAATGGACCTGAAAGTCGAGGATTTGGACCTTGGGATGCTGACAAAAGCGAATTTCCCTGATCCTAAAATTTCCGATAAGGTATTCTCGCTTGAACTCAATACTCTTAGTGGTGTTCTTGAAGGTACATTTGGTCCGGTAATGGTGCGCACTGTTGAAATTGTACCGGCGGTCGTCACTCCATTTGCCGAGGTCAAAGATCAGATCAGAAAAGAACTGGCTCTGCGCCAGGCTGCCGATGAGGTTATTGATCTGCAAAACACCATTGAAGATTTGCGGGCCGGTGGTTCCACACTGGAAGAGATTGCCGCAAAGAACAGTCTCAAACTCAGGGTCATTGACGCGATATCGGCATCTGGTGCGACACCGAGCGGTGAAATCATCAAGGACCTGCCTAATTCGGCGGATTTGTTGAGAGGCATATTTGAATCTGATGTTAATGAGGAAACCGACTATCTCAATGTGGGTACCGCCGGTTATATGTGGTTTGAGGTCAAGGAAGTAATTGCGGCGCGTGACCGCACATTTGACGAGGTCAAGGACAAAGTTGCTGCTGACTGGCGCAAAGACGAAATTGCCGCTGCGGTTGATGCGCGGACGGTTAAACTGAAAGAGAGCCTCGATAGCGGGAAATCTTTGGTTGATGTTGCCGCT
>JAJRTY010000035.1 GCA_024278055.1 Alphaproteobacteria bacterium | reverse complement strand
CCCTTGTCGGCCAGTTCATCATTGATGCCGGAAAAGAACGGATCATCACTGCCCACAGGTTTGCCGGTAGCAGGATCAAGGATACCGGTTGGGGTTGGGGCAATCAACGTGGATGAGTTATTTTCTAATCCCATTCCATTGCACCCTTTTTCCATTCATAAATATAGCCGATGGCCAAAATGCCCAAAAACGCCGTCATCGACCAGAACCCGAACCAGCCGAGCTTTCCAAAACTCACCGCCCACGGATATAAAAATGCCATTTCCAAATCAAATATGATGAACATGATGGCGACCAGATAATACCGAATGTCAAACTTCATCCGCGCATCGTCGAACGGATTAAATCCGCACTCATAGGCGGAAAGTTTTTCATCATCTGGAGCCTTGAACGCCAGCACAAATGGTACTGCCAGCAAAACCACGCCAATTATTGCAGAAACTCCAATGAAGATTATCACCGGCAGATAAGAAATTAACAGGGCTTCCATATGTTTTGCCTCGGTTCTTCCACATTCTCAAAATTGGAATTTTAAGGGTGCGCGGTCAATCCTGTTGATGATACAGCCATCAAACTATTGTTTGAGGGATAGAACAGCCTCAGAAAAGAGGCAAGTGCACAGGCTTCAAATTTTGCAAATAATTCAGCAATATTTTCGAAACTCTTGACCAAAATCAATGTTCGAAACGCCCACCGTCGGCGGGGCGCGCACTTCTCGCAATACTGATAGATTATTGTAAGAAGTGGCGCGAGTGACCGGGCTCGAACCGGCGACCTCCGGCGTGACAGGCCGGCACTCTAACCAACTGAGCTACACCCGCGCAGTTATGAAGCAATGCGCTTCAAAGTCGGCGTTGCATACGGTCTGGGCGGGAGCGTGTCAAGCACCATAACAAAGGTGTTCGAATTTAAATTTTCCCAGCGCCTTTAACAGCGCCGACCGTAGTTCTGCCGACTTAAATTGTATGGTGGGCGATGACAGGCTCGAACTGCCGACCCTCTCGGTGTAAACGAGATGCTCTACCAACTGAGCTAATCGCCCTTTGCATCCACATCACATGGACAGCAGCGTTGATGTATTCGCTTCATGGCAATAACGCAAGGGTGAAATTGACCTCAAACGCATAAATTATGAAACTAATTCAAGTGCTGCTGCAATCGCAAAAACAAACCCCGCATCGAGGTGATGCGGGGCGATAAATTCTTCAAACCTGACGAAGTCTAACTGTTGACTTTGTCCTTCAGACCCTTGCCGGGCTTGAACTTTGGAACATTGGTTGCAGCAATCTGAATGGCGGCACCTGTCTGCGGATTACGACCGGTGGTGGCTTTGCGATGGGTCACAACAAAATTCCCGAAACCGAGCAGGCGAACTTCACCGCCATCTTTCAGGGTGTCTGAAATTGTGTCGATTGTTGCATCAACAGCAGCACCAGCTTGCTCTTTGGTCATATCTGCCTTGTCCGCAACAGCGGCAATAAGTTCATTTTTGTTCATTCTTATGGTTCCTTCCTCGTTGGGCCAATGACATATCGACTCAGTTTGTGTTGGCCGGATATTCTTATTTTATTGGCGCAATGACAAGGGAAAGCGGGCTTTTCGGCTGCTTTTTAGCCGTTTCTCTTGCCAATTAGAGAAACAGGAAGCCGGATTTACGAAATCCGGCTTCATTATAGTTAACGAAAGGTAATCAGCGCGCGACGCAGACCCACCTCAATGGGAAATCTGCGCCACTGATTCGTCCGCTTTGGCAGCCAGGGCGGCAGCGGCCTCGTCCCATTCAATGGGTTCCGGCATCGACAGCAGCGCGTGCGGCAAGACCTCATCAAGATGGCTGACCGGAATAATTTCCAGGGCATTTTTAACATTGTCCGGAATTTCAGCCAGATCCTTGGCATTTTCTTCCGGGATCAACACCTTGGTAATGCCACCACGAAGGGCGGCCAGCAGCTTCTCTTTCAGACCACCGATTGGCAGCACCCTGCCCCGCAGGGTAATTTCGCCGGTCATCGCAAGATTGCGGTGCACCGGAATTCCGGAAATGATCGAGACAATAGCCGTTGCCATGGCAACACCGGCAGATGGACCATCCTTGGGGGTTGCACCTTCCGGCACATGCACATGAAAGTCGCGGCGGTCAAACAGCGGCGGTTCAACACCAAAGTCAATCGAACGCGAGCGCACGTAGCTGGCGGCCGCCGAGATCGATTCTTTCATCACATCACGCAGATTGCCGGTAACCGTCATTTTGCCCTTACCCGGCATCATCACGCCTTCAATAGTCAGCAGTTCTCCGCCAACTTCAGTCCACGCAAGCCCGGTGACCACACCAACCTGATCCTCGCTTTCAGCTTCGCCATAACGGAACCGGCTGACGCCGAGAAAATCAGACAGATTCTCCTTGGTCACTGCAATCGACACTTCTTTGTGGCGCAAGATACGGGTTACCGCCTTGCGGGTCAGTGTCGCCAGTTCACGCTCAAGATTACGCACCCCGGCTTCCCGCGTAT
>JAJRTY010000034.1 GCA_024278055.1 Alphaproteobacteria bacterium | reverse complement strand
TCGGTGGCAATAAAGCAGGCGCGCACCGGGTTGTGCATGGTCCAGATCTGCATATTGGTGGTGTCGGTGGCATAACGAACATTGAGTGGATCGTAGAGATAAATTCCGGCAAGATCGCGCTGGCGCAATTGTTGGCGAATGCGTTCAATCCGGTATTGCCGCATTTTCGGCAGGTCCGGCTCGGCAATCCCGGCATTGCTCCATTCACCCTCGGCCAGAGAGCCATAGCCAATAACGTGTTGATTAAAATTAGCAGCTTTTGCCCTCGACCATTTTTCAAGCGCCTCGGCATCGGCATTCATGCCTGGATGTTCGGGAATTTCAAAGGGTGCAATTTTTCGACGATGGCGGCCAAACGGCTTTTTTGGACCCGAGGATTGCGGTGTTGAAGAGGCGTTGTCTGTGGCCATTGTGCACTCCAAAAATTAGGACATCAGCCCCCTCATTGCGTTCAACAATCAGGAGCCTATGCCCGAAATTTCGGTTTGGCAATTTGAATTCGGAAGGCGCGTTGGCTTGCGCTGTTTTTTCATTTGAGGCAAACCGTCGCCGGATTTGATGTGGCGAAGATCAGGTTATTTTTTTATCCACGGCTTCAAATGCTTACGCATGAACGCGGCGGCGCGCTGGACCGAGTCCTTGGTTGCCAGATCATCGGCAAAGGTGCGCACATTGGGGGTGCGGAAATCAAAACCGCGCCCGACACCAGGATAGATGATCAACCGCACGTCCTTACCGTCTTTTTTCATAAAACTGACGGCAGTTTCCATCGAACGGCGGCGCTGATATTGGTCATATTCACCGATGAATATCATCGTCGGCAGGGTCAGATCATCGACCTCTTTGGCATAGCGGTAAACCTGCATCGGTTCCGCCGCATTGGGGTTTTGCCAATGCGGATAAAACGAAACATAACAGGCGACATCATTCTCCTGTCGTTTGTATTTGACCGCGACCTGCAACGTATAATAGCCACCGCGGGTGTGCGAATAGAGGCATATTCTGGAAGTCGAGATGTCCGGCTGCTTGAGCAGGAAATCAACACCGGCATTGACATCGCCTTCGGTCTCAACCAGATGTTCAATCGGCCGTTCATCAATAAACCGGGCTGAATAAACGTCTGGTGCGAGAACCACGAAGCCGCGTGCAGCCATGCGTTTGGCCAGTTTTTTGACCGGCTCATCAAGACCGCGGCGACCATGCTGAAACAACACGCCGGGATATTTGCCTTCCTTCTTCGGCCGGAAAATGACGGCTGGAACCTCGGTGCCGTCTTCCGGATTAATGTAGGAAACCTCGCGCTCTGTTACCGCGTAATTTGTCGGAACTTCAAGAATGCCATCATCATACCAGGCAGAACTCCACCACCATTTTTTGTCCAAAGGCAGGGTATTAACCGGCGCCTCCATTGCCCGGCCCACAGCCGTATCAGAGGCAAGATTGGAATTGGGGGTGATGTTTTGTGCAAAGGCCAGACTGGAAAATCCAAATATGGCAATCGCAGGCAAAAATAAAGACGTGGCCAGTTTTGTCATGTTAACTCCTGTCGCCGGTGAGCAGATATGGCGGCAAAGATAAAATGACAAAACTGGCCACGTCTTGCAATGAAATATTTAATTCAGCGAGATCAGGCGGCGATCTTGATCAAAAACTTGTAGGTATCGCCCTCACTTGAAGAACTCACCAGTTCGTTTCCGGTCTGGCGGCAAAATGCTTCAAAGTCAGCAACCGAACCCGGGTCGGTTGACAAAATTTCCAGTGTTTCACCAGAGGCCATGGATTTGATGGTCTTCTTAGCCTTCAAAATTGGAAGTGGGCAATTGAGACCTTTTGCATCGAGTGTTTGATCAGCCATGATAGTTCTCTTTCTTTGGTTGGTTTTTCAGTTTGATACGCGCATTGGGATTTGGCAATCGCACACCAAAACGCCGGAAACCTGCCGACTAATGCAAGTTTCTACGTGCTGTGGCGATGACTTGCGTTTTAGATGAACAGATTAATTTCAGACTTTGCAGCCACTTCCATATAGGTTGCAGCGCCGCCGAGTTCGATACCGTCAATCATCTCTTTTTTGTCATACTCGAACAAATCCATCGTCATTTGACAGGCAATCATCCGCACATCGAGATCAACAGCGGCCTCACGCAGATCTTCAATCGGGGCAACGCCCTTCTTTTTCATCAGGTTTTTCATCATTTTTGAAGCCGCAGCATCAACGCCAGGAATTGCCGCAACGATATTGGGCATTCCCATATGCATTCCCATCATCGGCATTTTCATTGCCGCATTGCCGAGGGCAGTAACCTGAAGATCAAGTTTGTTGAGCAGCAGCGGGAGACCGTAAAAGGTGAAAAACATCGTTACCTTGATATCCATTGCGGCAGCTGTGGTGCCAAGAATGAACGGAGGATAGGCCCAATCGAGGCTTCCCTTGGTTACGATGATGGACATGCTCTTTGCATTTTCCAGTTTAGCCTCAGTCATGAATTCGATCCTCCAAGAATCCCGTGGATTGGTCTTTGTGATATATTAGAATAATTGAATACTATTTGAAAAGCAAGGTCAAGCAACTGAACATATGCGAAGTGT
>JAJRTY010000033.1 GCA_024278055.1 Alphaproteobacteria bacterium | reverse complement strand
AATAGCGAGTTTACGACCGGTGTCGGTGACAGTTTGTCCAATTGCCAAATGGATGTATTTGCCTGCATAAAGTGTGATCAGGTAAGATGTGCAACCGACCGGGATATGTTTATGATTTTGGCAGATACAACCGACGGTCAGGCTTTCAGGAGTGGACTATATGATTGCAAATGATTTTCCATCCCTGAATTTCGGTCTTGATGAAACCGCCGACATGTTGCGCGATACCGTGCGTTCTTTTACCGCCGACAGGATTGCCCCGCGGGCCGAGGAAATTGACAGGACCAACCAGTTTCCGCGCGATTTATGGCCGCAGCTTGGTGGGCTTGGCCTTTTGGGAATTACTGCGGAAGAAGAATATGGCGGCTCTGGCATGGGCTATATTGGCCATGTGGTCGCTATGGAGGAGATTTCGCGCGGCTCGGCAAGTGTCGGCCTGTCATACGGGGCGCATTCAAATCTGTGCGTCAACCAGATCAGCCGTAATGGTACGCCTGAACAAAAACAGCGTTATCTGCCAAAACTGATATCGGGCGAACATGTGGGGGCATTGGCGATGTCTGAACCCGGTGCCGGGTCAGACGTGGTTTCGATGAAGCTCAAGGCGGAAAAAAAAGGTGACGTTTACGTGCTCAACGGCACAAAAATGTGGATCACCAACGGGCCGGAGGCTGAAACTCTGGTGGTCTACGCCAAAACCGACGCCCAAGCCGGGTCACGCGGGATAACCGCCTTTTTAATAGAAAAGACATTCAAGGGATTTTCCACCGCGCAAAAACTCGACAAACTGGGAATGCGCGGCTCTGACACCTGTGAGCTGGTGTTTGAAGACTGTGAAGTGCCGGAAGAAAATGTGCTCGGGAAAATTGGCGGCGGGGTCAAGGTGTTGATGAGCGGGCTTGATTACGAGCGTGTGGTTCTGGCCGCCGGCCCGCTGGGTATTATGCAATCATGCATGGATATGGTGGTGCCTTACGTGCATGAGCGCCAGCAATTCGGCAAACCCATTGGCACGTTTCAGCTGATGCAGGGCAAACTTGCCGATATGTATACCACCATGAACGCCTGCAAGGCATACGTCTATGCGGTTGCCAATGCCTGCGATCGCGGTGAAACTGCTCGCAAAGATGCTGCCGGTGCTATCTTGTATGCAGCGGAAAAAGCAACCTGGATGGCTCTGGAGGCAATCCAGTGTCTGGGCGGTAATGGCTATATCAATGATTATGCCACCGGGCGATTGCTGCGCGATGCCAAGCTCTATGAAATTGGCGCGGGAACTTCTGAAATCCGCCGCATGCTGATTGGCCGTGAGTTGTTTGAAGAAACCAGCTGATGAACTTTTTTAAGGAATTTCCATGACTATCATTAACGACATTCTGACAGGATCATCCAACCTTCAGGCCTCTGCCGGCGATGTAGCTGATGTGCCTGCCCACAGGCCGGAGATGCTGCTGATCGGTTGTGTGGATGCACGTAAAGACCCCATTGGTGATTTGGGTATTCCAAAGGGCAGGGCATTGATTTTGCGTAATATAGCAGCCCTTATCCGCGGCACCTCGGTGGCATCGGAGCAGCGCGAGACAGAAGCAGCAGCTCTTGAATTTGCAATCAAGGTAATGAAAGTGAAGCATGTTGCTGTGATGGGCCATACGGATTGCGGCGGAATTCGTGCCGCCCTTCAGGATTTGGATTTTCCCTGCATAAAGCATTACCTCAAGCCGCTGGATGACATCAAAGCCGATGTAATACGGAAAGGCGGCTCACTGGAAGATCAGGCGATGGTGCTGGAAAAGAGGCCGTGATCATGAGTGTCAATAACCTGCGCAGCTACGACTATATTGCCGAAGCGGAAGCGGCAGGCGAACTTTCTTTGCATGGCTGGGTATTGAATATTGTTTCGGGCAGACTGGAAGAGATAATTTAATGACAAAAGATGCCATCGTCATTGTCGCCGCTGCCCGCACACCCATGGGGGGTTTTCAGGGTGATTTTTCTGCCATCGGGGCGGTAGAGCTTGGCAGTTCCGCTATAAGTTCCGTAGTTGAACGTGCGGGCCTTGGGTCTGAAGACGTTGCTGAAGTGCTGATGGGCTGTGGTCTGCCTGCCGGTCTTGGCCAGGCACCGGCACGTCAGGCGGCACTGGGTGCGGGCTTAAGCCAGGCTGTACCATGCAGCACCATCAATAAAATGTGCGGCTCGGGCATGAAGGCGGTAATGATGGCCTGTGAGGGGCTGCATGCGCGGCCAGATGATGTCATAGTGGCCGGTGGTATGGAAAGCATGACAAATGCACCTTACCTGCTGCCAAAGGCTCGGGGCGGTTTGCGACTTGGCCATGGCGAGGTCAAGGATCATATGTTTCTCGACGGGCTGGAAGATGCCTATGACAGCGGTACTCTCATGGGTGTTTTCGCTGAAGCCACGGCTCAGCATTTTCAGTTTACCCGTGAAGCCCAGGATGATTTCGCCATAACCTCTTTGCAGCGCGCCAAACAGGCTATCGATGATGGTTCTTTTGATGGTGAAGTAACGCCGGTAAGCTTCAAAACCCGCAAGGGTGACATTACCATTTCTCACGATGAACAGCCGGGCAAGGCCAATATCAATAAAATTCCCAATCTACGACCGGCCTTTGCCAAAGACGGGACGGTAACAGCGGCTAATTCCAGTTCGATTTCGGACGGTGCCGCCGCACTTGTTTTGATGCGCCAAAGCGTGGCTGAAAAACGCGGAGCAACCCCGCTGGCCAGAATTGTCGGCTGTACCTCGCATGCACAAGAACCTGCCTGGTTCACGACCGCTCCAGTGGGTGCCATGACAAAACTGTTTGAGATGACCGGATGGAGGAAGGACAGTGTTGATCTGTTTGAGATCAATGAGGCCTTTGCCGTGGTGACGATGGCGGCCATGCGTGAGCTTGATATTCCCCATGACAAGGTGAATATTCACGGCGGTGCGTGTGCGCTCGGCCACCCGATTGGTGCCTCGGGTGCGCGTATCATTGTGACCCTGCTGGCGGCATTAAAGCAACACAATCAAACCCGCGGCGTTGCCTCCCTTTGTATTGGCGGTGGCGAAGCAACGGCTGTTGCGGTTGAGTTAATTAACTGAAAGACTTAAACATGACACAGAATATAACAATTGGTATCAAAGCCTTATGTGAGGAAGCTGAGAAAGAAATTGAAACTGTAAGCGTTGATGACGTTAAAGCAATTTACGGCGATGAGGATGTTGTTTTAATTGATATTCGCGATATTCGTGAATTGCAGCGCGACGGTAAAGTTCCCGGTGCCTTTCATTGTCCGCGCGGCATGGTGGAGTTCTGGATAGATCCTGCCAGCCCGTATCACAAGGATATTTTCGCTCAGGATAAAAAATTTGTATTTTTCTGCGCCGGTGGTATGCGCTCAGCCCTTGCCGCGCAATCCGCTCATCGCATGGGGCTAAAGCCGGTGTGCCACATGGCTGGTGGCTTCAAGGCGTGGAAAGAGTGTGGCGGCGTGGTTGAAGAATTGTAGATTATGGCCATTCTAACGTCAAAAATCTCTCCCTCATCTGATGAGTTCAAAGCCAATGAAGCGGCGATGAAGTCGCTTGTCGATGATCTCAATGACAAGCGGGCAAATGCAGCTCTTGGCGGGCCGGAAAAATCGCGCCAGCGCCATTTGGATCGCGGTAAATTGCTGCCGCGCGAACGCGTCATGCGGTTGATTGATGTGGGGTCGGCGTTTCTGGAGTTGTCGCCGCTGGCAGCACATGAGATGTATGATGCCGCCATCCACGGAGCCGGGCTGATAACAGGCATTGGCCGCATTGAGGGCCGCGAATGCATCATAATCTGCAATGATGCCACCATCAAGGGCGGCACGTATTACCCCCTCACAGTGAAAAAACACCTGCGCGCTCAGGAAATCGCCCGTGAGAACCATTTGCCGTGTGTCTATCTGGTGGATTCCGGTGGGGCCAACCTGCCCAATCACACGGAAGTTTTCCCTGACAAGGAACATTTTGGCCGTATCTTCTATAATCAGGCCACTCTGTCGTCCATGGGCATTGCCCAGATTGCCGTGGTGATGGGGTCGTGTACGGCGGGCGGTGCTTATGTGCCTGCCATGTCGGACGAAACCATCATCGTCAAAGAACAGGGCACTATCTTCCTTGCCGGTCCGCCTCTGGTGAAGGCAGCCACAGGAGAAGAAGTGAGTGCCGAGGCTCTGGGCGGTGGTGATATCCATGCGCGTGCCAGCGGGGTGGTTGATCATCTGGCTGAAAGTGATGACCATGCTCTGGCGATTGCGCGTTCTGTCATCAAGCGTCTCAACTCTAAAAAGACGGTTGATATTCCGTTACGCAAGCCGGTTGAACCAAAATTTAACGCAAATGAACTCAATGGCATTGTGCCGCAATCCTTTGCCACCCGGTATGATGTGCGCGAAGTGATCGCGCGTCTGGTTGATGGCTCAGATTTTGATGAGTTCAAGAGGCTCTATGGCACCACGATTGTCACCGGTTTTGCCCATATTATGGGCTATCCCGTCGGCATTATTGCCAACAATGGCATTTTGTATTCCGAGGCAGCCCTGAAAGCAGCGCACTTTATTGAACTGTGCTGCCAGCGCCGCATCCCTTTGCTGTTTTTGCAGAATATTTCGGGCTTTATGGTGGGGGAAAAATATGAAACCGGCGGCATTGCCAAAGATGGCGCCAAGCTGGTGACAGCTGTTGCGTGTGCGCAGGTACCCAAGTTCACCGTCATCATTGGCGGCTCGTTTGGTGCCGGCAATTATGGCATGTGTGGCCGGGCGTTTTCACCGCGCACGCTGTTTACCTGGCCCAATGCGCGTATCTCGGTTATGGGCGGGGAGCAGGCAGCTTCAGTTCTGGCAACCGTCAGGCGTGACAATATTGAACGTGCGGGCGATGAGTGGTCAGAGCAGGATGAGATTGAGTTTAAAGACCCGATCCGCGCCCAGTATGACCGCGAAGGCCATCCTTATTATGCCACCGCGCGGCTTTGGGACGATGGTATAATAACGCCGGCGGAAACGCGGATGGTTCTGGGCCTGTCGCTGTCGGCTGCCCTGAATGCGCCCATACCGCAAACCAGCTTCGGCGTGTTCAGGATGTAATATGTTCAAATCAATTCTTGTTGCCAATCGCGGCGAAATTGCCTGCCGTATCATGCGCACTGCCAAAAACATGGGCCTGCGCACCATTGCTGTTTGTTCAACGGCAGATGAACACGCCCTTCATGTTCAAAACGCCGATGAAGCGTATCTGATTGGCGAAGCCGAGGCTGCATCAAGCTATCTTGATGGTGACAGAATATTGCAGGTTGCACGCGATGCAGGCGCTGAGTGTATTCATCCCGGCTACGGATTTTTATCGGAAAATGCAGAATTTTCCGATGCCTGTAAGCACGCGGGGATTGCCTTTGTTGGCCCGAATGCCACCGCCATAAAGGCAATGGGACTGAAAGACAGGGCCAAGGCATTGATGGAGGATGTGGGGGTGCCGGTGGTGCCGGGTATTCACGGCAGCGATCAATCAGCACAAGATCTTGGGGAGCAGGCGGAAAAAATCGGCTATCCCATTCTCATCAAGGCTGTTGCCGGTGGCGGTGGCAAGGGCATGCGCAAGGTTGAACGCGTGCAAGATTTTTCATCTGAACTGGCTGCATGCCAGCGCGAAGCCAAAAACGCTTTTGGCGATGATGTGGTGCTTCTGGAAAAATTCATCGAAAATCCGCGCCATATCGAAATCCAGATTTTCGGTGATAGATTTGGCAATTATGTCCATCTGTTTGAGCGCGATTGCTCTCTGCAACGCCGCCATCAAAAGGTAATTGAAGAAGCTCCGGCACCGGGAATGACACAGGCGTTACGCAAACGCATGGGTGATGCCGCCGTAGAAGCCGCCCGGGCGGTGGATTATCATGGCGCGGGAACAGTCGAGTTTATAGTTCCAGGCTCAAAAAAGCTGAACGATGAAACACCGTTTTATTTCATGGAGATGAACACGAGACTTCAGGTAGAGCATCCGGTAACTGAGTATATCACGAACGTTGATCTGGTGGAATGGCAGTTGCGTGTGGCCGCTGGTGAGGATTTGCCGTTACACCAAAAAGACCTGAGCATTCGCGGTCATTCAATTGAAGTGCGGCTTTATGCCGAAGACCCGGGCAATGGCTTTTTGCCGTCGCCGGGAAAAATTCACTCTCTGGGCTGGCCGGAAATTGCCAGCGATGGTTTGCGTATCGATACGGGCATTGCAACGGGTGGTGAAGTTTCACGCTTTTATGACCCGATGATTGCCAAGCTGATAACCCGGGCGGACAGCCGCGACGGGGCGATTGAGCGCATGGCGCAGGCCCTGAAACAGACCGCCGTTCTTGGCGTTAAAACCAATGCCGGTTTTCTGACGGATTTGATTTCTCACGAAGACTTTGGCCGTGGCAGCGTCGATACCGGGTTTATTGAGGCTCATTTAGCAACATTGCCATCACTCACGCGTAACGCCCGCATTGATGCCATTGCCATTGCCGCGCGACTGGCATGGTGTGAAACCGATCGCGCTTGTGAAGATTTTTCGAACGATACATATTCCCCCTTTGGTCAGGCAAACGCATGGCAGCTAGGCAGCGCCAGAATCACCGCCATTGAAGTGGAAATCGATGGGGTGAGAACCACTGCTCGGGTCAACTGGCCACAGGATGACGCTTACGAGGTTTTGATTGCGGATGAGAAGTTTTTAATTTCCGATCTTGATATGCAAAACCCACTTAAAGCCTCAGCCCGAATAGATGAGAAACCTGTAAACTTCTCCATAGTTGCTGATGGTGAAACAGTGCTGGTCTATGTTGCCGGGCATCATTTAAGCATCAGGGCGTATGATTTTTTGAGCCTTGAGGATGGTGCCGGCATCGGTGGTGCTATTATTCGCGCACCCATGACGGGCAAATTACAAAGGTTGTTTGTCGCTGAAGGCGATGTGGTTGCCCAGGGCGACAGACTGGCGGTGCTGGAAGCCATGAAGATGGAACATCCGCTGGTGGCAGGCATCTCCGGTATTGTCGCCGAAATACGCGCCGCCGAGGGCGAGCAGGTGAGCGATGGTGATATTATCATCATGCTGGAAGCTGAGAGCGTTGAGGTCTAAGTATGCCGCTTCACATCATCAAGCTTTGCGTTGGCGTTAGTGAGATCGGCGAACTGGCCGACTTTCAAAACGCCCGGCTTGAACGCGGTGAAGTATTGTTTCACAAAACCCGCATGATGCCGCGCCGTCAGACAGAAGTGCTTGATGATGGCTCTTTATACTGGGTAATCAAGGGCGCAGTTCAGGTGCGCCAGCTTATCACCGACATCGTCCCGTTTGTCGATGAGGACGGCATAAAGCGCTGCCGCTTGATGTTGCACAAGGATCTGATCGCCACACGCCCGCAACCACGCCGCCCGTTCCAGGGCTGGCGTTACCTCAAACCTGAAGATGCACCGGTAGACATTGGCCTCTATGACCGCAACAATCAGGACCTGCCAGCCGCCATGCATGCTGAGCTGATTGAACTGGGATTGCTTTAAAACAAAAACCCATGACGCAAGGCCACTACAACAATGATGCCGCTTACCATCGCTGCCAGCATGTTTGTGGTGTAATAAGCGACGATGGCTGTTATTGCGGCACCGGTAAGGATGATGGTGCCGCCAGTGAAAACAGATGGAGCCACAAGTCCGGTTAAAATTGCTATGGGAACGGCATTGAGAAAAGCGCCCATTCTGCCCGTGGTTGGCAACAGGCCGCCAATGGACAGGCCGAGATAGCGCAGGCCCTGGGTGATAATGATAGCACCGGCAATGATGATAAAGGCCTGTTGTTCATTCATGGCGAGGTTTCCGTATCTGAGTAGGTGAGGGCGGCAGCGCTGGCACCGGCCACGCCTGCACTGATAATGGGCCAGGAGCCGCCAAGAAACCGGTGAGCCAGAAGGGCAGCTATGGCGGCGCAGGCAATGGTGATGAGCGGGCGGTTTTTGCTGTCCCTGGCCATGATGATTACCAAAGACAGGAAAACCGCTGTAAAGTCAAAATCGAGCCCGAATTGTGCCGGATCATTAATAATAGCGCCAAAATACCAGCCGGACAAGGTTGATATCATCCAGCCCACCCACAAGGTCAAACCGCCACCGAGCAGCAAAGCACCGCCAATGGTGTCCTTGTCACGGTGCGCCATGGCCACGCCCCAGTTTTCATCGGCCACCAGTGACACCATCAAATACCGTGCAGGTATAGGAAAGGGTTTGAGCAGGGGGGCACAGGTTGCCGCAATCAGCACATAGCGCAAAGAGATGGCGAGTACGGACACAAGCGCTGCTGCAATGCCGACATCGGTGGTCCACAGACCGGCAATCAGCAGTTGGGCTGTGCCGGAGTACATGAGACCACTCAGTGCGGCCACCTGCCACACCGTCATTTCAACCTTACGCGATAAAACTCCACAAACAAACCCGTAAGCCACCACACTGGTTACCACCGGCAGGTTGAGAACCATGCCCTTGCGTACAGCGTTCAAAAAATTATCAGGCAGCCCCATAAACACCACTTCCAAAAAAGAATGAAGCTGGTGTTTAAGTGGTTGGCGATTGAAAGTATTGAACGTTATTGCAGGCGGCGGCATATTTTCCCGGAGTAATGCCGTAAATGCGTTTGTACCAGCGGGTGAGGTGAGCCTGATCGGAAAAACCGCTGGCAAAGGCTGCGTCTACCAGTGGCACGCCCTCCATGAGAAGTCCCTGGGCTTTGAACAATCTGATGTTGGTCAGATAACGATGCGGCGTCATGCCGTAATTGGCTTTAAACTGCCGCAGGGCCTGAAAGGGCGACAGGCCGGTTATCTGCCCCAGTTCTTCAAGGCCAGCACCTGCGGACAGATTGTCGTGGAGGTATTCCCGCATTTTTCGTGCCGCCGGTAAATCGCTGCGATTTTGTATGGCAGAGGGTGGTAAATCGGCGTGTCGCAAAGCCAGTCGGGTCAAGACCTCTATCCAGTTTTCATGGCGCAACAGGCCATCGGGTTCGTTTTGCAGGGTACTGTGCAGACCTGCCAACTGCCGGCTCAACTCGGGGTCATTGATAACAGCATTGGCAAAATGCGGCGCGATTACCGGTTTACCGTCATTTTCGCCTAATACATCAACATAATCTTCCGGTGAAAAATAAAACATGCGATAGGCAAAGCCTTCCTCAATGCCTGGTGATCCGTCATGTACTTCATAGGGATTAACGGTGACAATTGAACCGGCAGGGGCGTGATAAGTAGCGCCATTGCACCAGAAACTTTCCACACCGTGCGTGATAACCCCGATGGCATAGCCGCAATGAATGTGGCGGTCATACGAATGGTCGATAAAGCGCGCCTGCAACAAATCACAATTGACATCACCGGCACGTGTCGATCTGGTCCATTCTTTTGGTGAAGGCTGTATCATCGAATTTTTGCCTCCTGCCGCAAGTTCAGGGTTCCAGATTTGAGACCGCAAGATTGTCAATCAGGCGGGTTTTGCCTAAAGAAGCTGCGGCGAAAATTCGCAGCCGGGCATCGGGTCTGGTATCTTTATTCACCAGGTCCAGTGTGTCGGCATCGCGCAGCTCAAGATAGTCAACTACAAACCCCTGATTGGTCAACTGGCTTTTTGCCGCCTTGATTGACTGGCTGACACTATGACCTTTTTCAACAATATCGACTACCTGTTGCAGGGCTTTATATAACAGTGGCGCCTTGGAGCGCTGGGATTTGGTCAGATATTGATTGCGCGACGACATCGCCAGACCATCGGCTTCGCGTATCAGTTTGCCGCCGATAATTTTTGTCGGGATCGATAAATCACGCACCATGGTGCGGATCACCAGAAGCTGCTGGTAGTCTTTTTCACCAAAGACAGCGACATCGGGGCTGGCCTGGCACAGAAGCTTGCATACGACAGTGGCCACACCTTCAAAGAAGTGGGGGCGTGATGTGCCGCATAACCCTTGGGCGATTTTACCCACAATGACCCGGGTTGTTTCATGGGCGCCGTACATTTCAGAACTAAGTGGTTTATAAATCAGATGGGCGCCACGTTGCTGCAACAGCTTTGCATCGGTTTTGATGTCGCGCGGGTAGGTGGAGAAATCCTCGTTGGCTGCAAATTGCGTCGGGTTGACAAAAATTGAGACGATGACACGGTCACTGTGCTGGAGGGCGAGATCAACCAGTGACAGATGGCCTTCATGCAGCCCTCCCATGGTTGGCACCAGGGCAATCGTATGTCCCTGAGTGCGCCAGGCGTTAACCTGTTGGCGCAACGCCGACACTGTGTCAATTATTGGAAGGGTTTTGGTCATTGGATCAATTCGAAAGGATGATTTTGAGTTCATGACGGAATATGCTGGAATTGTCCACATATTTAGATAAAGAATTTGTTGAATTCAGGGCGTAAAAAACCATGAATGTGCCATTAGTTTCAGCATTGGTAAAAGGAGTGCGATATGACGGTGCAGCTACCCGCAAGAGACGCTATTGCACAGGATTTGCTTACGCCTGAAAACGAACTTGTTCCCCGCCTGGTGTATCAGGCGCAGTTTACTCCCGGCGAAGATTCAGCTATTAGCGATCTGGCCAGAAAACTGGTGGTGGCGGTGCGGGCCGGGCGGCGCAAGTTCGGGCTGGTTGATGCTTTCATGAACGAATATCAGCTGTCGAGCGAGGAAGGCGTGGTGTTGATGTGTCTCGCCGAAGCCCTTCTGCGCATTCCCGATGCTGAAACCGCAGACAAGCTGATAGCCGATAAAATCGGCTCTGGTGACTGGGGTGAACATGTGGGGCAATCGTCGTCCCTGTTCGTCAATGCGTCGACCTGGGGGCTGATGCTCACCGGTCGGGTGGTTGAGTTGGAAGACAAAGCCGGAAGCGATGTTCTCGGTTACGTTAAAAAGCTGGTGCATCGCAGTGGCGAGCCGATTATCCGGCAGGCGATGCGCCATGCCATGCGCATCATGGGACGGCAGTTTGTGCTTGGCCGGACCATTAAGGAGGCATTGGAAATTGCCACGTCCAGCGAGGCAAAGGGATATTGCCATTCCTATGATATGCTGGGAGAGGCGGCCAAAACCCAGGGTGATGCAGACAAGTATTTTGACAGCTACACAACAGCGCTTGAGGCTTTGAGCCAGTCGAGCCATCAGGGCAACCTGTCAATTTTTCGCAAACCTTCCCTGTCGGTTAAATTGTCAGCATTGCATCCGCGCTATGAAGCCTCACAAGAAGCGCGATTGCTAAGCGAGCTGCTGCCAAGGCTGGTTGAATTGTGCCTTATTGCCAAAGACGCCAACATTGGCCTGACCATTGATGCCGAAGAAGCCGACCGGCTTGATATCAGTCTTGAACTGTTTGCCCGACTGGCGGCAACCCCTGAGCTTGGTAACTGGGACGGGTTGGGCCTGGCTGTTCAGGCCTATGGCCGCCGCGCCTTGTCGGTCTTGAACTGGCTAAAGCTGCTTGGGGACGAAACCGGCAGGCGCTTTCCGGTGCGTCTGGTCAAGGGGGCCTATTGGGATAGTGAGATAAAATGGGCGCAGGAAGCGGGCCTCGACAGTTATCCGGTCTTTACCCGCAAATCGGCAACGGATGTTTCTTATTTTGCCTGCGCACGCTTTATGATTGCCAATCGCGACAGGTTTTATTGCCAGTTTGCCACCCACAATGCCCAGAGTGTTGCCGCCATCATGGTGATGATGGGGGACTATCGTGAATTTGAGTTTCAACGCCTGCACGGCATGGGCGAAGCTTTATACAATGAAGTGGTGGGTGAGGACCGGCTGGGGGTTGCCTGCCGGATTTATGCGCCCGTGGGCAGTCATGAAGACCTGCTGGCATATCTGGTGCGCAGATTGCTGGAAAATGGCGCCAATACCTCGTTTGTTAACCGGCTGGCTGATGATGATGCGCCGATTTCGGAGATCATCCGCAACCCGGTGCAGCGGGTGACGTCGCTCACTGTGTACCCGCATCCAAAAATTCCCGCCCCGGTAAATCTGCTGCAACCGCTGCGGCAGAATGCAAAAGGTTTGGCCTTGTGGGATAAATCGGTGCGACTTCCACTGGCGAGAGAAATTAAAAAGGCGCTTGTACATCCGGTTTGCGCCCATCCGCTTGTTGCCGGGAAAAAAACGGCAGGACAGGCCCGCGCAATTGTTTCCCCCCAAGACAACCGTATTGAAGTTGGCAGCGTGGTCGAGGCAGACGCGGACATGGTGGAACATGCGGTTAAAACCGCTGCGGATGCCCAATGGTCGTGGGATGTTTTAGGCGGCAGTGCAAGGGCCCAGGTATTAAAAAAAGCCGCTGTTCTGTTTGAGGAAAACACGGGTTTGTTGATGTCTTTGCTCATGGGTGAAGCCGGGAAAACTCTCGATAATGCGCTGGGTGACATACGCGAGGCGGTGGATTTTCTGCGCTATTATGCTCATCTTGCTGACAAGGAATTCAGCGGCCCCCGTGAACTTTCAGGACCCACCGGTGAACTTAACCAAATTCGTCTGGCGGGCCGGGGAGTGTTTGTTTGCATTTCGCCGTGGAATTTCCCCCTCGCCATTTTTACCGGCCAGGTGGGGGCGGCTCTGGCGGCGGGAAATGCGGTGGTGGCCAAACCGGCGGAGCAAACACCGCTGGTTGCTTTTGAGGCGGTAAAATTACTGCATCGTGCTGGTGTGCCTGAAGAAGTTCTCAGTCTGCTGCCGGGGCGGGGGGATGTTGTTGGTGCTGCACTTATCAAACATCCTCTGGTGTCCGGCGTGGCCTTTACCGGCTCCAACCGGACGGCGCGGGCAATACAGATCGCTCTGGCCAATCGTGAAGGTGCTATTTTGCCGCTGATTGCCGAGACCGGCGGCATTAATGCCATGATCATTGACAGCTCAGCCCTGCCCGAACAAGCCGTCAGCGACGTGGTGCGCTCGGCCTTTGACAGTGCCGGGCAAAGGTGTTCGGCAGCACGTGTAATGTTCGTGCAGGACGATGTGGCGGAGCGTACCTTCACCATGCTTAAAGGTGCTATGGAGGAGTTGAGTATTGGCGATCCGCTTGATTATGCAACCGACGTGGGCCCGGTAATTGATACCGATGCAAAGAACCGTCTGGATCAACACAAGCGCAAAATGAACAGCACAGGAAAATGCCTGATTGACCTGCCGTTGCCAGCAGATGCGGAACATGGAACATTCGTGTCTCCGGCAGCATATGAAATCGACGATTTTTCAACGCTAAAACAAGAAGTGTTCGGCCCGGTGCTGCACCTCATCCGCTATAAGGCCGACAGGCTCAATGAGGTATGTGAGGCCATAAATAATTCAGGATTTGGTCTGACTTTAGGTCTGCACACCCGCATCAACTCTACCGTTGATTATATTCAGCAACACGTAAAAGTCGGAAATCTCTACGTCAATCGCGACCAGATCGGTGCCGTTGTCGGTGTGCAGCCCTTTGGCGGCGAGGGTCTTTCAGGCACCGGACCAAAAGCGGGCGGGCCGCAGTATCTTCACCGTTTTGCAGTTGAGCGCGTTTGCAGCACCAATATTACGGCCTCAGGCGGCAATGCGCACCTGATGACGCTGGAGACGGGGGATTAGGGGGTGTGAGTCCCCCTCAATCAGAAAGCTCGGCGCTGCCAGCCAGTGCCTTTTGTATTGTTTTCACAATTCCCGCCAGCTCCGATTCCCTATATTCCACCCGCTCACCATATCCCCACGCCGGGCCGGGCCAGTTGGGGTCACCTTCGTTTCTGGCGATGACGTGGATATGCAGTTGGCGCACGATGTTGCCGAGGGCGCCGGTGTTGATTTTTGTGCAGTTGGTGTGGGCTTTCAAAGCGGCGGCAATGTGGGATGTTTCTGTGGCTATTTGCGACTGTTCAGCCTCGGTCAGATCGTGAATTTCTACTGCATCTTGTACCATTGGCACCAGAATCAGCCAGGGCCAGCGGCGGTCGTTGATCAGCCTGATTTGGCACAGGGGCAGGGTGGTGATAAATATCGAATCGTCGGCGAGACGGGCATCAAGTTGAAAGCTGTTCATGGGGCTTTGTGACACATCGCGGTGGTCAATTCATCTCAAATATGCCACAAGGTGGAAATGTTGCGGTCTTTTTGAATCGTGTAACAAACGTTTGCAGCTGGGATTTTTTGCGTGTTTCTGGTCAGGAAAAAGCAAAGATTTGAACGGTATCTGGTTCGTCTTCACGGCTATGCGCTGGCGATGTCGCGCGATAGTGAAGTGGCGGCTGATCTGGTGCAGGACTGTGTTATCCGGGTTTTGAAAGCGCGCAAAACGCCGGTGGATGAGGCTGCTTACCGCGCCTGGCTTTTCACAATCGTCAGAAATCTGTGGCGTGATCATTTGAGATCAATTAAGAGGCTGCACCTTGTTGAGCCGCTGGAATTGAGCCAGGAAGATATTTTACCCGCCTCATATGAGGCCGCTATTGTCAATGTTGTGGCCGTGCGTCAGGCCTTTGAAAATCTGTCTGATGAACACCGCGACATTCTGGCGCTTGTCGATGTGGGCGGGTTTAGCTATGAAGAGTGCGCCAAGATGCTGGATATTCCCAAAGGCACCGTGATGTCACGCGTCAGCCGGGGGCGGGCTGCATTGGCGCAGTTGTTAAATGAGAATAATGTTGTTGCAATGTCATCGCCTTCAAAACGGAAAAAACTGTGAAAGAAACCCGACCAGATATAGCGACAATCAATGCCTATGTAGATGGGGAACTTGCTGCTGCCGATGCTGCCGTTGTGGCCGAAGCCGTTGCAGCCGACCCACAATTGGCTTCGATGGTGGCTAATTTGCATGCCATGAAGTCTGCTGTGGGCGATGCTTTCAACAGTGGTGAAGTTATCGCTGTGACCCCTCACAAGCGGTTTCTTTCCCGCACCTCCCAGATAGCTGCAGCTGCCTGCCTTGTGATTGCGCTTGTTGGCCCAGGCCTCTGGTATGGACTTGGTCAGCACAATACTGGCGATGTCATAAACCAGGCCCTGTTACAACATGACAACTGGCTGGTGGAGCCGCAGATGGCATCTTCACCTGCCATCAAGGTATCAGCTTTGATCACGCCTGATTTAACACCGGCAGGTCTAACCTTGTCGGGGGTTCAGGCCAATGTTCAATTGGGAGCAACAAGTGGGCAACGTTATGCTTACGTTGGAACCAGGGGGTGCAAGCTAAGCCTGTTTGTCTCCGAGCACGATGATGCCTTTGCTGCAATTGGAAACACAGACAGAACAGATGCGCTGATCGCCAAATGGGCGGTGGCAGATCGCGGTTTTCTTCTTGTTGCGCGAAACATGAACCAGGAACGTTTTGGAGTTATTGCCAAGGCACTTGGAGCGGCGACCGCGCGCGCTGTGGCACTGGATGAGCCCATGCGGCTGGCGATGAAGCAATCGCGCAAACCCTGTGGCGATAAAAAAATCTCCTGAATTAAAATTTCTGATGGAATAAAATCGGCATCCCGAACGTTTCTTCTTTTCAGTGGGCGTGCAGCCTGTTGCTATTTTGATTCTATCTTGTGAGGAAGATTATGTCCGATAAGGATACACAAGGCTTATTCGAATTATATGAAAAAGAAGACGTGGAGCGCGCTGATGAACTGGTTTTTGGTCGTGTTACCAACCAGGATCGCCGCGGATTT
>JAJRTY010000032.1 GCA_024278055.1 Alphaproteobacteria bacterium | reverse complement strand
GCGGCTGATTTGAGGCCGCCAGCGGTGGCCAGCGCGGCGAGTTCTGCAACCCAGTCGGGCAAATCCTCACCCCAGGCTTTGATGGCTTTTTCAGTAAAGGGTAGGTCGGTCCTGGTCATGGGCTGACCTCACTGGCTTCCACATCGCCGACGATGGTTTCTGTATTGGCGTCATAGACCATTTTCGAGCGCAGGATTTTTGGAGCCTTGGGGCCGGTGTTAGCTGAGGGTTTAAGCCGGTAAGAGGTGGCGACACCTTTACCGCGCACGATCAACATGCCCGCCCGGTTGAGTGCGACCACATATGATTTGGCGGTGGCGTGGGTGATCGGAACATCAACCGTCGAAGCGTGAATGCTCAACTCCCGGGCAGAAAATCCCGACTTGAGCAGGTGACGCATCGTGTTCCACATATTAGTCTGACCCTGGCCGCTGGTTGTTTTGCCGTTGCGGGATAACACCGGGGTTTCGATGAGTCTGACTTTCAGGACATAGCCGCAGGCTGCGCCGGGTTCGTCAGGGTCAATTTTCTCAACGATGTCAGACTTTGCCAGGAGGCGCAGAAACAACCGCACGTCTGAGGATGTCACCCCCGAACATTTTTCGAGGATATCGGAAATGCTGAAAATATCACCGCTGTGCTCTTCGGTCAGATCGCGAATAACCTTCCAGTAATGATCGTGCCCGCGCCTGACCGGGCGGGATTTGGCAATTTTCAATCGCAGGATTGTTGACATTATCTGGCCCTCTTGCTGGCATAACGCGGAGAAACCCTGCCGGTGGAATAAGCACCGGCGTAGGTGGCCAGATCAATCTCGGCAAGGGCCTGATTGCGCACCTGGTCAGAAACGGCATTGAGGGTAGTAACCACGCGCCGGGCGCGGCCCTGGCCTTTGTCGATGATCTCCTGAAGCAGATCGTCGCTAACCTTTGCGTTAGGACAAAACAAACCGGCCAGCGCCTGGGCGTCATCCAGATCGCAAAGCTCGGCCATCACCCATTCAAGCACGCGGTTGTGAGTACGTTCCGAGCGTTCGAGCTTTTGTGGCAGCAATTCCTCACCGGCCAATATGATCGGCACCTGGGCTTCTTCGTGAATGTCTCGAACCAGCTCGATCATGTTTTTATCGACCAGCTTGTCGGCCTCATCGATGATCAGCAGGCGCGAGGGGTCATCGCCTAAAATGCGGGTGGCCTGACCCATCATCTGAGAGATAGTGCCGCGCGGAGATTGCACAAAAAGAGCGTTTAAAAGCCCTTCGACAAAGGCCTTGCGCGTCCAGTGGTCTCGTATTTCAACCAGATACGCCCCATGTGAATTGCGCACATAGTTTGCGGCAACTGTTTTGCCCAGGCCTGAAAAGCCGTAAAAGACACCGAGGCCAGGCAGATTTAAGTTACGTTGAATGAGAGTGTCGGCAAGCTTGAGAAATGCCGTAACGTTACGCAGAGGTGCAACACTCACATGGTTGACATTTTGTTGGGGTTTCATGTATTGATTCCTTGCTAGAAGAATTTGGTCCGCACTGTTTCGCGGGCCATTTTTTGTTAACGCATTACCTTTTCGCCAAAATCCTCGATCAATTTTGCCAGTGATGAATATTCAGGCCCGGCCTGATAACCGGCCAGCCAGATGCGCTCGGCATCGCTTACGGCTGCACCATCATCAATCCGGGCCTGCAGCGACGTGGCACGCCGGTACCTGTCCCAGTCACTTTCATTGTCCGCCAGATTTACGATTTTTGCCGTTCTAACCGGCCTTGAAACCGGCGCTTCAGCGGCATCTGCGGCGGCATCTGTTTCGGGGGTGGAGTGAATTTCTTCAGCCTTGGGGAAGGCAATCAGATTAGGTTCGTTTTCGAACTTTTCTCGGCGCATGGCGTTAACAATTGCCAGTTGATCCTGCTTTATTCGGCGGCGGTGCGGTCGAATGTGTGTGATGGTTTCGTCTTCAAGCGCTTTTCGCTGCGCCCGGATACGATGCGCCAGTTCTGCCGGATCAATGCCCGCCAGCTCATGATTGAGCGCATGGCCGATAAAAGTCTCGCCATCGGGCTCAAAAACATAAAGCCTGCCAGCATCCATAGGATCAAATCGGCAAAAAACCTGATTGCCTGGCATGACCAGACCAAATGAATAGTGCGTATTATTTGCCCGCACGCCTGCTTTTGTCACTGTGCGCATGCCATCCTGACCGACTAGCGGAGCCAGCAGAATATCAAGCGCCTCCGGGTGCTTGAGACGGCGCACGCTGCCTTGTGCCAGTGCCGCACGCTTGTTGGGTGTGGAGCCAATCGTGCTGTGAACACTGTCTCCATAGACCTTGTCGGCCCAGTAATCGGCAATCTCCTGCACCTCGGCCATCGACATCGAAACATTGAAAATCTTGTCATCATCCATGCCGAGGCGATCGGCAAATGAGCGCTGCGCTTCAATGCGTTTGCGATCGGCGACACAGTGACCGATGTAACCGGGCAGGATGACGGGAATATCATGCTGGAAGGTTTTGATATGACGCTCAACCACACCTTTTTGCTCAGGCGAATAGGCAGCACAATATTTCACCTCAATACCAAGCGACGCCAGCAGTCGTTGGGTTGCATTGGCTTTGAAATCCGAACCATTATCCGTATGGATGAATTCCGCCACACCCCACTTGTTGATACATTTGCGGATCAACTCACCAACGCCTACCGCGCGAGGAGTTGGGGTCATGTGAATGATTGAGCGGCGCGAATAAATATCAACGGCAACATAAATGTTGACCCGGCCATCTGTGCACATCAGATCAAGCGGTGATGCATCGATTTCCCACACCTGATTGAGCCGGTCGGCAACCGTGGTGCCGGTGA
The DNA here is from genome assembly GCA_024278055.1 of Alphaproteobacteria bacterium. Lineage (GTDB taxonomy): Bacteria > Pseudomonadota > Alphaproteobacteria > Rhizobiales > JAJFHR01 > JAJFHR01. Next base: position 4,794 of record JAJRTY010000032.1, on the reverse strand, counting down.
CAACCGAGCGCGACTTGCTCTTGTAGGCATCAGGGTCAGACAACCGCATCAACTCGTTGCGGTAGGTCTTTTTCCAGCCCTTTAGAGTGTTTTGAAACGTGCGCAGCGGTGGCAAATCCAGCATCTTGTTGTCAACAACAAGTTGATCACCGTATGAACCCCAAACCGCCAGCCTGATGTGCTTGGCGGCCAGGTGCGGATTGTTGGCCAGATGCGCCAGAATGAAGTTGCGGATGTCGCCATTTTCGGCCAGGTCCAGAACACCGGTACCGCCACGGTTTTTGGAGCGATCAAAGGCAAGCTTTTCGGCCTGACCTTTGGCCTTGAGGTTGCGCCAGCGCGATATCGAGCGTGGCGACATAACCGTAACAACAGATTGGATCCATTCAGGCAGTTCAATGTTGCCGGATTTAACCAGGCGGCAAAACCAGCCATCAGCGCCTGAGGCCGTAAACCCGCTATCGCGCCGGAAACGGTTGACAATGGCAACGATGGCCAGACGGGCATCACGCTCGGTCATTTCAACAGCTGAACGGGGCTCGTGGTCGATATCATCGCGCTCGGCGGCGATGTCCTTGATGTCCACGACAACCTGACGGGAGAGATAATCAAGTCGTGCGACCATTGGGAGTTGATCGATGTGGTATTCAAGGCCACCGCCGCCTTCGCGGCCTTCACGCCTGCGGCACAGAGCGTGGTTGCCGGACCAGTTTTCGCGGTTCGAGAGTTTCGTTATGCCCCGGCTGGTTGCCGGAAGTCCGGTCAACGCCAGTTCGGCTAATTCTGTGGTGGTGAACCATTGTTTCATGCAGCCAACCCCCTGACTTTTTTCAGGTGGTCCCACTGGGCAAGCTGTTCGAGCCGGTAGGCGGCGCGCCGCATTTTGTCGATCTCGAACCGCAGCAGGTCAATAATTTCTGGTGGGGTTTCCAGATCGCGCTCCAACCCTTTGAGGCGGTCGCGCATCGTTTTGTGCTGAACTCGAAGTTCAAGAACCAGCCGTTCATCCTCTTCAGAAATCAGGCGCTTGAGTTGAATATTCTCCTGCACAATGCGATCCATCAAAGCCAGCCTTTCGCTTCGGCAAAGTCTCTGACTTCGTCTTCAAAGGTCTGGAAGATAGCTGTGCGCTCGACAGGCTTCATCCGGCCCATGTAATCCTGCACGGTCGCCAAGCGCTTTTCGTGTTGTGGCTTTTTCTGCTCGCCCTTCGCGCGTGTGAGCGCATCGGCGACAGTGGTTTCTTTGGGATTTTCTGCAAACAGGATATCAAGAATGTTACCTTGAATTATCGGGTTTTGCTCTGACAGCAGCTTTAAACCGGCCTGATGAGAGGCCAGCCAGGTGCCATGGATCTTATACCGCGTGGTGACGTGCAACCCCTTGCAGATGGCAATGGCCATCCTGATTGCACGATCTGACAGCCCGCATTTTTCTGCCATTTCAGATCGAATGGCAAACATTGCCACTTGATCCTGAGCGTCTTTGCTTTTGCGATCACCGCCATGTTTCGGGGTGGGATAAACAGCCGCATAAGCGCGTTTCAGCGCATCAAGATGCTCAGCCCGCTCCAGCGCATTCAACTCACCGCGGCCAAGGTTTTCCATCACCCGGTCAATCGTGCACTGGTCCGGGTCGGCCAGTTCTTCAATTTCGCAAACGCGGGCGTCAATATCGGTCCAGCCCAGGGATTTGGCAGCCTCAAGCCGATGCGCGCCGAAAACCAGAACAAATTGTTCCTCATCAGCAACAACCCCGACCGGTTGTTGCAGCCCGCGTGCGTCGATCAATCTGGCCAACACCTCAACACGAGTTGAATCAATTGGACGGGCCAACTCGGTGGCGTCGATCTGGTCAATGGGGATAGATTGATAGGAGGTCACAATCACTTGCCTCCCTTTTTTAGTGCGCCTTTATTCTTACCACGATTGTAGGCAGTGATGATGATCTCGCGGATCGTTTTTTCGGCGGAACCACCCGAGATTTTTTTTATGGCTTCTGCCGACGCCGTTATTTCGAACATGGATTGCCGTGACAATGCTGCGGCCAACCTGTCATCATCCAGAGCATAATCGCGGTACATGTGCGCCAGTGCCCTTATCCATACGCCGCGCAAGGCACCTACCTGGTTGGGCCAGACACGGCGGATCATTTGCAATGCCCGGCGAACGGCTTCATCGCCGTAAAATTTTATCGACCGGGAGACCGCTGTCACCGCACTGGTCTTATTGATTGCTTTATCGCCATACGCGCTGACGATTTCACAACCGGCACGATCCAGCACTCTTTTTATCCGCAGCATTTCTGGATTTTCAGCGTGCAGGCCAGCCCAGTAGGCATCTATCGGTGAAATTGAAGTGCGATCGCGATTGACCACAACGAAGGCATCGGCTTCTTCCTGGCTGCTCCCCAGGGTTACCACCATTGCTGGCACTTCTTTAACAAGAGGGTGAAGCTCGGCAGCTTTTACACGGTGCTGGCCATCGTAGACTGAATAAGTGCCATCTGGATGAGCCGCCAAAGTCACCGGTTGAAAATAGCGCCATTGAAAGTTTTTCAGTATTTTTTTGGCACGGTATGGAACGATCTCACGTTGATAGTTGCTATCGACAATGATTTTTTCGACAGGTACCCATTGCAATTCTGGCTTGGGGCCAATCTCTGTATTTATCTTGAACGCTTTTTCCATTATGCCGCCTCCCGTTTTGCAGGATCGACAGAAAGAGAATACCCGCGCCCCCAATGTGTTTTAATTTCGACACCTATCTCTGCCAGGGCCGGGCGTATTTTGCAGACAAGAACATCAATTATTTTTATTTCAATATCCGCATCGCCATGGCGGTTCCAGTATAGGTTTTGATAAATTTGTTCTTTGTTGACCACGCGCCCAGGCGTCTTAAAGAGTGCAAAAAAAAGATCAAATTCTGTAGGTGGCAACGCCACGGCCATACCATTGTGGATTATGGTTCCTGACGCCTCATCAACGATAAGGTCAGTGGTGTCGGGGAGCTGTTGGCGGCAACAGGGGCAATGGCTGGTGTTCATGCCGCGTCCTCCTTGGTGGAGGGGCGGTGAATGTCACTGGGCCACTCAAGATCGGCAGGCCAGTTGGCTGAGAACCAGTTCAAAATTCGATGGGCTCTACGAGTTGTTATCCCGTGCCCGTTTCTTAAACGTGAAATCGCATCCCAACTGCCTACTGCAAGTCTGCCGACCGTTGATTCGGCTCGACGCGTAAAAGTGATGTATTTTCTCGATAAACGGATGATTTGTTCGGTTGTGCTATCCATCGCACATATGTGCTATAAAAAGCACGGGATTGCAAGTTTTATTTTTCTGTGCGATTAATCGCACGATGTACGATTTAGTTGGCTTAAAGAAAGTTGTAAAAAACTGGGTAAAATCTGATGGTTTGCGGGGTTCCGCACGTCGGCATGGTATTCCTATATCAATGATCCGTACTTTTTTGAGTGACAGATCTCCAAATTTGGACACATTGGAAAAAATTGCCAAGGCTGCCGACTGGACATCTCTTACGCTTGATTTCAAACAGAAGCCCGACAATCCAAAGCAATTCTCCGCGACAAATGAACTGCCCAACCACGGTCTCGCAAAATGCGGTATCGTCGGCTGGTTTAATGATCGTGACGATGGCTCATTGCCAGCGCCTGAAGGCTTGAACGATCCTGATGCATTCTATGTTAGAGCCACTGGGTTATCCATGAGGCCGGAAGGAATTCCTTCAGGTTCATTCTGCCTGATCTCACCACAAACAGGTGTAAAGACTGGCGATCGCGTCTATGTGCTTGATGACGATGAAAAGGTATCCGTCAAACGATTGATTGATGAGGATGACAAGAGCTACACACTCCGGGGATGGATGTCACCGGAAGGGGGCAGGCAAACCAATTACGAAGATCAGCGTTTTAAAACCGGTATCGTTAAAATCGCGCCGGTGATAGCGGTGATAAAAAACCGCCCCGAGCCCAGTGAGCAGATTGAATATGTCGATGACCCCAGGCAGCACGAGTTTGCCCCTGAGAGTTTTCAACCTGCCGGGTGGCGGATTCCTGAGAACACGGACACGGTTCGATTGTATGGCTATGCCGGAGCTGGCGGCGAGATTGCCTATGACGGAGAATTGCATCATGGCGAGATGGCATCGGCCCCGCCTGGTGAAAGTAAATACCTGGCAGCTGTCGAAGTGCGCGGCGATAGTGCAGCACCTTATTTGCGCGAGGGTGACAGAATTTATTTCAACCCGGATTTTCCAGCAAACCCGGAACAGCACATAGGTCGACTGGTACTGGCGACAACCACTGGCGGCGCGGCGTACATCAAAATCCTGCGCCGTGGTGACACCGAGGGTAAATGGAATCTGCAAAGCATCAACCCGCGTCATCCACTCATGGAAGATGTCGAATTGCAACGCATTTCACCCTTCGTCTGGATCCACTATAATGGCCGTGAGACCCCGTTTAAAAAGATGTGAAAATTCTGACTGGACGAGTTCCTACCTCAAAATTGCGCATCTTTCAAAAAGTCTATGTTTCTCAACGATATTCGCATGGTAGGAACCACTCTTCAAATAGGTGCATGAGTTCCTACCTCAAATCGCCAGGAGCCGCGCTATTCCAACGTTTCTTTAAAAACCGAATTTTTGGATTCCACATTAAATCATGAGTTCGCGCCATTTGAAGTTGCGCTTAAATTTTTGCCGGTCCAGAATATCAACCGCGAATCTTTGGACAAACTCCACAAAATCCGCCAATTTTCACCTAATCCCACAAAATC
>JAJRTY010000031.1 GCA_024278055.1 Alphaproteobacteria bacterium | reverse complement strand
GTCGAGATCAATATACAACAACGCCATTTCGCTGCCATCGTTACTGGACTGCCGGATCGCTTTTTTCAAAGCATCCTGAATTTGCATACGATTGGGCAGGTTTGTCAGCGTGTCATAATCTGCCAGGTATTTGATTTTCTTTTCTGAATTATAACGCTCGGTTACATCATCATGAATTGAAAGCCAGCCACCATTGTCCATCAGCTGGTTTCGAATTTCAATATGACGATTATCATTGAGAACATAGGTTTTCGGCTTTGACGATTTGGTGTTTTTTAACAACCTCATTTCCTCGATAGTTTCGTCGACCGATGATCCAAAATAGATCCCGTGCTCAATACGCAATTCCAGAATTTCTCTCATATTCATACCGGGTTTTATCTGTTCGGTAGAGAGATTGTAAATTTCCGGGTATCTATCGTTAGAGATGATAAGGTTTTCATCTTTGTCAAACATGGCAAGCCCATGCGACATTGCCGAAATCGCCGCATCGAAACGCTGGTTCTGGGCTTGCAGAACCAAATCTCGCTGACGAAGTTCTTTGTTGTGGTTTTCAAGCGCCTCGGCAACCTTCTTCTGCTCGGTGATGTCCTGGATCAAAACCGTGTATAAATCGCTGCCTTCGAAAGTCAGCTTTGAAATTGATCCACGAGCCGAAAACTCAGTGCCATCCTTTTTTAATCCCAGCACCTCGTTACGCTCCGACATAATTCGGGTCGGGGCGTCTGATTTTGAAAATTTTTGAATTTTGGTTCGATGATCACCGCGAAACCTGTCTGGCATCAGCAGTTCCAGCGGGCGGCCCATAATTTCCTGTTTGTTGTAGCCAAACAAGGTTTCAGCGCTCTGATTAAACAGGCAAATAATACTATGTTCATCAACAGAAACAATAGCTTCAGGCACAAGTTCAAGAAGTTCTGTTAACCGGCTTTCCGATTGGTGCAAAGCTACAGCTTTTGCTTCAAGTTGCCGGGTGCGTTCCACCACCATATTTTCAAGGCTGGATTCATGGGTCTTGAGCTGGATCATCAAGGAAAGGATATTGGCAGCACTTTCAAGAAAAGCCATCTCTGACCGCTTTTTCTTAAAACCGTGCGGTAAATAAAAAACCATGACACCGAGCACTTCTCCATCGCTCAGAATTGGCACATTGTAATGGCCGTGCGGCTGCATGCCCTCAAATCGCGTATCATGGCGCTCATCAACACAATCTGCGTGCTGGATGGTCTTTGTCGCGGCCGCCCGCCCGCACAGACAATGGCCAAACTTTACCTTTGCACAAAGGGAGTTGATTTTTTCGCCGAGATTATGCTCAACATACAGTTTGAGAGTTTTTTCTTCACCCTCAACCAGAAAAATTCCACCTTTGTTTTGCACCCGGAGCCAGGTTGTTTTCAGCAACACATTGAGACATTGTTGAAGCGTGTCCTTAAGCGATAAATGACTGCTGGTGATCCTGAGCATCTCCATGATGATCCGCTCGGTCTCAAGCCAGGCTCCCGGCCCCGCACCATTATTTTGCTTTACGGTTTCAAGGTTGTGATTTTCTTCTGACGTCATACGCTGAACTCTTAACTGGCCTTTGATCCGCTCAAGTACTTTGTTATGTTTGAAGCGTCTGGTTCAGCCCGGAAAAAGCCCAAACCCATGCATCAGGGGGTTAGTTTTACGTGCATGGAATTTAAATTCTCTTAATGATAATTTCTTTAGCAAGGTGTGTTACATAAAATGACCCCGGACAGAAAAACAAATATACGCCAGGCAATGCCGGGCGATGCAGCTGCCATACACACCATGATCAAAGGCCTGGCAGACGCACTGAACCTCACGGGCAAAATCAGAGGAACGGTAGATGATCTGTTAAAATACGGGTTTTGTGAAAACGCAGCCTTCAATGCCCTGATTGCCGAATGTGATGGCAAAGCCGTCGGCATGTGTACCTATTTTCCAATATTTTCCACCTGGAACGGTCGACCGGGAGTTTTCGTGCTGGATTTATATGTCGCCGAAAGCCAGCGCGGGTGCGGACTGGGTGAGGACTTGTTGGCCAGGCTGGCCAGCATGGCACACGAGCGCGGAGCCACCTTCATGCGACTGGGCGTCGACAATCACAATATCCGCGGCCAGGATTTTTACCAGCGCATTGGATTCAAACCAATGGAAGACGAGTGTAGCTATCAGATAGATATCGAGAAACTTAGCTAGAACTGCTCCTGTGCTTGATCTTCTGCCCAACCTCGACAATCGCTTCAATCACCGGAATAAGTTCCCGGCCAAGTTCAGTGAGGGCATATTCCACCGATGGTGGTGACGTTGGTTTTACATTTCGTGACACCACACCTTTGGCTTCAAGGTCGCGCAATCTGGTGGTCAATACTTTGGCAGAAACAGGCGGAATGTCTATTTGCAATTCAGAGAAGCGCCGCGGTCCACCGCTGAGATACCACAGAACATTAGGCGTCCAGGCACCGCCCAGAATAGCCATACACTGCGACAACGGACATTCATTGGGAGTGTCCGGGCTTTTGTTCTTTCTTACCGGCAAGACCATGCGCTGTCCTTTAGCATTGCAAAGTTACCCTAGGTTACCAAATGGAAACGTGATAATGTACTAACTTAAAGTTATTTGATTTACAAGAGTAACCCTTTCTCCTATTTGAATTTTATACCAGCGCCAATCCGACACCTCTCGGGAAGGCGCACCATTTAAAACAATTCAGGAGCATACCCCCATGAAGTTATATTACAAACCCGGCGCCTGCTCCCTTGCCTCGCACATCGCGCTGCATGAAATCGGAGCCAAATTCGACATCGACCAGGTTGACACCCAGGCACAGAAAACCGAAACCGGCGGAGATTTTGCTGACATCAACCCTAAAGGTGTTGTGCCTGCCCTCAAGCTCGACAATGGCGAGATTTTGACAGAAGGGGCGGCTATTCTGCAATATATCGCGGAGCAAAACCCGGCCGCAGACCTTGCCGCCAAAGCGGGCACTATGGCGCGCGCACGCGTTCAGGAACATTTGACTTATGTATCTTCAGAGTTGCACAAATCCTTCGGTCCCCTGTTTGCCCCTTCTGCCACTGACGAAGAAAAGGATGCCGCCCGGAAAACTGTTGGCAAAAAACTTGATTACGTCAATTCCATCCTTGCCGATGGTCGCCGGTATCTTGTCGACAACAAGTTCACGATTGCCGATGCCTATCTTTTCGTTGTCGCCAACTGGTCAAACTTTATCGGCATTGATTTGAACAAATGGTCTCACGTGGCCGATTTTGTAAAACGCGTATCCTCACGTGAAAAAGTACAGCTTGCCATGAAAGCTGAAGGTTTATCAGGCTGATTAAAACCACCCGGTCTCCGGTGTTTGATTGCCGAAAGCCAGGTATTGGACACCGGAAACTGGACCAGGAAACAAAATCCATGGATAACAAAAAAGAACGCGTTTTCAAAGCACTAGCAATATATTTCGATGGGCTTTATTACAGCGACACAACTCGAAGGAAAATGGCAGATTATATCAAAAGTCTTCCACTACGACTTGCCGGGCCCGGTTTAGGCGCTCACCTGTTCAGACAGCCAGTCAATGGCCGCTTGCACACCGCCTTTTCCATGAGGAATATTTAACGCTGCAAGAGCTATTTCAACAACGCTCAAAGTACCCAGGATCATCGGTGCATTAACGTGTCCCATATGCGCGATGCGAAAGGCTTTGTCCGAGTTTTCACCAATACCCACCCCAAGCACGACACCGCATTTCCTGTGGCAATATTCGATCAGTCTGCCGGCATCATAATCACCATTGAGGCGTATGCTCGTCACCGATCCTGCACGCTCTTCCGGCTGGTCAATAATAAAGCTGACCACATTGGCCTGGGCCCAGACACCAACCGCCCGGCGCACAGCTTCTGCCAACAGGGCGTGGCGAAGAAACACATTGTCCAGCCCTTCTTTCTTCAGCATATCAAAAGATTTATGCAGACCGTAAAGCAGATGCACTGGCGGCGTTCCGGCATATTTCATGTAATGCACATCACCGTCGCGCGCTGTCCAGTCCCAATAGGAGGTTTTCAGGCCGGCGGTTTGATGCATGGCTTTGGCTTTGGCACCAACAGCATTAAAACTCAATCCCGGCGGCGTCATCAAGCCTTTTTGAGAACCGCCAACCGCAACATCCACCCGCCATTCATCCATCCTGAAATCAACAATACCCAATGAGGCGATTGTATCGACCAGCAACAGCGCGTCATGGCCCGCCGCATCCATAGCCGCGCGTATCGCCGGAATATCATTGTGAACACTGGTAGCCGTATCAATCTGCACCACCAAAACAGCTTTAAGCTCACCGGCGCTGTCCTCACGCAAACGCGTTTCGAGCGCGGTCACATCAACAGCCCGGCCCGGCCTGCCTGCCAGCACCTCAACTTCAACGCCCAGTCTGGTGGCAAACTCACCCCAGCCAATGGCAAAGCGTCCGCTTTCCAGCACCAGAACCTTATCACCTTTGGAAAAAAGGTTGCTTACAGCCGCCTCCCATGCGCCATGGCCATTGGCGGCATAAATATAAGTATCGCCAGCGGTTTTAAACATCCAGCGCAGACCATCGAGACACGCATCAGTGGTTGCCATCAACTCGCCACCATAAATTTCAATGGCCGGGCGATGCATGGCCTGAAGGACCTCATCAGGCACGGTTGTCGGACCTGGAATACTCAAAAATTCGCGGCCGTTGCTTACGGTCATCGGTCTGTTTTCCTCAAGTTTGAAAAGTCGTTGTCGAAAATCTCTGTCATTTTGACCTCTACCCCCGATTGCCATAAGTGGCAACCCCGGACTTTGAGTTTTGGACTGCATTTGATAGGTTGCCGGATTGAACTCATAATAATGATACAAGACCGGTTCCCATGCACCTCAGCCTCGACTTCAACAAACCCCTCGCGCAATCATCCTGGGATGCTTCACGCCTGCCACGAAAGGATTCGCTTCAGATTATCTATGACAAGGTTCGAAAAACCAATGTCGCCAGCCTCAACTGGAAACCGGGAGAACGTGCCAACAACGGATATCGCGCCGAACTCTGCGATGCAACGCTGCCGCCCAAAGGCCAGGATATTTACTATTCCTACAGCCTGTTAATTCCCGAAGACTTTAATATCCAGCACGACGGCTTCGTCGTCATCACCCAGTGGCACACGCCGGGTTCAGGGCAAAAGCCCCCTCTGGCTTTAAGATTGCGACACACCGGCAGACTTGATGTCACCCTCAACCATCTTGATACCGGCTCGGATTTTTCCTCAAGCGGCTCAAAGCAAATCATGTTGACGCAAATTCACGATTTCGAAAAAGGCGTGTGGAACGATTTTGAATATCTTGTGCGCTGGTCCAGCGATGAAGACAGCGCCCTGCAGATAAAAATCAACAGAAAAACCATCGCGCAATATTCCGGGCAAACCAATTATGCCGATCAGACAACCGCGCCATACTTCAAATATGGCATCTACCCGCCCATCGACAATAACGTCGGACTCAATTTGCTGTGTGGACCCTATACAATGATTGTCAAGCCGAGCCGTGATTTCATCACCACGAAAGGATTTGACCCTGACCTGTGAAATATCAGATGCCTGGGCAGCACTTGAGCGCGAGCTGGAGTTGTGGCGACAGGACAATGTACCGATAACCTTATGGTGGCGCGACGATGATGCACAAAAACCATCGGCTCAACTCGACCGCTTGATCCAGTTGTCCATCACCTCAAAAACCCCTCTGGTACTGGCCACAATTCCGCGTGGAGTTGACGTTTCCCTGCCAGGAAAAATTGGCACCCTTCCCGATATCTCATCCCAAACGCATTGGCAATTAAATGATAGCTTACACCCGTCATACCGGCGAACGCCGGTTTCCAGGGCAGCAGGGGGTGAACCTGGAGCGCTGGATACCGGCGTTCGCCGGTATGACGGGAAGATGGATAAAACCTCACGGACGCTGGTAACAATTGTGCAACACGGCTGGTCCCATAGTAATCATGCGCCCCCACGAGAAAAGAAATGCGAGTTGGGCGATCACCGCCCCCTGAATGACATTGAGCACGAACTCACCACCGGGGCCAAAATCCTGGCAGAACTTTTTGGTGACATGTTTTTACCCGTACTGGTGCCACCGTGGAATCGCATCAGCACCACCGTTACGGACCAGCTGGAAAATTACGGCTATGTCGGCCTGTCCACATTCGGCGACAGAAAGATAGTGCAGGTTTCCTCAGGGCTTCATCAGGCCAACACCCATGTGGACCTCATAAACTGGCACGGAGACCGCGCCTTTATCGGTACGAAAGTCGCGCTGGAGTAAATCACCTCTCACCTAAACCAAAGGCGATGCCGCAAGCTCCAGCGCAACGAAGCAACCGGAATTCTCACCCATCATCTCGATCACGATGAGGGTCTGTGGCAGTTTCTGGAAACTCTGTTTCAATTCACACAACGGCATTCAACGGCACAATGGCAAACGGGCAGAGAGGTTTTTGGCGTATAGATACCCCCTGCCGGAAGGGGTTATCGTGGCACCGGGACGAGCGCAGCGTTGGACTAACGAGCAAGGCGAGTGCAGGCTGCGCGCCGCTTGAGCGCAACTAAAAACCCAGCCCCTGCCCCAAACACCAACCCTCTAATCACCCTCCGGCCCAACCCCAAAACGCTCGGCAATTTGCAGCAGGCATTTATCGAGGGTGAAATCAGTTTTGAGGCGCTTGTAACCGGCATCACCAAGCCTTTTGCGCAACTCGGGATCCTTGATCAGTTTTTCTGCTGCTTCCGCCATCATTTCCGGGTCTCCCGGTGACACCAGCCAGCCGCTGTCGCCGTGATTGATCAGCTCAGGGATACCCGATACGTCAGTTGCCAGACACGGCAGTTTTTGGGACAGTGCTTCCATCAAAACATTGGGCAAGCCATCGCGATCCCCGGCAGCATCAATCTTGCTGGCGAGAACAAACAAATCACTTGTGCGCAAGGTCGAGATCACCACATCACGGGTTTTGGCACCGAGCCACTCAACCCTGTCACTCAATCCCAGGTCTTCCACCTGTTTTTTCATCTTCTCCAGTAAAGCACCATCACCGATGTGAACAAATGTCCAGTTGAGGGCGGGGTCAAGCAGGCCAAGCGCATCAAACAAATCATCAAAACCCTTTTTGGCAACGCCTCTGCCAACCGAGACAATGCGGACGGGTTTTTCCGGGTCGGAACCATCGCGCATTTCGCGGCGCTGGGGTGGTTTGGGAAATCTCGGGATGTCGAGGCCATGGTAGGTCAACATGACTTTGTTCTGCTCTTCCTGCGGTGCCAGCCCGGCCAGATGATTGCGGCCAAAGCGCGTACACGTTGTCCCCCATTGGGCATCGGCAATCTTCTCGCGCTTTTCCCATTCCGGTGTCGTCCAGATATCCTTGGCGTGGGCAGAAAAGCTCCACGGCAGCCCGCGCATGATAGCTGCATAACGTGCAACAGAAGTCGGTCGGTTGAGATAATGGCTGTAAATATGTCCGGTTGTCTGTGGCAGCTCAAACCCCAGCGCTATCGCCTGAGCAAATCTGCGGCAACGGGTGATGGTAAAATCGCGTTTGAGATCTTTGAGAAAAATCCAGAAGCTGCGTTTAAACCCGCTTAATTTGCGCACGGATTTAAAAGCCTGCCACATATGGCCAAGGTGGGAGGAGGGAAATTCCGGCAAGTAAGTGACTTTGGCGGAAATTTCTTCGTGAACGGAATGAACCAGTTGGCTTCCTGCCGGTTGAAGCGAGTATATCTCGATCAGCAACCCCAGTTTTTCAAGCGCCAGTATTTCCTGGGATATGAAGGTTTCCGAAAGGCGCGGATATCCTCTTACAACAATCGCCAATGATTTATTTTTCATACTATCTGCAATTTATGTTTTCAATTCTACCAGCAGACAGGAGTATCGCTCCACCTTTGGCATTAAAGAGTTCCAGGTCCGTTAGAAGCAGTATTTATTAATATTTCTGCAATTATCAACCTTTCAAATTTTCCAGGTGAATCTTGGCAATGACAACAAATTAAAAATATGGAACAATAGCGGTTCTCCATGGCCATGGAGGGGGGCATCTCTGAATTGAGGGGAATTGAGGATTGCATGGAAACCAACCTGTTTAAGTACGTGTGGAAAAACACAAAACGAGATCAGATATGGATTCTATTTATTGTTCTGCTTTCCATGCCAACTTATTTTATTGCCCTTGTTGTTCCCAAATACATCATCAACGGACCGGTTCAGGGCCTGGGTTTCGAAGGGGCAGATGCCACCGCAACAACATTCAGAATAGCCTTTGGGGTACCGGACTGGCTTTCTGATGCGGGAGAACTGGTCCTGTTTTCCGGCATCGAACTGGACCGCATCGGCACATTGATCGCTCTGTCATCAGCTTTTTTATTGCTGGTATGCATCAATGGTTATTTCAAGTTTTATATAAACCTGTTTAAAGGCAAGATTGGCGAAAGAACTCTGCGGCGATTGCGTTTTGAGTTGATTGATCGTGTCCTGCGTTTTCCCAGCGCTCATTTCCAGCGCGTCAAGGCGCCTGAAGTTGCCTCCATGATCAAGGATGAAGTCGAACCACTGGGCCAGTTTATCGGTGATACCTTTGTTCAGCCGGTTTTTCTCGGTGGCCAGGCCGCTACCGCCATGTTTTTTATTCTCACCCAAAGTGTCTGGTTGGGCTCGATTGCCGCCTTCATTGTTATCGTGCAGGCAATTCTAATTCCATGGTTGCGGCGGCCTTTAGTCGGTCTGGCAAAAATTCGCCAGTTGCATACAAGAGCTTTTGCGGGCCGTATCGGTGAGATTGTAGACGGCATCTCGGAAATACATATCAACGACACTACAAATTTTGAAAAAGCCGAACTTTCAACCCGTCTTGGTGACATTTACTACATTCGCTTTGCTCTTTATAAAAAGCGCCACTTCCTAAAATTCTTCAACGAATTTCTGTCGCAGATAACCCCTTTTCTGTTTTATCTCATCGGCGGTTATTTCGCCATTACCGGCAGGCTGGATATTGGCCAGCTGGTTGCCGTTATAGCCGCTTATAAAGAGCTACCCGGTCCGGTTGCAGATCTTATCAGATGGGATCAAAGCCGCCTCAATGTGCAGATCAAATACACATCCGTAATTGAGCAGTTTGCCACCGACAACATGATTGACCCCGCTGCCCAGAAGTTAACAAAGGATACAGTCCCACCGCTAACAGGAAACATATCTGTAACCAACCTGTCAGTCATCGATGATACCGGTTCGAAAATTATAGAAAGAGCATCCTTTGAGGCTCCGATCACGGAAACCATCGCTGTTGTTGGCGAACTCAACAGCGGTGCCGAGGCAATTTGTGACGTTCTGGCCGGCATACACTCACCCGCCACCGGGCAGGTTCGCCTAAGCTCCAAATCTCTCCGGGATTTACCCGAATCAGTAACCGGGCGTCGCATTGGTTACATTGGTCCACGCACCTATTTTTCTCAGGCAACCATCAGAGACAGTCTGCTCTACAGCCTCAAACACGCATCCGAACCGCCTGAAACCTATAAAGTTTTTGGCGACCATGACAGGTCGCTCGTCGTCCGTGAAATCAAGGCATCGGCAACCTCTGACCTGGTGGCAACAACTGACTGGGTTGACTACGAAGGCGCAGGAATTGCCGGTCCCGATGATCTCGAGCGGAGAATTTTAGCCGTCACAGAAATTGCCGGACTTGCTGGAGACATCTATGACCTTGGGCTTCGCGGCACCCTGGACCCGGTCGAACACGCTGATTGCGTGGAAAAAATATTAGAAGCCAGAGTTGTTTTACGTGAGCAGGTGACACAATTACCGCTATCTAAAATGGTTGAGCCGTTTGATCCGAAAAAGTACAACCCGCAGCAGACCATTGCAGAAAACCTTTTGTTTGGCACCCCTGTCGGCGATGCTTTGACAACAGCAAACCTTGCCACCAATCCCTATTTGCGTGAAATTCTGGAGGCTACCTGCCTGCGCAATAAATTATTCGATATTGGCGTGAAGATTGCGGAGACAGTGGTTGAGCTTTTCGCTGACCTGCCCCCGGGGCATCCATTCTTCGAACAGCTAAGCTTCATGAATGCCGAAGAATTGCCCGATTATAGCGCTGGCCTGGCACGGGTTGGCACCATGAAGGCCGATCAGGTCAATTCCGCCGATCTGTTCATGTTTCTCAAATTACCTTTTTCCTACATCGAGCCGCGACACCGGTTAAATTTGCTCGATGATGAATTTCAAAATCAGATCCTCATCGCTCGATCGAGATTTCGCGATAACCTGCCGCAAACCTTGACCGATTCAATTGAGTTTTACGACCCTGACACCTACAATACAGCCTCCAATATTGAGGCCAATATTCTGTTTGGATACATTAATTACGGCATTGCCGAGGCACCGGCAGCGGTAAGAAAAGCCATACAGAAAGTTGTCGATGAATTGAATCTGCGTCAGGACATTTTCAATGTCGGGCTGAATTACAACGTCGGCACCGGCGGAAAACGCCTTTCCAACGTCCAGCAGCAGAAGCTGGCCCTGGCCAGAGTATTGCTTAAACAGCCTGATATTCTCATTGGCAACAATCCGTTTGCATCCCTCGATCAGCAAAGCCGGATTGCCAGCATTGAAAAATTATTGGAACTTGCCCGCGGCAAAGCCGGTAATTTAAAGCCATTCGGATTATTTTTATCTGTTTCAGAACCAGAGCTGGCGGCCAAATTTGACCGGGTTCTGGTTTTTGAAGACGGTGTGCTGGTCGAAGAGGGGCCACCAGATGAGCTAAAACAAAAGAATGGGTGCTTCGCAAGTTTATTGGAGAAAGCCTGATACTATTATGGTACGAATGAGTGTTTCCCGCATTGGGTTTGGAGGACTATAATGGCATTGGATGATGAAGTAGGTGCGCTTCGGCGAAATCCGCTTTTTGCGAAAATCAGCCCGTCTAAACTGAAGCTTCTGGCTTTTACGTCAGAACGCATTGACTACGAGGAAGGGCAGTATCTTTTTCATATGGGAGACCCTTCAGACGCCGCCTACGCCATTATAAAAGGCTCTGCCGATGTTCTCATTGATACACCGGCCGGTGAAATCAAAGTAGCCCAGGTCGAAAAAAACGCCTTTGTCGGTGAAATGGGAATTATCTGCGATGTACCGCGTACTGCAACCATAAGAGCATGCAGCCATCTGGAAACTCTTAAAATTTCAAAAGAACAATTTCTCCAGCTTCTGACAGAATTTCCTGAGGCAGCTATCGAATTAATGCGCGTTCTTGGTGATCGTTTGACCAATACAACCGCTGATTTATCCCAGGCCCGAAAAAGAATTCAGGAACTGGAGACTTGATATCCACCATCATTGGCTTAAACTGTTACAATTACGGAAAAATTTCCTGGGCTTTGGGGGCAAAAACCAGTGTACAATTTCAATAAAAATTCACGACTCAATGTGCAGTTGATGCAATTGCCAGGTTGGAGTCAATATGCAGCAGAATGATTTTTTCGTCAGGTTTTGGGGGGCACGGGGCAGTCTGCCCGTTCCGGGTCCGCAGACAGTAGAATTTGGCGGAAATACTTCCTGCGTTGAAATAAGGTGTGGATCACACCTTTTGATAATTGATGCCGGTTCAGGAATAAAAAACCTGGGTCACATTCTTGCCAATGACAATCAGGAAGATATCGACCTGCTGTTTTCTCACTGTCATTTTGACCATATCAGCGGATTGCCGTTTTTCGAACCATTGTATCATCAGGGACGTAACATCAATATCTGGTCAGCCCATCTCGAAGGGATCATGACCACCGAAGAGATGATTTATGAATTGATAAAGGAACCGTACTTTCCGGTTTCACCAGAATATTTCAAAGCCAATATCGATTACAGGGATTTTTCCATTGGCGATATATTAACGCCGAGGCCCGGAATCACCATAGCCACAGCCCCCCTTAATCATCCCAATCGGTGTTGTGGCTACAGGGTTGAGTGGCAGGGCAAGTCAATTTGCTATGTCTCCGACACAGAACATCGTGAAGATGAACTGGATTCAAATATCTTAAAGTTGATCCATCAGGCTGATATTGTCATTTATGATTCAACCTATACAGATATAGAATACCCGGAATTTAAAGGCTTTGGTCATTCAACCTGGCAAGAAGGCGTACGTCTTTGCGAGGCTGCCGAGGTAAGACAGCTGGCACTTTTTCATCACCGGCCACGCCACGATGATGAAAGTTTGCGGGCGGTCGAAAAGGAGGCGAATTCTATACGCGCAGGTACCGTTGTCGCACGTGAAGGAATGGTGATGTACCCTTAAGTCGGAAAGAAAGGGTTACAGTTTTGAACGCGAAAACTAAAAAATTCAAAAACATTGTTACATCGGCATTGACCCCCAGGAGCACGGCAAAATTGCCCGACCGGGTCACCGAGGCAATATCGAAACAGGAAGATTCAAGCGAAATACTGGTAAAAATCATCCAGCTGTTGGTGGTTACGATTTTTGGTATTCTTTATCTGGTAACACCGAAAACCGATGCCAATACCCAGTTCTCGCCGGTCCCTTATGCCATCCTGTCTTATCTCGCCATCAACTTGCTGATGTTATTCTGGGCCTTAAAGCGTAGTCTGCCCAATCTGGCGGTCTATGCCTCCATCATTTTTGATACCGCATTATTAATGATCCTGATCTGGTCATTTCATATCCAGTATGAACAACCTCCGTCATTTTATCTCAAAGCGCCGACGTTGCTTTATATTTTCATATTTATCGCCCTGCGTGCCTTGCGGTTTCAGGCGCGTTTCGTGGTCGCAGCAGGTCTTGCTGCAGCCGTTGGCTGGTCTTTGATGATCCTTTATGTCGTGTCCGTCGATCCCGGCAACAATATGATCACCCGCAACTATGTTGAGTACATGACCAGCAATTCGATTTTACTTGGTGCGGAATTCGATAAAATTATCTCCATGCTGTTCGTCACCGGGATTTTGGCACTGGCGCTAAATCGCGCTCACAATCTGCTGGTCAGTGCGGTGACTGAGCAAACCGCCGCACAAGATCTTTCTCGATTTTTCGATGGCGCGGTGGCAACAAAAATTCGCGACGCCGATCACCGGATTGCACCTGGAGAAGGCATTAATCGCGAAGCCAGCGTTCTCAATGTTGATATTCGTGCATTCACTATAATGGCAGCAAAAATGGACCCCGGCGAGGTCATGCATATTCTTGCCGAATATCAAAAACGCATTGTACCGCTGATCCAGAAACACGGCGGCACCATCGACAAATTCATGGGCGATGGCATTATGGCGACGTTTGGTGCAACCAACCCTTCGCAAACCTACGCTGCCGATGCCCTAAGAGCGCTGGATGACATTGTTGCGGATTTAAAATCCTGGGAGGCAGATCCTGATCTGTCCATATTGTGCCCCCTTCACGTCAATCTTGCGATTGCCACCGGACCGGTTACATTTGGTGCCGTTGGCGATGAACACCGTTTGGAATACACCGTCATCGGTGCAGCTGTTAATCTTTCGGCTAAACTGGAAAAGTTCAACAAAGTGCTAAAAACATGCGCAATCGTCGACAAGACAAGCTTTGACACCGCCACAGCACAAGGATACATACCTTCAACGCAACCCAAAATCATCAGCCACAGCGTTGATGGGACTGCGGAAAAACATGAGCTTTGCATCCTCTATTAGAGCGATTATAACCCCCCAAAGCACTGAACATGAGTGGCAAGGGACAATCGGATGCTGGAAGACCAATACGGAAATGAACTATCAACCTCATCACAACCCGCGCGCGACGCCTACGTTGAGGCCGTTGATCTGTTTCTTGCTGCCGACGGTGGCATTGAAGAAGCATTCCAAAAAGCGATTGATGCCGACGAAAATTTCGCTCTCGCCCATCTGGGCCTTGCCCGAATTCGACAAATGCTGGCAAAAACCTCACTGGTCGCAGAACCTCTTGCAAAAGCCCGTGCGCAAGCCGAACATCTGACCCCGCATGAAACCGGCCAGGTCGCGGCAATTGGATTGTTACTGGAGGGCAAGGGGCCTGAAGCTTATAAGGCTATTCGTTCACACCTGAATCACTACCCTCGCGATGTTATGGTTGCTCAATCCTGCATGGGAGTGTTTGGTCTCATCGGATTTAGCGGACAACCGGGGCGCGAATCAGAGCAGCTTGCCTTCACAACATGGCTGGCCCCGCACTACGGCGATGACTGGTGGTTTTTGAGCCAGCATGCCTTTGCACAACTTGAGACCGGCCAGACCGGACCGGCAGAGCACACGATAGAACGTTCACTGTCAGCTAACCCGCGCAGCGCCAACAGCGCACATGTGCGCTCACATCTTTATTATGAAAACGGCGAAACTGAAGCCGGGGCCGATTATCTTGAAAAGTGGCGGCGCACTTATGATAAACGCGGCCTGCTCCACTGCCACATTTCCTGGCATGTTGCTCTTTGGGCCATGGCCAGAGGTGATGTTGAGAAAATGTGGGATATGATAGATGCCGACATTGCCCCCGGTGGCGCACTGGGGCCACCGATAAATGTTCTGACTGATTTGGCTGCCATATTATATCGGGCAGAGCTGGCAGGCATCGATGTTCCCTCACAACGATGGCGCGACGTCAGTGATTATGCGCTCAAATGTTTCCCCATGCCCGGTATCTCTTTTGTTGACACACATGCAGCGCTGGCCCATGCCCTTGCTGGAAATACTGAAGCACTGGCAAAAATAATCCGTGAAGCCAAAGGGCCTGCAGCCGACCTGGTTGGTGAATTTGCTCAGGCCTTCGGCGCAATAGCCCGGCAAGACTGGGACCAGGCGGTTTCACATTTTGCGGCTGCAATGTCAGACCATGCCCGCATCGGTGGCAGTCGTGCCCAGCGCGACCTCCTCGAATTTGCGATGGCCGCCGCTTTTCTGCGCCAGGGCCTCAGCAATCAGGCCCGGTTTATATTGTCCATACTCCGCCCGAAAACCACGCTTTCGCACGCAATTAAAGGTTTGCTCTAAAAAAGCCGCTGGCAACACCGACCGAAGCTCTCTGAATCCTCTCTCATATTCAGATAGGGTTGAAGAATATCTGAAAGAATTGAGGATAAACGCCACCGTGTGATTTTTATCACAGGATGGATAGAGGCGAGGCCTTATGTGTGTGATCTTACATTCAATTTATCTCTCAAAAACCTCACAAACTGATAACGTGCCGCTTGCCTGTTTTTGAGCCTTTGGAAGAAACCGTTTAGCCAGAGGAAACGAGCGGTCTATGCGGCATCGTCAAACATCCCGGCAAAAAATATGCATTAATTTAACTGTAGAATCCAACAGTTTATCTTCACAGTTTCATCATCGATCACCGGCGTCGCATCTGCAGATAATCCGGTCTCACCGCCCCTCAGCAACAGATTTTTCAAAATGAAAACACGACAGAACCACGAGGAATAGTGACTTTAGTCACAATCCTCATAAGTATTTGGTAAATAATAATTTTACAACGTTTTTTGAATGTTCGTTCACGTTAATTATCACAAGACCTATCACGCGAGTTCACGAAATCTCACGGAAATTCACGAAGATTCACGGATTTTGAACCATCATTCAAATGCCTGTGATACACCTTACAATACCGGCTGAATCATGGTCACTATGAAGGGGCGATGCAGGGCTATTTTCTTCAGGTGTTTATGGGGAGAAATTGGTGGCCGTAAATTGCGAATACACTCCCCCGGGGGAACTTTAAAAATCAATTGATCAATTGAAAGAAAGGCAACTAAATGCATTCTAAGATAAAAATAGCAGGGGTAGCTTCCCTCTTGACCATCTTCGGTCTTGGAACAGCTAACGCAGCAGATCCGCTGGTGCCACCGGCTCCGGCACCTAACGCCAACACAATCGAACTGAAAATTTCAGGTCAGGTTAACCGTGCCGTTCTTTGGGGCGACAATGGTGATGTGGATGAAGTTTTCTACACCGACAATGACAACACCGGTACACGCTTCCGTTTTGTTGCCAAAGGTCGTCTCAACAATGATGTAACTGCAGGTGCTACGATTGAGCTGCAGTTCGAATCAAACTCCTCAACCGACATTCGCTTCGGCGCAAATGGCGGTACTGGTGGTACGGCTTCCGGTGCAACCCCTGTTGGCGAACGTATCGGCGAAGTCTGGTTGAACTCTGCTTCCATGGGTAAACTTTCCTTAGGCCAGGGCAATACGGCAACCAACGGCACAGCTGAAACCGACCTTTCCGGCACCGGTATTGCTCAATATTCTATTGGCGGCGGCGGCAATGAAGGCCTTGGCTTCCAGAATGGCGGCGTATTGACAGGCGTTCTGGTTGGCAGTGCATTCACCAACCTTGATGGCGGCTCACGTCGTGATCGTATTCGTTACGACACACCAACTTTCGCCGGCTTCAGACTTTCTGCTTCTGCTTCACAAGGCGGACGTAATGATGTTGCTCTGCGTTATGCTAACCAGTTTGCCGGTGCAAAACTTGCAGCGTCAATTGGTTTCCAGAATGCGAGCGCTGTCGGTGCTACCAGTGAGCGTCTCAGTGGTTCGGTCTCTGTCCTTCTCGACAACGGCTTCAACCTGACATTCGCTGCTGCCGATGAAAATCGCAAAGTGGGCAACGACCGTACCTTCCTCTACGGTAAAGTCGGCTTCCGCACCAATAGTGTCTCAATGTACGGCAAGACATCCTTCTCGATCGATTACTATGAAGGTGAAGACATTGCCTCTGCCACATCAGGCACTTCAACATCATACGGCGTCGCGGCGGTTCAAAACCTCGATCCAATTGGTGCATCGGTTTACGTGAGCGTCAGAAATCATGAGATTGATGGTGGTGCAGATGACATTTTCGCTATCTTCACAGGTATGAGAATCAAATTCTGATCACCCTTAATCCACCGGGATAAAACAAAATGGCTCAGGCAGCGGTTAACAAACCAACCACTGCCTGAGCCAACTTATAATCAAACTCTCAATTTCCCTGTGCCAGTCGGCGCTTCAAGTCAACCGCAGCCATGGCAAACCCACCTTCCGCACCATCAACAAAATGCACATGTTCGCCTTGTTGCAGGCTGAACACGACACAGGTCATCAAGGCGCTTTTGGCACGATGGATGCCATAAACCACCTCACCAGCCTCAAACCTCTGCTGCAAATAGGCATCAATTTCATCCGCCTGGGCCTCCGTAACATCAAGCACCATGCGTAACATATCATCGTATTTTCGATAATCCGTATTGGCGCGCAATTCATCAACATAGGTTGCGCCGTCATAATTCGCGACTTTTTTGCCCAGGACATGACACCACACCTGCACCAGCGAAGTCAGCAAAACCCCCAGATAAGCACCAACGGGAAAGCGACTGCCGGAAGTAACCAGTGCTTCCTTCCAGGCATTGCGCGGTGGCCATCTGAATTTCATGGTATTTGGCCGGGCCGGGCTGGCCTGTCTGGTTCCGGTGCCGAGAATTTCCGAAAGCGCTTCAAGCACGGCACCCATGGTTTGTTTTTCCTGCGCAGCACTGCTGCTTTTGGCCTTGACCATCATCGTCAACATGACACCGCCCTGAGGCTTTAATGGCTCCCAGCGACACGACAGGCCATTGAGACTTGGCGGCCCGGCGCCTGCATCAGGCTTGAGAACATAAGGATTGTCCGCATCTTCGGATTTCAGCAACTTTTCCGCCAGCTCAATACCACCACCGGAAAACATGGCGAGAAAATTACCTTCACTCAACTGGTATTTGCGCACCGCCACATCCATTTTGCGCTGGCGCAGGTCATCAACCGGAACAACGCCCACACGCAAATCCAGATCAAATTTTGTGCGTGCCATTTCCTGCAAAGCCACCAGCTCGACTTGCGCTGCCGCCCGCAATACAGGTGGCACAACAATCACCGCACCATCGCCGCCAAAGACAAAAGGCACCTCAACATCACCGGAAACATTCAAAACAGCGGTGATACATGCAGCACCGATCAGGTTTACATCCTTGTAGCGCCCTTCTTCGATAGCGCGCGTCGAGCCACGCACATCGGCACACAGAACAAGCCAGTCATCGGGAACGGGGTCATATGCACTGACATCGGCAAAGTCTGTAAATCTGTCAAACGGTGCCAGTTCAGCATAAAATCGATCCATGGCGATATCCTATTACGTCGGCTATGGTGTTTTCAATTGATTTGATGGCGCAAGAGGACAAAGTGATTTGATAATAATCGTAGGTGGCGGCATTGCCGGATTGTCACTGGGCTGGCATCTGATAAAAAAAGGCCAAAAAATCACCGTGATCGAACAGCACCACGTTGGCAGCGGTGCCAGCGGGGCCGCATCCGCCTATCTTGAACCCCGCCTTGGCAGCGGCGCCATGCGCAACCTTGAGTGGGCGGCGATAAAAGTCTGGCCGGAATTTGTGGCAGAGATTGAACAGGCGTCCGGTAAAAAAATTGATTACCGCAGCAATGGCCAACTGCGCCCGGCCTTTGCCGATAGTCTTGACATGGTAAGAAATGACGCCGAGACAAGACGGGCGCAAGGCTGGAACCTTCAATGGCTGGAAGGTGAAAAATTACGTAAACTTGCACCGCATCTGTCGCCACATATCATCGCCGCAGCTTATCTGCCTGACATTCACTGGCTCGATGGCCGCTTGTTGTGTCAGGCGCTGGCCACCGCCATTACCAACGCTGGCGGCACAATAATCGAAGGTGAAAAAATAATAAGCATCATGGATCAGGCCGGGCAGGCCACCGGCATTGAAACCAGACATGGTCAGTTCAACGCCAAGCGCATTGTGCTCAGCTCGGCCATGGGCACCAACGAAATTTTGAATCTGCCGCTGGAAATACCAAAATGCCGCCCGGTGAAAGGTTCTATCATAAGTCTGGAGATGGATAGCCAACACCCCCTCACCCCTCATCTCCTGCGCCACCCCAACGGCCACGTCGCGACCCCGCGCGGCGATGGCCGCCTGCTGGTAGGCTCCACTCATGAAGATGATGAAACTTCAACCACTGTCTCAGCAGAGACCCAAATGCACCTGAAGCAATCCGCAATCGACTTACTTCCCGATGCCGCCAATCTGACAATTACAGAAGCAACATCAGGTATCCGTGCCCTCATCGGCGATGGCACCTTAAGACTAGGCGTGAGCAAAACCCTGCCCGGCCTCTATTATTCCCTCAGCCACGCCGGAGCCGGGTATTTACGCGCACCGGCAATCGCCGAACAGTTTGCAGACTTCATTATCAACCCAACAAGCCCCTGCCCGCTGATTGACAGATTCCTGCACCGGGGATAAGGCCTGTTATTTCACTATCAGAACATTTATATCAGTGCCGTGGCTTACCTTATTGGAAACCCCGCCTAAAAACAGCTCACCCAGATTGCCCAGACCGCGGCTACCCAGCACAATCAAATCCGCATTGTTCTCAGCCGCAACTTTAACAATGTTGGCAGCGGGGTCACCTTTTTCAAGCACGGTTACAACATCACTTGCACCACTTTCGCGAATTTCTTTTTCTGCCAACTGGAGCAGGTGTTTACCGATGAGCTGACGCAATATTTCATCTTTTGCACGATGTTGTCCAACAAGGGTCGGCACCCCAATACTATGAGCTTGATTATCTGCAACAGCGGCGGGGAATTTTTTGATCTCATCGGCAAATTCTACTTCCACCAGATGCCGGTCTTCATCCGGCAACGGATCATTTCCCATGACATGAAGTGCAACCAGTTTTGCCTGGTATTTTTTTGCAAGATCAGCGGCCAACCCGACAGCACGTTTGGCATGATCAGACCCGTCGGTCGCAACAAGGATGGTTTTAAACATATGGTCTCTCCTTATCAAAACAGCCGATTAAGCGCGGCTTTATCAGCAATCGCACGCAGGGGATATTGAATCAGAAAAAGAGACAACCCGAATTGTTTCAGATCAAATTTACCAAGACAAACAGCGAATGAAATCAATCGATCCAGAACCCGAATATCCGCCGACTAATAGTGCGGTGCCTTCTGATCGGCTGGCCCGGACCGAGCCTCCTCGAGGTCATGCAGGTGGTCGGTCATTTCAGCTAGCTTGTGCTTTTGCTGTTCAATAAAATCCCATTGCCTGGTCACCATTTCGCTTAACTCATCAATTATCTGCTGCTGTTCGGCAACGATTGCTTCAAGCGCATCAAGGCGTTGTGTGGTATTGTCTTCAGCCATCATGTTCCGGTCTTTGCTGCGGGTTGAGTTGAGCCAAACAATTCGAAATGAATATTGTCACGCGGCCAATGACGGCTGGTTTTTCGCACAGCCTTCATCAGGCCCATCGGGCCACAGCAATAGACATGACAGCTCAGATCAACCTCGCGCAGGGCTTCTTCAACCTGCAAACCGTTTTCCGGATTACCGCCATCATGGTGAAACGTGGCAACGCCCAGTTCCACCAACCTGTCAAGCTCATCGAGAAACGGCGTATCCTCGCGCGCGCGCGTACAGATATCAAGATGAAACGCGCGGGCCTCGCGTTTCAGAACCGGCACCATCGACATAAAGGGTGTAAGCCCGATGCCGCCGGCAATAAAACGAAAATGTCCGGCTGTTTCATCAAGACCAAAGTGGTTGCGCGGCACGGATACATTTAAGCTGTCACCCGGCTTTATCTCCCGGTGAAAGGCGGCCGAGCCGCCACGGCCATTTTCCAGCTTCAAGACGCCCAGACGATAGCGCGTTGCGTCCGCCGGATCACCGCTCAATGAATACTGCCGTTCATATCCGCCAGGCAGATGAACGATAACATGCGCACCAGCTGTAAAAGACGGTAATTCATCCCCCCCCGGTGCCGCCAGTTCAAAGCTGCGGATCATCGGCGTTTCATCATTCACACCAACCACATCAAGGCACAGGAGTTCATTCTTTTGGACAACCGTCATAGGCCACTCACTTTAAAAACGATAGCGAAAATCCAACTGAAACAAGTCCATATCATGTACACGTGTCGATGTCTTGTATGTTTATATATGGGCAAGAAACATAGTAATAACATCCCATTTTAATCCAAAAATCCTGTTTCTGTACAATTTGTTAACCTAGATGATTTAGGAAACTATCCATAACAGGGCGCGTTAGTGCGCAGTCTTGTCGCAATGAATTTAACACGTGCCTGGAAGATCAAATCGTAACTCTGTATTTGATTGTGATGCACACACTGGAGATCAAGGAATGTTAAGTAGGTTCACGCAGGTTTTTTCTTCGCCCTTCAGTGGCTCAATGAAAATCGGCACCAAGGTTTTCGGCCTGGTTGGTTTTCTTCTGCTAATGCTTGGCATAACAAGTGGCATCAGCATTTTCCAGATGCACAAGATTGGTTTGGAAATCGAGAGTATTGCGGAGCGTGATCTGCCGTTGACAGAGGGCCTGATGAAGATCACTGTTCAACAGCTCGAGCAGGCCATATATTTAGAACGATCGTTCCGAAATGCTCAGATGTTGGGAAAGCATGAGGGAGCCGGTACTGAATTTGAGAAGTCTGTAGGCAAGTTTAACCGGCTCGACAAATCCGTTGAAAAGGAATTCAAACTAACTGAGGCTCTGGCAAAAAATGCCGCTACCGTAGCCTCAACAGAAATTGAACGCGAAAAATTTCAGAAAATCGATACCTTACTCAAAAATCTGGATAAAGAGCACAGCGAATTTAGTCGTCTGGCTACAAATTCCTTCAAATTGATTGCTGAAGGTCGCCTTGATCAGGCCCTTCTTGCTTTGCCTAAAATCGAAGCCATAGAAGATAACCTTGATCGTCAACTGGTAAAACTTTTGACAGAGGTGGAAAATTTCACCTCAGAAGCTGCATTGACGGCCGAAAAGGATGAGAAATTCGCCATTCAGCTAATGACAATTCTCTCCATAATTTCCTTGATTGCCGGAATAGCGGTCGCGTATTTGCTGGTTACAAAGTCGATCACCCGCCCGCTCAACGAAATAGTCGCCGGTCTCGATGCCCTCAACAGAAACGACATGTCGGTTGACGTTAAAATTTACAACAATGACGAAATTGGCAATGTTGCCAAAGCCTATGTAACATTCCGCGCCAATATGATCCGTACCGTACAGCTTGAGGAAGAAAACCAGGCCAGGGAAAAACTTGATGCCGACAGACAAGCCGCGATGGCCGAGGCGACCGCCAGCTTTGTCTCCGATATAGGGGAAATTGTGGCCACGGTTTCATCCGCTTCAACTGAACTGAGCACGACGGCACAAACCATGACGCAAATAGCGGAAGAAACCACAACCAAATCCGCTACAGTCTCGACCGCTGCCAACCAGGCGTCCAGCAACGTCCAGACCGTGGCAGCAGCGACACAGGAAATGACTGCCTCCATCAGCAACATCAATGTCCAGGTTAACAGTGCTTCCGAAATCGCCAAACAGGCGGTTGTGGATGTGGCTGACACCAATGAGCTGATGAATTCCCTGTCTCAGACCGCACACAATATTGGCGACGTTGTTTCCCTGATTTCCGATATTGCTGAACAGACCAACCTGCTTGCTCTCAATGCCACCATTGAATCAGCGCGCGCAGGAGACGCCGGCAAGGGCTTTGCCGTTGTTGCCAGCGAGGTCAAGTCACTGGCAAGCGAAACTGCCAAGGCCACCGAGGGGATCTCCAAACTCATTCAGGAAGTTCAGTCAAAAACGGAATCAGCGGTTGTCTCAATCGCCGGTATAGGCAAGATTATCCAGCAGATAGATTCATTCTCCAGCGAAATTGCCTCTGCCATGAATGAACAGGGCGTTGCCACTCAGGAGATCGCCCGCAGCATTGAGGAGACGGCGTCAGGAACCGACCTTGTTTCTTCAAACATAGCCGGTGTAACCGAAGCTTCGCAGGAAGCAGCCACTGCATCAGACCAGGTTTCTACAGCGGCAGAACAATTATCCAAAAATTCGGAAATCCTGAAAATGAGCGTCGATAGCTTCGTCGATCAAATCAAGGTTGCCTGATAGTCTGCGTCTTTTCACGCTGCGATAAATTTCAAAAACTCGGATAGTAGTTCCGATTGCGAACAAATACCGAGTTTAGCGTATGCGCGCTTGCGGTGGGTTTTGACTGTGGTGATGGAAATTTCCAGGTGCAGCGAGATCGATTCTGATGAATGGCCACGCAGAACATATTGAATGACCTCGCGCTCTCTGTCAGTGAGCTGGGGTTTGCCAAAATCGTCAAACAGCTCGTCAATGCGCGTGTCTACGGGACGCTCATCACTGGATTGTCTTTGTAGTGACCAGTATTTACGCAAGGCAGCACTGATTACCGGCAATTGATCACTCAGCAATTTGAGTTCATCATCTGAAAAGCCACCGGAAACTTTTAGCTGGAACAGATTGATTTCAATCGTTGTCGCCCCCTCGGCATTCACAGCGATGATCAGTTCTTCCTGTCCGCGCGGCCAGCCTTCCGTAATATACCCAAGCTCCTCACGCTTGGCCGTGGTGATTTTGTCAATGCGCAATTCCTTATCTTCAAAATAGGCGTCAGGGGCGAGTTAAGTAATGCGATAAACACCGGTATCAATGCCGCGCAGATGGGCCAGATAAAACGGGTTGAGAACGTAGGTTCCCCTGACATAATTCTCGATGCCCTTGCGCGCCGCTGCATCGGGAAAACTGTCAAACAGGCATAAAGGTCGCGCGCGTCCGCTGTAAGCGAAAACCACCGCCATGGAAAAAGGTACAAGCCGCGACAGACTGTCAACCAGCTGGGAAAGGAAATTATCGCCATCAACACTGTCTATGATCCGGCCAATTTCCTCATGCCAGAAAAACGCATCCGGCTCGATGGCAGAACCTTGATCAAGTGGCAATTTCAATGGCACTGTCGCCATATTTCCGGTACTCCCTTGTCACCCTCAGGGAGGATATACCCTCAGGCTGTTTGGTCAATATACTAGCTTAATTGAAAAAACATCTGTTTTCAGGAAATATGACCTAAAATGTCTGCATTTGATATTGATCTCATTCGATCACAGTTCCCGGCAATCTCACAAGCCAATGGAAAAACATCTCCCGTTTTTCTCGACAACCCCGGCGGCACCCAGGTGCCCCAAATGGTTATCGACGCTATTACCGATTGTTTAATTAACAAAAATGCCAATCTGGGCGGGCCTTTTCGCACCTCTCAAGAGGCCGCCAAAGTGTTTGATGACGCCCATCACGCCATGGTCGATTTTGTTAACGCCGGCTCCTCACGCGAGATTATCATTGGTCAGAATATGACCACCCTGACGTTTCATATCTCGCGCTCCATTGGCCGCCTGTTTTCTCCCGGCGATGAAGTCATCGTCACCAGAATGGACCATGATGCCAATGTATCCCCCTGGCTGCTGATGGCGCGGGATTATGGCCTTACGGTGAAGTTTCTAGCCTTTGACAGGGAAACTTACGAATTTGACATGGCCGCCCTCGACGATCTTTTGTCAGAACGCACCAAACTGGTGTGCTTCGGCCATGCCAGCAACCTTACCGGCACTATCAATGATGTGCGTGCCGCCGTGGCCCTGGCTAAATCTGTCGGCGCCCTGGTTTTTGTCGATTCGGTGCAATTTGCCCCCCATGGTATCATTGACGTGCAGGACCTCGGCTGTGATTTTCTGGTCTGTTCTCCCTACAAGTTTTTTGGCCCCCACATGGGCGTATTGTGGGGACGCGAAGATATATTATTGCAACTTGATCCTTACAAGGTGCGCCCGGCTGCCAACACCCTGCCCGATTGTTTCGAAACCGGAACCCTCAACCACGAGGCCATGGCCGGAATCACGGCGACGATTGATTATTTCGCCTGGCTGGGACGGACGTCTGCCGAGCCTCATCACTTTCAACGCCATACAAACGGCAGCCACCGCCGCCAGCAGATTTGTGCTGCCATGGAATGTCTGACAGACTATGAAATTCCCCTGACCCGTCAGCTCATCGACGGGCTCAGGTCAATCAAAGGGGTGAAAATTCACGGTATCACCAACCCGAACGCCATGGAAAAACGCGTTCCCACCATCTCTTTTACCGCCGCCGGCCACAATCCTCGAGACCTTGCCACCACTCTTGGTGACAACGGCATACAGGTGTGGGATGGCCACAATTATGCCGTTGAACCGGTAAATTATCTGGGATTAATGGAAACTGGCGGCGTCGTCCGCATCGGGCTTGCCCATTACAATACGGCGGAGGAAATCGACCGGACCCTGGCGGCGATAGACAGGATTCTTCAGTCTTGAAGTGAAGCTCGACACCTGTCCTCCTCGGGGGGGATTTACCAGAGGCCGGAATAAATAGGAAACTTCGGTATTATTTCGATGATCAGAACCAATGATCACAACCAACGGGAAAGGGAGACCCATGAAAAAAGCAGCTTTACTAACCCTGGCCACAATGGCTTTTGCACTTGGCGGAGTGTTCCAGACTGCCAGCGCTGAAACCCTGCGTGTCGGAATGGAATGTACCTATGCGCCGTTCAATTTTAAAACCGCATCCGGTGAACTCGATGGGTATGATGTCGATGTTGCCAAAGGCGTTGCCAAGATTATCGGCGCTGATCTGAAATTTGTCTGCCAAAAATGGGACGGCATGATCCCGGCCCTTCTGGCCAACAAGTTCGATCTGGTTATTGCTTCCATGTCGATTACCGAAAAACGCCTGAAGAAAATGGACTTTTCAAAACCTTACCGCATCTCGGTTGGCCGCCTGGTGGGCAAGAAAAAAGCCAATATGAAACTGTTTGACGATGCCGGAAAACCCATTGCCGCAAATTTTGCCGGCCTCAAGGTAGGGCTTGGACGTGCAACCACCTATGCCAGCTGGTTTGAAGCAAAACTGCCCAAAGCCAATGTGGTATTTTACGATTCATCCGACGCCATGTACATCGATCTCGTCAATGGCCGTACCGACATGATCATGACTAATCCGATGAAAGCCTTCCTCAAATTCCTCAGCAAGGAAGATGGTGCCGGCTTTGAATTTGTCAGCCCGCAAATTGACGAGCAGGAGTTCTTCGGCATTGGTGTTGGCATCGGCCTGCGAAAAGGTAATCCAGATCTTCTCAAGCGATTGAACGCAGCGGTGGTTCAACTGTCAACTGACGGATCCCTTGAGAAATACGCACTGAAATACTTCCCGTTTGCGATCCATAATCAAACAATGGTACCTTACTCATCCAACTATATTAGCGGTGAGGCCAACCTGCCTCGCCGCTGGTACCGAATTTCAGAAAATCGTGACGAAGTCGGGCAACAGAGGACAACTTTGTGGAAGCGCTTTCGGGGTGGGGCGATGATTTTTTCTGGGGCTCGGTTGTCGTTGCCCAGGTTTTCATTGTCTCCCTGTTTCTCATGGTCCTGTTCGGCCTCATAGGTGCCGGCGCCAAACTTTCCAGGAACCGTATCGCCAATAAAATTGCTGCCGCATATACCGTGATTTTTCGAGGTGTCCCGGAAATTCTGGTGTTGTTATTGATGTATTATGGCGCCGCAATCGCCCTCACCAATATTGCCCAGTTTTTCGACCCGAGCGTTAAATTTCTCGACATTCCGCCGTTCTGGATTGGCTCTTTAGCCATAGCTCTCGTTGTCGGCGCTTATGCCACCGAAACATTTCGCGGTGCTTTTCTCGGTGTTGATCCAGGTCAGATCGAGGCCGCCCGAGCCCTTGGTATCTCCAGTTTCCAAACATTTGTCTATATTCAAATCCCCGAAATGTGGCGTATTGCCCTGCCCCCTTTTGGCAATCACATGTTATCGCTGATCAAGGACACAGCCCTTATTTCCATCATTGGCCTTAATGAAACCCTGTTTGTCGCCGAACAGGCGATGGCCACCACCGGCAAACCCTTCACCATGTACATTATGGTGGGCCTCATCTACCTGTCGTTTTCATCCATCATTACCTTAAGCGTCATGGGGCTTGAAAAATACGCCAACAGGCATCTGGAGCAAGGGCGATGATTGTTGATTTTCCACTGATCATTGACAGCATCCCGAAAATGCTGCTCGGCCTCCGCCTGACACTGGAACTGCTGTTTATTTCCGCATTTCTGGGAACCATACTGGCGATCCTCCTTCTGCTTATGCGCATCAGTGGCAGATGGTATCTACAGTGGCCGGCAATCGTCTATATCTACATCTTTCGCGGCACGCCCATTCTGGTTCAGATATTCATCATCTACCACGGGCTGCCGCAATTTGAATTCATCCGCGAAAGTGTTTTCTGGCCGGTTTTACGCGAACCTTATGGCTGTGCCATCCTTGCCCTGTCGCTCAATACCGGAGCCTATGTTTCCGAAATCCTGCGCGGCGGCCTCCTCGGTGTTCCACGCGGATTACATGAAGCGGGTTCGGCTTTGGGATTATCGGTGCGCCAAAGGTTTATCTATGTTACCACCCCCATCGCCGTACGCCTGGCAATACCCGCCTACAGCAATGATATCGTCTCCCTGATGAAGGCAACTGCCCTGGCCAGCACCATTACTTTGCTGGACATGATGGGGATCGCCCGCACAATTGTTGCAGACACATTTGCACCTTATGAGGTCTTTATCTCACTGGCAGTGATTTACATGGTCTTGACACTGATTATTCAAAAGAGTTTTGGCCGGTTTGAGAGATATATGAGCCGGTATTTGAGGAAAGAAGCCTGACATGACAGCAGATGAAGGCCAACCGATAATCATTCTTGAAAATGTCGCCAAGTTTTTTGGCAAATTTCAAGCCCTGAAAGATATCAACCTGACCGTTGTCAAAGGCGAAAAGGTCGTGGTGTGTGGCCCATCGGGCTCGGGTAAATCGACCATGATCCGCTGCATAAACCGCCTCGAAGAACACAACAGCGGCCGCATCATCGTCAACGGCAACGAACTGACCGAATCCGAAAAAGATATCGATGCGGTGCGGCGCGAAGTCGGTATGGTTTTTCAAAGTTTCAATCTTTTTCCTCACTTGAAGATTGTCGATAATCTGATGCTCGCCCCGCGCCTGGTGCGCAACACGCCCAAGCCCGAAGCTCACGAAATTGCCATGAAATTCTTAACCCGTGTGCGCATTGCTGATCAGGCCGACAAATATCCGGCCCAGCTTTCCGGCGGCCAACAGCAGCGCGTAGCTATCGCCCGCGCCTTGTGCATGAATCCGGAAATCATGTTGTTTGACGAACCCACATCAGCGCTTGACCCGGAGATGATTTCGGAGGTTCTTGACGTTATGACCGATCTGGCAGAAGAAGGTATGACCATGATTGTGGTCACCCATGAAATGGGATTTACCCGCTCGGTTGCTGATAAAGTGGTGTTCATGGACGAAGGCGAAATTGTCGAAATGAACCCGCCGATTGAGTTTTTTGAAAACCCCAAAAGCGAGCGCACCCGATTGTTTTTGAGCCAGATACTAACCCACTAGGTAAAAGAACGTGGAGATAAAAACCGCCATAGTCGGGCTGGGCAGTGTTAATCGCCGTTTACTGAACATCCTTGCTCAAAAGCGCGAACGGCTGGCGCGTGACTATGGTGTTGAATTTAAGATTGTCCTGATTGCCGACAGCAGTGGCGTTGCCTCTAACACTGAAGGTTTTGATCCATCGGCTATCGTATCGGCAAAAGCATCCGGCAGACGTGCAATAGATTTTGACGGCGCTTTACCCGGGCAGACTGCATCAGATGCCTTGTGCGCTTGTGCTTGTGAGCTTGTTTTCGAAGCTTCTCCGGTTAACTTGAAAACCGGAGGTCCCGGTCTTGTTGTTACTCGTCAAGCACTGAGGCAGGGAATTTCCGTTGTTCTGGCCAACAAGGGACCCATTGTCGTTGCCTATAATGAATTGCACAAACTGGCCAACGAAAATCATGCCGGCCTGAAATATAGTGCCACAGTCTGCGGCGGTCTGCCGGTCCTCAATATCGGGCAACGCGACTTTATCGCCGGTGACATCCTCAAACTTCGTGGTGTTTTTAACGCAACCAGCAACTTTGTACTCGATCAAATGACTGAAGCGGCCTCTTATGATGATGCCCTGGCTGAAGCGCAAAGACGCGGCATAGCTGAGGCTGATCCCTCCCTGGATGTAGAGGGATGGGACAGCGCCAATAAATTATTGATTATTGTCAATTCAATCATGCAGGCCAACATCTCACTTGACGATATTACAGTTACCGGAATTAGCAATATCACACCCGATTTCCTGCTCAGCGAAAAGCAAAAGGGAAATTCGATAAAACTGATTGCCCGCGCCGAAAATGATCAATACTCCGTATCTCCGGTGGTTTTACCATCAACAGATTTTCTCGCCCAATGCCAGGGCTGGGAAATGGCTGTTGAAATGCACACGGATATATTCGGCATCCACTATTACAAACTTTGGGAGCGTGAACCCATACCGACAGCAGCTTCAATGTTGCGAGATGCCGTCCACATCTTTTCCGCACAGCCGGAAAATAACGTAGTAAGGAAGAAAAAATGAATGCTCAGGATTTCCGTTTTCTTGCTGACAGCGCCGAACGTATGCTGGATGCCAGCGGCAGCCTTATCCGCGAAATTGGCACCAAACCTTTTGATACAGAAATCAAAGGCGATGGCAGCCCGGTGACCACGGTTGATGAGGCGGTGGAAGATTGCATTCGCGAGATCATCCTCAATGCCCATCCCGATCACGGCATTCTGGGCGAGGAACGCGACGACACCAACGTTGATGCCGAACTCGCCTGGACCATCGACCCGATTGACGGCACCCTGCCTTTCCTCGCCGGTTTTCCGGTGTTTGGTACCTTACTTGGCTTGCTGCATAACGGCGTTCCCGTTCTGGGTGTTATTGACATTCCGATGACGCGGGAGCGCTGGATTGGTTGGCACAATGCCCCTACCACTCGTAATGGTACTCAGGTAAGCACCAGGGCCTGTGCTGAGCTTTCTCAAGCCATGATGTCGACCAGCAACCCGGATTTTTATAGCGTAGAGGATCGCCCCTACCTGGAGCGCATAAAAGCGGCAACCAAGCTCAATGTCTATGGTGGCAGTTGCATGGCGTATGCACAAATAGCAACCGGGCGCATTGACATCGGCTTTGATGTCGCCTTCGACATTCACGATTATCTGCCGTTAATCCCCGTCATTGAAGGGGCCGGTGGTATCGTCACCGACTGGCGCGGTGACAGATTGACCAAATCCTCCGGTGACAGGTTTGTCGCCTGTGGCGACAAGCGCCTGCACGAACAGGCCATCGCAATTTTTTCATCTTGAGTTTAAATTTTCAGCTGGCGCCAAATTTTGGTATCAGGTCGAGCAGGTGACGTGAATAGTCATGTTGGGGATTTTTGAACAAATCTTCGGTCGCCGCAATTTCACACAGCTTGCCGTCTTTCATCACCATAACCCGATCGCACATCTGCCGGATAACGGGCAGGTCATGGGAAATGAACATCATGGTCAATCCGAGTTCTTCCTGCAGGTCTTTTAATAAATTAAGCACCTTGGCCTGAATGGACACATCAAGAGCGGACGTTGGTTCATCGCACACCAAAAACCGCGGTCGCGTCGCCAAAGCCCGGGCAATTGAAATGCGCTGGCGCTGGCCACCGGAAAATTCATGCGGGAATTTACGCGCGGCAATTTTACCAAGTCCGACAATGTCGAGCAGGTCATTGACAATTTCCCGGCATTCTTCTTTTGATGCGGCTTGTTTGTGAAAAATAATTGGTTCAGCCACAATATCGGCCACACGCATGCGGGCATTGAGTGAGGAAAACGGGTCCTGAAATACCATCTGCATCTGACGCCGCCACGGATTGATTTCCTGCGCCGTTTTCATGGCGGTCAAATCCTGCCCGGCAAATTCAATTCTACCGCCGGTTGGCTTATAAATACCGGTAATCATACGTGCAATAGTGGATTTGCCTGAACCACTTTCACCGACAATACCAAACACCTCGCCATGCTCGATATCAAACGACACTTTGTCAACTGCGGTAAGGAATTGCCGCTTGGAGGGAAAGATCGAATGGCGCGTTATGAACCGCATCGACAAATCTGTCAGCTTCAGCAACGGACCATCATTTTTTTCATAAGACTTCGCTTGACCAAGCCAGTGATCATCGAGGTCAATATCGGGCATATCACCCACATCTTCAATGTAGGTAACCAGCGGAAAACGGTCGATGCGGCGATCAGAGCGCGGCACCGCCGAAATCAGCGATTTGGTGTAATCATGTTTGGGCTGGCCTAAAACCTGCGCGGTTTTTCCCAGTTCAACCAGTCTGCCGCGATACATCACCGCCACACGGTCAGTAACCTCGGCGATCACCCCCATATCATGGGTAATCAGGATCATCCCCACATTACGATCGCGGCAAATGCCGCGCATCAAATCGAGAATTTGCGCCTGAACAGATACATCCAGCGCTGTTGTCGGCTCGTCAGCAATAATAACGTCAGGCTCCGCACACAAAGCCAGTGCAATGACGACGCGCTGACGCATACCACCAGAAAACTGGTGCGGATATTGATCACAACGCACTGCCGCATTGTCGATACCAACCTGACCCAACAGATCAATCGCCCGCTGGCGCGCAGCTTCCACGCCCACCTTTAGATGCAGATCAATGGTTTCAATTAATTGTTCGGCCACCGTTTCCAGCGGGTTCAGCGAGGTTAGCGGATCCTGAAAAATCATACCGATGCGCTTGCCCCGCAAAGCGCGCATCAGATTTTCATCAAGGTCGTCTATACGCTCATCATCAAGCAGTATCTGCCCCTGTATCATCCGCCCCGGCTTTTGCAGCAACCCGATGACAGCATTGCCGACGGTTGATTTACCAGCACCGGATTCGCCCACCACTCCAAGAATTTCACCCGCCTGCAAATCAAGCGTCACATTTTCAACCGCAATGAAATCTCCCTTGCGGCCGGGAAATTCAACGGTGATGTTATCAATCAATAATTGTGACATCGGCAGGCCTAAAGCAGTTTGGGGTTGATGGCATCACGCAGCCAGTCACCGAACAGATTGACGGAAAGTGCGATAAGAACGAGAGCTGCACCGGGGAAAATGGTGATCCACCATTCACCGGAAAACAGATATTCATTGCCGATACGGATAAGCGTGCCCAAAGACGGTGTGGTTGGCGGCAAGCCGACACCGAGAAAACTTAACGTTGCCTCGGTGATAATGGCCAGCGCCAGATGCAACGTTGCAATCACAAAAACCGGCCCCAGAATATTGGGCAGAATATGCCGCCACATTATTGCCCACGCCCCCAGACCAATAACCTGTCCGGCCTGAACATATTCCTTGACCTTCTCAGCCATCACCGAAGAACGCACGGTGCGCGCATATTGCACCCAGCCCGATATGGCGATAGCAAATATAATCACATAAAGTGCAAGCTCCTCATGCACTTCTTTGGGCATGATATTGCGCACCACACCATCCACCAGCAGCGCTATCAGGATGGCTGGAAAAGAAAGCTGAACGTCAGCGATACGCATAATAATTGCATCAACGCGCCCGCCTAGATAACCGGAAACCAGACCGAGGCCAACACCCACCACCAGCGACAGAGCAACGGAGGCAAAGCCCACCAGCAGCGAAATTCTCGAGCCGTAAAGCACCGCCGACAGAATATCGCGGCCCTGATCATCGGTACCTAACCAGTAACGCGGATCGCCACCTTCCTGCCATGTAGGCGGCAGGTTTGAATCAAGCAGATCAAGACTGGCGAGATCAAACGGGTTATACGGTGCAATGAAAGGGGCAAAACCGGCCCCGATGATGAGAATCAAAGACAAAACGGCGGAGCAGACAGCGATAGGTGTATGCCAGAACGAATACCACAGGTCACTGTCACTAATGCGGAAAAAGAAGTCGGCTATGACACCACGCTCGATCTCCTGATCCGGGGTGGCTCCAACAGGGGGGTGATCCAGCTTACTCATGGCCGCTCTCAGACGAAGACCGCAATCGCGGATCAACTACAAAATACAGAATATCAACCACAAGATTAATCAATACAAAAATGAAGGCAATCAACACCAGGTAAGCTGCCATGATCGGAATATCGGCATTGCCGATGGCCTGAATAAACAACAGACCCATGCCCGGCCACTGGAACACACTTTCGGTAATGATGGCAAAAGCTATGATTGAGCCGACCTGAAGCCCGGTGATGGTAATCACCGGTATCAGGGTGTTTTTCAAGGCATGACGAAACTGCAATGAACGGTCACTCAAGCCGCGGGCGCGACCGAATTTAATAAAGTCCGTGCGCAACACCTCCATCATTTCAGCGCGTACAAGGCGCATGATCAGCGTCATCTGGAAAATTCCAAGAGTAATTGCCGGCAGGATGATAGCTTTAAGACCCGAGGCTGTAAGCAGTCCGGTTGTCCACCAACCCAGATCAACCACCTCGCCTCGCCCAAATGTCGGCAGCCAGCGCAAAATCACCCCGAAAATCAATATAAGTAAAATGCCGATCAAAAATGTTGGCAAGGAAACGCCCATTAAAGATATGGTCATGAACGCCTTGGAAAGCAGGGTTTTTCGATGAATGGCGGTGTAAACCCCCATCGGCACGCCTAAAGCCAGTGCCAGAATTGCCGAAATCAGGGAAAGCTCAAGGGTCGCAGGAAATCGCTGCGCCATCAAGCCGGAAACCGGCACCCTTAAAGTAAAGCTGTTGCCAAACTCGCCCTGAACAGCATTTTTGGTAAAATTGAGAAACTGAATATAGACCGGGTCATCCAACCCCAGCGCTTTGCGTATCTGAATGCGCTCCTCGGTAGACGTATCCTGACCGACCATATTGGCAACCGGATCGCCAACAAAGCGAAATAACGCAAATGCAATAAAGGCAACGCTCAGCATAACCAGCGCGCTTTGCAACAACCGTTTGACGATAAAACTTATCATTTTTTAAAAAGCGGCCCCGGGGATGACGACAGGGCGTGCCCGAATAACCCGACACGCATCAGTGTATTTAAAAAACGAGCCCCGTCTATTCCTCTCATGATGAGGTTGTAAAACAGGGCTCGTTCTCAATAGTTGTTTATTTTACGACGACATTGCGTAAATCAAACACATTATCCGCACGCTGGGTCAACTCGATATTATCGCCAGCACCCCAAGAAAGAGGTTGTTGATGCAGAGGAATATAGCCGACTTCATCCTGAACGATTTTAAAGCCTTCATCGATCAGAGCCTGACGTTTGGCCTTGTCCGTTTCAGACGCCACCTTGGCACCAATTTCGTCCACGCGTTTGTTACAGTAATTGCCCAGATTGAAAGCACCCATTTTCTTTTCGGCGTTCTGGCAGGAAAGCAGGTTCTGGAAAACATTGTAACTGTCAATTGAACCCGGTGTCCAACCCAAGAGGTAAAAGCTGGTGTCATAATTGTTCTGGGCTAAAACCTTGGCGAAATACTTCGCTTTAGGTTGAGCCAGAAGGTCAATTTTGACCCCTACTTTTGCCAGCATTGAGGCAACTGCCTGACAGATTTTTTCGTCATTTACATAACGATTGTTGGGGCAGTCCATGGTTACGGTAAAGCCATCGGGATAACCGGCTTCGGCCAACAGCTTTTTCGACATTGCCGGATCATACTTATAAGGAGTATTGATCTTGGCATTAAAACCATTGATCTGAGGTGCGACCATCAGGCCGGAAGGCGTTGCCGCCCCGCGCATGATTTTCTGCTTGATGGCATCAAGATTGATTGCCGCTGCAAATGCCTTGCGCACACGAATATCCTTAAAGGGGTTCTTACCCTTGACGGACGAATATAAAAGCTCGTCGCGGAACTGATCCATTCCCAGGAATATGGTACGGGCCTCAGGTCCGGTAAGAGCCCGAACTCCAGAGGCATCTTCAAGCCGCTTCCAGTCTTGAACCGGAACAGGATAAACCATGTCAATCTGCCTTGAAATCAGAGCAGCCACTCGTGTTGCGGCTTCCTTGATCGGTGTAAACTCGACACTTGTGACATTGGTTTTTATGTTCTTGTTCCAATAACCGTCAAAACGCTTGAAGGTGGTTTTAACGCCAGGCTGGCGCTCGACAACCATGAAAGGACCGGTACCATTGGCATTCTGGTTGGCATAGCCCACTTCATTGACATTTTTGACATTGGCCGCCTTGGTAGCATTGTTGGCTTCCGACCATTCCTTGTCCATTATATAAATGAAAGTCATCTCCTGCATCAAAACCGGCAATGGTGCGGCTGTGTGCAATTCAATGGTAAAGTCGTCAATCTTTTTGATATCAGAAATCAAACTGCCGCGGGTTTTCTGGTCGGAACCTTCAGTCTGGGTTCTTTTCCAGGAAAAAATCACATCATCAGCATTAAAATCATTGCCATTGTGAAACTTCACACCTTCACGCAATTTAACCAGCCATACCGTTGGGCTGATGGTTTTCCATGACGTGGCAAGAGCAGGAACCAATTGAAGATTGCCGTCATAAGCCGTCATACCTTCATAGACATTTCCCAGAAATCCAAGGGAAAATGTTTCATTCAACCCATGTGGGTCAAGACCCTGCGCATCTCCCTGAAACGCCCATTTAAAAGGCTTGGCAGTTACGGGCACAGTGGCCATAGCCACGGCAATTGCCACTCCGGTTAGTAGTTTTGATAGTGTTTTCACGATGTTACTCCCTGTTTATTCGTGTTGCATTGTATATCTCAATTCGACGGTTCGTCAATCAAACCCACACCTAATTGCGTTCCTGAATTTAAAACCGGTTCAGCTACTCCCAACGCGCTGTATTATCGACAAATTCATTAAAAATGTATCACAGGAAAAGAAATAGTAAAAATACCAATTATTGAAAACCTTATGCTAAAATACTATAAGCTCTAAACATCAGTTTTCGAGGTTTCATCATGCAAATGCGCCAGCTTGAGGCTTTTCATGCCATCGTCGTCACCGGCACTGTCACTAAAGCGGCGCGAAAGCTCGGCATATCACAGCCTTCTGTCAGCAGATTAATAACCGACCTCGAAACCGGTTTGGGGTTTTCACTGTTTCAGCGAAAGAAGGGTCGCATTCAGCCCAATCAGGACGGGTACGATTTTTTCAAGCAACTCAACACTGTCTACAGCGGTATTGAGAAGTTACACAGTTTCGCCCACACCATCCGCACGGAAAGATCGGGTCATCTGCGTATAGCCTTTTCATCGGCCTTGTCAGTTTCCCTGCTCCCAAAAATCGTCATGCGATTTCAAAAGCAATGGCCGGACGTTCATATTACCTTGAACATCTGTTCGCCGATTACCATCCTTGATGAATTGCAGAATCATGAAACCGATATCGGCTTCCTCAACAAAATGGTGGATATGCCCGGTCTGGTCCAGGAGCCGCTGATAGAAGCCACCTTCATCTGCGCCTTGCCACCGGGACACAGGCTTGCAGATAAACCTGAGATTGATGTGCAGATGCTCGATGGTGAAAACCTGATTATGCTCGAATCGGAAGGCGGTCTGACCTGGCTGCCTCACCTTGAAATGTTGAAGCAAAGCGGGATTACCTACAAAACCACTCTTTCCACCCAGCGCTCCCTGACCGCTTATGGACTCGTGCTCGAAGGCGCTGGCATTGGTATTCTCGCACCCTTTTCCGCCCGCCACTGGCAATCCCTGGGTGTTGTTATCAAGCCATTCAAACCACGAATGTCCTATCCTTTCGTCATCGCATTTTCAGAAGCAAAGCCACACAGCGAACTTGCCGAAAAATTTATAACCGAAGTTCGCCAACACCTGATTGAGCGCCCGCTGCTGTTTCAACAACCTGCCGCAAGATAAGATCAGACCCCTTCTATCAGATCGAACCAGTCATCTTCGGAGATAGTCTCCACCCCCAGACTTTGGGCCTTTTTTAGCTTTGATCCGGCACCGGGACCAGCCACCAGCAGGTCGGTTTTAGCCGACACCGAGCCCGCCACCTTGGCACCCAGGCTTTCTGCCCGGGCCTTGGCTTCACTGCGTGTCATTTTCTCCAGTGCCCCGGTAAACACCACAGTTTTACCGGCAACCGGTGTGTCCTTTGCAACCGCTTCCACGGGCTGCGGGCTGACCTGTTTCAGCAGTGCTTCAACCGCCTCGCGATTATGCGGCTCGGCAAAAAACTGAACCAGAGCGTTTGCCGCAATAACGCCGATACCGTCAATCGCCACCAGCTCAAGATAAGCAGCACTTTCTTCATCCGCAGCTTCATCCATCGCCTTCATCACAGCATCAATAGTGCCGTAGGTGCGCGCCAGCAGACGGGCAGTGGTTTCGCCAATATGGCGAATACCAAGTGCAAAAATGAAACGATCGAGACCTATATTTCTCTTGTCATCAATAGCTTCGAACAGGTTTTTGGCAGATAAATCACCCCAGCCTTCACGATCCTTAAGTTTCTTCAGGCTGCCGCTGTCGCGTTCTTTAATGGTGAATATATCAGCCGGTCTGGTCACCCGGCCCTCATGGTAGAAGGCTTCAATCTGTTTTGCCCCCAGACCTTCAATGTCAAAAGCATTACGCGAAACAAAGTGTTTCAGTCTTTCCACCGCCTGGGCGGGACAAATCAACCCGCCAGTGCAGCGCATGGCCACATCTTCGCGACCCGTAGCAGGATTGATTTCCCGCACCGCTTTGCTGCCGCATGCGGGACAAACATTCGGAAATTCAAACGGCTCACTATCTTTAGGGCGTTTGCTTTCCACCACCTCAACTATCTGGGGAATTACATCACCGGCACGCTGAACAATGACCGTATCGCCGATACGCACGTCCTTGCGAACAATTTCATCAGCATTGTGCAAGGTGGCGTTAGAGACCACCACACCACCGACGGTGACCGGATCAAGCTTGGCCACTGGTGTCAATTGCCCGGTGCGGCCCACCTGAATTTCAATGTCGCGCAGAACTGTCGTGGCTTTTTCCGCGGGAAATTTATGCGCGATGGCCCAGCGCGGAGAACGCGAGACAAAGCCCAGTCGCTGCTGCCAGTCGAGCCGGTCAACTTTATAGACCACACCATCAATATCATAACCCAGAGAGGAACGTTGTTGTTCTATTATCCTGTAAACGCGGATCATTTCTTCAACATCAACACAACGCTTCATCAATGGGTTAACCTCAAAACCCCACCGGGAAAACTGGTCAATCACCTGCATTTGCGTGTCCCATGACTGCACCGGTAATTCACCCCAGGCATAAGCAAAAAACTTTAAGGGTCGCGACGCCGTTATGGTTGAATCGAGCTGGCGTAACGAGCCCGCAGCGGCATTGCGCGGATTGGCAAAGGGCGGTTTTCCCGCCTCCTCCTGACGCTGGTTAAGTTGAGCAAAATCCACATGGCTCATATAAATTTCGCCACGCACCTCAACCACTTCAGGAAATTCACCGTACAATTGATGCGGAATATCTTTGACGGTACGCAAATTCACCGTCACATCCTCTCCCACCTGTCCATCGCCACGCGTTGCCCCAACCACCAGTTCACCGTGCTCATACCGCAGGCTTGCCGACAGGCCGTCAATTTTAGGTTCGGCCGTCATCGCCAGCTCCTGGCTCTCATCCAAACCCAGAAAACGTCTTATACGATCGCAAAAATCCTGCACATCCTCATCGTTAAAGGCGTTGGACAATGACAACATCGGCACACTATGGGTAACTTTTTCAAACTTTTCCTGCGGTGCTGCACCAACCCGCTTGCTCGGGCTGTCGTCCAGAACAAGTTCAGGAAACAGCCTTTCAATCTCGTTGTTGCGTTGGCGCAAAGCGTCATATTCACTATCGGAAATAACGGGCGCATCATCGGCGTAATAGTAGCCGTCATGCCGGGCCAGTTCATCAGCCAGACGAACAAGCTCCACACTCGCCTGCCCGGACGTCAGTTCTGCGGGGCTTATATGGGAAAAATCCGGCCTGTCTGTCATTGCGCCGAGCCGCCGTTAATCAATTGCCTGGCTGCCGCTCGTGCTTCTTCCGTCACTGTCGCGCCAGACAACATGCGAGCCACTTCTTCCAACCGTTCGTTTTGCTCCAGTGTATCAATTCTGGTAACAGCCCTTTCGCCCTGGTCGGTCAATTCTACAGATTTGAATATTTTGAGGTGGGCACCTGCCCGAGCGGCGACCTGAGGGGAATGGGTTATAGTGATAACCTGCATCTTTTTCGACAAATGATCGAGCCTGACGCCGATTGCATCCGCTGTCGCCCCGCCAACCGCTGCATCAATCTCGTCAAAAATCAGCGTTGGAGCGCCTTCTATACCGGCCAGAACAACTTTGAGCGCCAGAATGAACCGGGAAAGCTCACCACCTGAAGCAATTTTGGCCAGAGGCCCCGGCGATGAACCGGGGTTGGTGGAAATCATGAATTCCACCCTGTCGAGACCATTGGGCCCCGCCCTGTCATCTGGCAGGGTATCTACCGCCACAAGGAAAGAGGCTTTTTCCAGCTTAAGCGGGGGTAACTCCGCTTCAATTTTCTTACCCAGCATTATCGCACCTGTTTGACGTGAGCTGGAAATTTCTCGCGCGCAGGAAAAATAAGCATCGCCAGCTTCATCACATTGCCGGGAGAGTTCGGACAAGCGCTCCTGCCCGCTGACAACATCGTTCAGCTGGGCGTCAAACCGTGCCATGAGCGC
Organism: Alphaproteobacteria bacterium; assembly: GCA_024278055.1. Lineage (GTDB taxonomy): Bacteria > Pseudomonadota > Alphaproteobacteria > Rhizobiales > JAJFHR01 > JAJFHR01. Next base: position 8,309 of record JAJRTY010000031.1, on the reverse strand, counting down.
CGGCAGGTTATCGACCTGTACGTTGTGCTTTCGCGCGCACCCGCGCAGCGCAAACAGGCGTTCTTCAGTATCACTGAGCACCTGAGGGTCAAATTCAAATTCCCTTTGACTGGCCGCCACCACGCCTTGCGCCTCATCAAGAGCCACAAGCACTTTGTCCAATGCCTCAACAACAGGGGTCATAAGGGGCTGAACCTCACTCCCTGCCCGTTCGAGCTTGCGCAAGGCTGCACTGATGCGCGCACGCTGTGAGCCATTGGCCTCCAGTGAGGCCGCAGCCTCCTGAATTTCACTGGCATATTTTTCCGCATGCATCATCAACTGACGCTCACCATGAAGCCTGTCTTCCTCGCCGGTTTCCGGGGCAAGGATATTCAGCTCATCAAGGCAGTGCCGGAGATATTCTTCATCCTGTCTGGCCCGGGCAATCTCGGCTTCGAACTCCGCCAGTTCAGATTTTAAACCAACCCACTTGTTCCAGCGCCGGACCACCTCTGCCGCAAGCTGCCTATTGCCGCAAAATGCATCAAGCAACCTGAGATGTGTGGCCGGCTCAATCAGGGCGCGATCATCATGCTGTCCGTGAATTTCCACAATGGCCGCAGTCACCTTGCGCAACAAAGCCGCACTGACCGGCTGGTCATTAATGAAGGCGCGTGTCCGACCGTCCTTTGATTGAATCCGGCGTACAATCAGGGTTGTCTCGATCTCAAGCCCGTTTTCATCAAGGATGGTGAATATGGGATGGCCAGGTTCAAGCTCAAAACTTGCAGCCACACTTCCCTGCCCGGCCCCTTCACGCACCAGCGATCCGTCACCGCGCGCGCCAAGTGCCAGCCCCAGCGCATCAAGCACGATGGATTTACCGGCACCCGTCTCCCCCGTAAGAGCCGTCAATCCAGGCTCAATCGCGAGGTCAAGCCTGTCGATTAAAACGATATCTCGTATGGAAATTGCGCTCAGCATTACGCATCAGAACGTAATCGACTTCCACGCCCGGCTCAACCACGAACCTTTGTTTTCCCGTGGTTCCAACCCACCGGACTTCAACAACACATAGGAATCATCATACCATTTGCTGTCAGGGAAGTTGTTGCCGAGTATGGCAGCGGCTGTTTGCGCCTCACTGGTAACGCCCAACGCCATATAGGCTTCCGAAAGTCGCATCAAAGCTTCAGGCGCATGAGACGTGCGTTGATAATCAGTTACAACCACCTTGAATCTGTTGATTGCCGCCACGTAGGCTTTTTTATCCATGTAGTAACGGCCGATTTTCATCTCTTTTCCGGCCAGATGGTCGCGGGCAAGAATAGCTTTTTGTTCGGCATCCTTGGCATAATCGCTATAGGGATACCGGCGTATCAGTTCATCGAGAGCCACCAACGCTTTTTTTGTCAATGCCTGGTCGCGTCCTACATCAGAAATTTGCTCATAATAGCTCAACGCAATCAGATAATATGCATAAGGTGCATCTTCATGACCGGGATAAAGTGCCAAAAACCGTTTTGACGAGTTAATGGCATCATCAAAAGAATTACGCTCATAGTGAGCGTAAGCTGACATTAACATGGACCGTCTGGCCCAGGTTGAATACGGATATTGCCGCTCAACTTCCTCAAACTGGGTTGCCGCTTCTTGTGCAGAACCCTCATTAACAGTAGCCAGTGCGCGGGCATATAGTTTCTCGGCTGAGGCTTCGCTCACCTTCACTTCCGGCTCAACTGCGCCAAAGGGATTGATATCCGAAATAGTGCTACAGGCGCCCAAAATCAGGAATGAGGTTAAAACCAGGTTGATTTTCAACGTCTTAAGAGAAATTGATAACATTGTAATTTTCAACTCAGCCCCGATTTCATACTAAAAAGCACTTATGTATCACAAAAACCGAACCGATAAAAACCAAGAATTACAAATTCGAAATCAACGCCGATTTAGGCGATGAATTATGACATTTCTATGGTTTCCCAGGCCGAATCATCCTGGAGCAAGGCGCTCAAAGCAGTAAAATTGGCTTGATGCCCTCCGCGATAAGAATAATACATACCCAAAATCGGCGCCCCGGCAATAGCCAGATCACCGATGGCATCAAGCGCCTTGTGACGAACAAACTCATCAGGAAAGCGCAAACCCTCAACGTTCAGAATTTCCTTACCACTGATAACCACGGTGTTTTCCAGAGAGGCACCCAGTGCGAAACCCTGGGCACGCAAAACTTCCGCATGTTCCATAAAGCCGAACGTTCTTGCTGGCGATAGCTCCCGTTTAAAAGCCTCAGCACTCCACTCAAAATCAAACTGTTGTACGCCGATCATTTCATTGGCAAATTCTATCTCGATATCCAGTTTAAAACCGTCATAGGGGACAAAGCCACATCGCGCCAGACCATTGGTGATTTCAACAGGTTTGAGAACGCGAATGACGCGGCGCTTACTCTCCAGAGAAACCACACCCACCTTCTCTATAGCCTCGACAAAATCCCGTGCGCTGCCATCAAGAATTGGAACTTCCGGTCCATTAATTTCAATACGGGCGTTGTCAACACCACATCCGCGAAGTGCTGCAAGCAAATGTTCAACCGTTGAAACCGTGGCTGTATCACTGGTGCCGATCACCGTACACAATTGAGCGGAACGGACAGAAGAAGGGGCGACTAAAATTACTGTGTCACTATCTTCAATGTCGGTACGATAAAAAACAATTCCACATCCTGCCGGCGCAGGTTCAATATGCAGATTTACATTCTTACCATTGTGAACACCAATACCCGACAATCGAATGGAATCACCAAGCGTTACCTGACTACACATATAACAATCCGCGAAGGTTGCATGGCCCGACAATGGCGCAATATTCATAAAACACTCTGCCCACCTGCGGCAACTGTTTGATACGGCTACAATTTCGCCCTTGTAAGTACACTTTAGATTGACTAGAGGCCGAGGTCAAACGTACATTTACCGGATAAAAACAACTATGGCCAGTGACATTTCATCACTGGCCACTATTCATTTTTACTGCAATCAGGTCTAGTTGGCCTGACGCCTCAGGAAGGCGGGAATTTCAAGCTGGTCTGCATCGAATTCGGCCTCGCCTTGATGTTCCGAAACGGGTTGCACGGTGGCAACACCCGGCTGTCTCGGCGGCGGGCTTTGAGTGGCAGTTTTTTGAAATGATTGATTGCTGGCAGAGGCCGGGCTGACGAAGGCTGGTTCGCTTTTGGCCCTGGGATATCTGGGTTCAGGAGTTTTTTTGCCCAAACCGGCATTAACAAGTTTTTCAAACAGCGATGGGCGTTTTCCAACTTGCGGTGCGCCTTGCGAAGACGCATCAGCTCCTTTTTCCCGGTATTCTTTCACGGCCAGCGGAGGAAACTCCTCTATACTGGGCATCCGCGGCTGGGTTATTGCCATTTTTTGCTCCGCGACTGCTGCCGCAAGGACCGATATTTCAGGTTGGGAAGCCTGATCATTTTCCACCGCAAGTTCAGGTGTCGGTGTTGGTTTTTCTTCCGATGCCGGGGCAGGCTCAGCACCCGCAGTCATCGTGGGAGTTGTATTGGCGTGACCTTCCGACGCTTTTACCGTCGGCAATTCGAAAGAACCATCCGCTTCATCCTCAAACTGTTCGGCATGTGATGAGGGCACACCTACGGGTAGGGCTTTTGAGTTGATTTCAGAAACAATGGCATTTTGAAATTTCGTATGATTGCCAATTTCTTCAAATGCCTGTCGGTCAATTCCTGTGGCCACCACTGAAACCCTGATAAATCCATCAAGACTTCCATCGAATGTTGCACCAAGTATAATATTCGCCTCAGGATCAACTTCCTCACGAATACGAGTGGCCGCTTCATCGACCTCATACAGCGTCAAATCATCGCCACCGGTAATACTGATCAGCAATCCACGTGCGCCGCGCATGGAGACATCATCAAGCAGCGGATTGGAAATGGCAGCTTAAGCCGCCTCAATCGCACGTTTTTCGCCCGATGCCTGGCCCGTGCCCATCATGGCTTTGCCCATTTCATTCATTACCGAACGCACGTCAGCAAAGTCGAGATTAATAAGGCCTTCCTTGACCATTAAATCGGTAATGCCAGCCACACCGGAATGCAGCACTTCATCAGCCATGGAAAAAGCATCGGCAAAGGTGGTTTTTTCGTTGGCAACACGAAACAGGTTCTGATTGGGAATGACAATGAGCGTATCAACATGCTTGGTAAGTTCTTCAATACCGCGTTCCGCCGTTACCATGCGTCCCTGGCCTTCAAACTGAAACGGCTTGGTCACAACACCAACGGTCAAAATACCCATATCGCGCGCAGCACGCGCAATTACCGGCGCAGCACCCGTGCCGGTTCCACCGCCCATACCGCCGGTGATAAAGGCCATATGAACGCCGCTGAGATGATCTTCGATCTCCGCCATGGCTTCTTCAGCTGCGGCTGCACCGATTTCCGGCTTTGAGCCGGCACCAAGACCCTCCGTCAGGGCGGCACCAATCTGGATGCAGCGCTCTGCTTTTGACTGGGCTAAAGCCTGCGCATCTGTATTTGCGACGACAAACTCGACACCCTCGAGATTGGAGGAAATCATATTATTAACGGCATTGCCGCCAGCTCCACCGACACCGAACACAGTAATACGCGGATTTAGCTCAGTAACACTGGGAATTTTCAGATTGATGCTCATAGTTCCTTAACCCTGGTTTTCTAATTTTAAAACTTTAGTTACCTGTTTGATAAGAAATCGTTAATTCTTGGCGAAAATGATCGCAAGAATTCAAAAAAATGATTTATTTTGAAACAGTGGGGTTAAGGAACCTGCGTTTCAGCCTGTTGCCTGTGGCGGTGGGGTTCGATCCATCTCCCCGTCCTGCTGGCAAAAGCCGACATGACAAATACAGCTAATCACGCAAACGCCAATGCCTTTGGCATGTGTATCTTATCAAAAAAAGCCTAGAAATTCTCGCGAATCCACTGGCCAACCCGGACAAAATACCCGCCATTTGATGATGCCAGCCCCCATTCGGGAATGTTTTGATCGCCAGCAAGGGGCGAACGTGCATAGGAAATCAGTCCTGGACAGGTGGAAAAGGGAGCCGACTGCGCCATATCCGGCAGTCCGGCAAGTACAGGCGGCGACCCCAGCCGCACCTGCTTGCCCAAAATCCTTTGGGCCAGTTCGCGAACACCATTCAGTTGACTGGCACCACCGGTAATGACCAGCCTTTTGCCGGCCATTTCAGAAAAACCGGAATGATCGAGGCGAGCCCGTACCAGTTCCAGAATTTCCTCAATACGCGGCTGGATAATCCCGGTCAGCATTGAACGCGGGATTTTATTGACCACATCGTCAGATTTTTCGCCAACATAGGGCACATTGATCATTTCACGATGGTCCGAAACACTTGGCAAGGCACTGCCGTAAAGGGTTTTAATCCGCTCGGCATAACTGCTTGGTGTTGAAAGTCCACGCGCTATGTCAGATGTCACATGAGCGCCACCAACCGGGATAATATCGGCATAGATCATGCTGCCATGCGCAAATGCCGCGATACTTGTAGTCCCCCCGCCCATATCTATACAGGTTACGCCAAGTTCTTTTTCGTCGCTCACCAGACAGGCCATGGAACTAGCCAGAGATGAGACCACCACAGCGTCAATGCCCAGATGACAGCGCTCAACCAGAGAGATGATGTTTCTGAACGGTCCGGTGTCCACGCTCACAACATGAGCATTAAGGCTGAGTTTTTTGCCAAACATGCCGATTGGCTCATCAACGCCGCGCTCACCATCAAGAATAAAACCACTGGGCAAATTATGAATAACTGTCCGCCCGGATCCAGATCCCAGTTCGCGCATTTTTGACAACAAAGAATTTACATGGCGTTTGCCGACCTCATGGCCATCGATTGCCGTAAACACAGTTTGCTGCTCTGTACGTGGACGCCCCGCCGACAGGCTCACAAACACACTTGAAATCGTAACTCCCGCCATACGCTCGGCATGATCAACCGCAGCTCTCACCGAAGCTTCAGCCGCATCCAGATCGACCACCGCACCGGCACGCAAACCAACAGAGCGGTGATGGCCAAAACCAAGAATTTTCAGACCATTATTAACACCACCAGTTTCCACAACCAGTTCAGAACCGTTAATCCGGGCAATAAGGCAGCAGACTTTTGTCGAGCCAATATCCAGAGCAGCGACAATTACCGAGCGACCACCTTGCGTTGTTTTGTTCTTGTTTACCTGTGCATTCATGGACACAACACTCATGTTTTACGCTTAGCTGCTTTTTTTGACTTAGCAGCATTTTCACTATAAGAAGCAGCCCGCCTTTGGGCTGCCTCGTCACTCAGGCGTATGGTTACCCTGTCTACAATTCTAAAGTCCACAAGAACAATATCGCGCGACAGCAAGCCGTTATTTTCATCAAGCTTTGCCAGTTGCGCCAGCGCCTCAGGCACACCTGTTTCGGGTAAATTTACGGTAATACCGTTTAGAAGACGTAAATTCCACCGCCGGTCGGCCACACGAATAGCCGCGCGCACCAGGGACTTGATTCCCGGGTAAACAGCGATCTGGGAATAAATCTCCTGCGCCTTGTTTTCAGCACCATAGCCGACCACCAGAGGCAGATAGCCGTGGTCTTTCACCCGCAAGGCCCCCAAAGTGGTGCCTTTTTTATCAATAATCGACAGTCTGCCACCACGCTGCCAGATGGCATACGGGCTGCGCTCTTCGATATCAATCAAAACCGTATTTGGAAACAACCGATGCACCGAGGCCTTACTGACCCAGCCGATATTTTCCAGGCGCGTGCGGGCCTCTGCGGTATTGAATTTCAACATTGAATCACCGCGCTGAATATCAAGGGCTGCCAGCAACTCAGCATCACTGGCGCGATTACGCCCGGTGAGTGTCACCGTTTCCACCGTCAGGCCCACAACACCCGAAATATTAGCTGCCCCCAGCCGCAACGAGCGCTTTACCTGCTCGAAGCCATCACCAATATAGGAACCATAGATAAAACTGGCCGCCAGAAAAGCCGCACTGGCAAAAGCAAACCAGCGCATATCCACGGTGCCATACTTACAATTCTGCCAAAACCCGCGATCGCTGACTTCTTTCTTGGGACTGCGACGAAGCAGTTTTCTTGCTACCGATTGCATGTTGCGTCTTCCACCATCCAGCTTACAAATTCACTAAAATCATGACCGGCATGTCTGGCCATTTCAGGCACGAGAGATGTTTCGGTCATGCCTGGTTGGGTATTGACCTCTAAAAGGATCAACTCCCCGGTGCCGTTGGGCGTATCGTCATATCTGAAATCAGCACGAGAGACACCACGGCACCCCAATATGTTATGTGCTTCCAGCGCATAGGTCTGAACCTTGCGGTAAATATCATTGGGAATTTGCGCCGGCAGAATATGCTCGGAGCCGCCAAGTGAATATTTGGCCTCGTAGTCGTAAAATTCCAGACCGTCCCTGCTCACAATATCAATCACACCCAACGCAACATTACCCATTACCCCGCAGGTCAGCTCACGCCCTGCGATATAGCGCTCAACCATTAATTCCTCGCCCAGATCCCAGTCTTTTGACTTTAAGGCCTGTGGCGGACGGTTAGCACCCTTAGGTACAATATATACCCCAACACTTGAGCCCTGGTTAACAGGCTTGATAACATAGGGAGTTTCTAAAACATGAGCCTCAGCAGCCTCCAAACGCGACACAATACAGCTTTCAGCAACAGGTATCTTACTGTTTTTGAATAATATTTTTGATTTCTCCTTGTCCATGGCAAGGGCGGATGCCAGCACGCCGGAGTGCGTATAAGGTATTTCCAGAGTTTCCAGAATTCCCTGAACATGGCCATCTTCGCCCCAAACCCCGTGGAGAGCGTTAAAAGCGACATCCGGTTTTAATGCTGACAGGACATCAGAAATATTGCGATCGACATCGACTTTGGTAACCGGGTAGCCTGCATCTTCCAGCGCTTTTGCACACGAATTGCCAGTATCAAGGCTGACCTGGCGCTCCGGCGACCAGCCGCCCATCAAAACAGCCACATGTTTTTTCGATGCATTCATATGTTTCTCCTTGTTTTAGTGGCGTAGTTTTTAGTGGCGCTCAAGCGGCGCGCAGCCTGCGCTCGGGCTTCCTCGCTAGTCGTTCGCTACGCTCCTCCGGGTGCCACAATTACAGGTTTTTCGTGTGTCATTCGGTGACTGCATGCCAGATTTTCCGTATTGCTCCCGGTGCCATAACGCCAGATTATCGTAATGGCCCCCGGACGAGCG
>JAJRTY010000030.1 GCA_024278055.1 Alphaproteobacteria bacterium | reverse complement strand
TCTAGTTTTCACCACCTTCGACGATTGTTGCACGTTTTTTTCTGGGCTTGGGCCGAAGCGATTGCGGACCTGATTGATTTGTCGTTTGTGCATTCGATACCGGTGTTGCCCTTTCAAAAAACTGCCGCAGGAAACCCGGGGCCAGCACGGATGCGGGGTTGATTGAGAATCGCGGCTTGGCTGTGGTGCCGCGCAAGGAAAATGTCACCCCGAAAATACCCTCCCCCTTGCGACCCACCAGGATCGTCCCTAATAAGGGGATGTTTCCGACGATCGAGTTAACCGCATAAATGGGAATTAACGTACCTTCGATATTGAGGCCATTGGTTCTGGTATCAATTACTCCGCGCCCGCTTGCTCCCAGCACCACGCCTTTGAGAATGGAATCACCGATCACCAATTGATCTCTGGTGATCCTGAACGGCATTTTAAAGCTGGTAAAAGACACAGAATCGCGGAAAATTTCCTCAATTTGTTCATCATTATTGACCACCAGCTGGGTCAGGCCCTTGAGGCGGTCATCATTGGCGATATTAAATTGTTTGATTTTCAGATTTCCGGTGCTGGGCCGGTCACTTCCCGCCGGGCTTATTTTTGCTTGTAAAACCAGGCGTCCCTGCTGAACTTTGGAATAGAGATTAAAGGCTTTTAATGTGGCGCCTGCGTCCTTGCTGGCGATAATCAGATTGTAAGGTGAACCGGCTGTTTCACCAAAATCAAACCTGAATGACTTTTGGCCGACTGTCACTGCCGCTGCCCTGATTTCGACAACGCTGTCACCGACGCTGATAAACTTGGTTGTGAAGTTTTTGAACACCTGCTTGTTAAATGCGTAAACCTTATCAAAACTTGCCGAAATTCTGACTGTACCTTTATCATTTTTCTTTGTTGAACCCGGAGTTTTCTTGTCGCGTTTGAGGGCATTTTCAATTATTGGTCGCGCATCGAAACTTGTCCCCTTGACCACAACATTGAGGCTTCCCGATGGGCTGCGATTGCCGTTTGCGCTATATAGATTCAGAGATCCCAGGCGAATATCCGGGAGATTAAAACTCGACACATCTCCTTGCTTATCAATACTCAGTTTTCCGGCTACAAAAATCTTTCTGGCCTTGCTGATAACCTCAAGTTTTTCAATATCAATCGCACCACCTTTTTTGAATTTCATTCTCAGGCTGGCGGAGGCCTTTCCACCGCCGGGTGATATCCAGCCAATGGGTTTGCGAAAAAGCGTGGTCCTTGTCAGATCAGCAACTACCTGGGCCTGATTGAGATCTGTGCCACTTCCTTTGAGAATAAAGCTAACGTCAGCAGGACCGCTCATGAAGGTTGAAAGCTCCACGCCCAGTCTTTTTCGTGCGGCATCATCCAGCTTTGCTTTCAGCCTGAACTCGCTGCTGCGTTTGCCCCGGACACCAAAGTTTTCAATCCAGACAAGAGAGGCCTTCGTGCCTTTTAACTCAATCGTGCCAGCGCCCTTCAAACCGAACATGGTAATATCCAGTTCAAGATTTCCCCTGGTTACGTCGTAATCACCAAAAGCCTTTGGAATTTTTATGTCAGTCAATCTGGCTTTGGCTTTTATGTCAACTTTTTCTATCGGCAAGTCAGCCAGTAACGGCATGGTGAACTTCAAATTACCAACCGCATTTCCGCCCATGGTTTTCGGGTTAATACCCATTTTTTTACCAAAATTAAGCGGATCATTATCCAGCAACTCCATGACAGCGGACGCTGGCCCCTTGACGGTGGCTTCAACGATACCGATAGCGGGATCGGACTTGGCCCAGTTGGTGAAAAACCGGGCGCGGGTCAATTTGACTTTTTTGCCGCTGGCAACTGTGGCGACACCGCCCTGGCCATAGAAATTAAAATCAGCGTCTTTCAAAACGCCCTTACCGTAGGCCTGGCGCAGGGGCGGCAATCCCTCAAAATAACGAACCGTGGCATCTCTGGCTTCGAATTCGCCATTAAGAAAACCGGTTGGGACATCGCCGCCATCTATCAGCCTGGCAAAATCCTTTTCATCAATATCAACTTCAAAATTGCCATTGGGAACAAATGCCACAAGGCTTTCATTAATCCAGGTGCGCAAACCACGGGCGACTTCCAGCGGCCATATTTCCAGCAATTTGGTGGTGGCAATGTTTTCAATATTCCCGATGAGCTTTAAATCAGGTGCCTTGCCCCCGGCTTTGACTGTACCGCTAACCCGGATACGGGCTTCGCCCGCATGCAGTTCAGTGGTTTCCATATTGATGATGGCATTGTCTGAATCAGCGGTTCCAACAGCGATGATCCGATCAATCTCAATCGTCTTTTTACCAACTATTTTTATGTTGGCCAGTTCCAGATTGTAGCCGAAATATGAAAATGGATTGCCGCTGTCACCTTCCGGTGTGAGATAGCCGGAAAGGCTGGCTTTGCCACCTGACAGATCTATCGCTGAGGGTTCTATAATCAGAAGCCTTTTTTCCTGATCATACCGCAACGCAATATTTCCGGTGCTAACGCCGATGTCATCTTCCTGGTTTTCAGTGAATACCAGTTTTCCTGCCCCCAGATTGATATCCAGTTCAGCATTCAGCATTTTACCGTCGAGGGCAATTTCGGCGGTGGCTGAACCGGACACCGGCAGCCGAACGATTTTCAAAATCTCAAGATACGGAACATGACGGGCTACAGTTTCGGGTTTCACATCATCCACCGACACATTAATTTTAACGCGCTGGGTAGATTTTACGTAATCAGCCTGAACATTCAGACTGAAAGCTTCCTGGCCGACTTTAATCTCGGCATCAACATCAGCAGTTAAACCATCTTTGGCGCGGGTCATGGTTACATTTGCATTTGGCGATATCCAGGTGGTTGCATTGGGTTCATCATAAAGCGTCAGCTCAGCCCCGATAACCTTGATTTCGCGCAACCGTGCAGTTGGGCCCTTATTGTTGTCAGACAATAAAGTGGCCTGCAGTAAAGCAATTAAATCTTCGGCATTTTCGATGCTACCGGTACTGTCGTTACTGATCGTGCCTTCAGATGGCGCAGCTTCGCTGGCACCTGTTGTCAGGTTTGCGTTGTTATCGGGCAGATTTTTGGATTTTCCGGTTCCCCCGACAACGCCGAAGCCAAGTCTAAAACTGCCATCGGATCGACGATGCACAAACATCCTGGGACCCAGCAGCTCCAGATGAGTTAGTGATAACTCTCCACCGGCAAGGTCGCTCAAAGACAGGCGAAAGGCTGCACGCGAAGTGCGGGCGACAAGCTTTTCTTCGGGGTCGCGAACCTTAAGGTCGATGAACCGGAATTGCAGGGCGCCGCTGTCATTGTCTTTTTCTAAAACCACATCATTTATAGATACAGTCAGACCGTCGACATTGTCATTGATCATATTTTCGATGGTTCCGACCAGAACGGAAAGTGAGACCGGACCGGACGACAGGCGCCAATACCCTGCCCCAACCACAAGGGCCACGACAAGGAAAAGGGCAGCCAGGGTTTTGAGAAATAATTTTACTGGACGATTTTTCAAGATTCACCGCAATTAATGGCAATCGGATTTTCTGCGGATATCACAGTCTTCCATTGTAGTTACCTGCCAAGTATTAAATTTTCACCGCTGTTTCAATCAGTATGCAAATTATTTAATATTTAAACGAAGCTGCAGACTAAATAGCTATCTCTACCCACTTTTTCATTTTGCCGCAACGACGCACCCTGACAATTAACTACCTGCCGAATAACAATGGCGGCACTATGGCATTGAGGGAATTTAGATTTCCTTCAATACGCACCATTTTTTCTAAATTAACACCAACCTCAAAGTACAGGTAATTGGTATATGAAAATATCCAATGGAAAGACACGATAAGTTTATCGCAGGCGAAGCCTTTTGCCGCCTTTAAGAATTTATTAACCATCTTAAGGGTTTATTAACCATAAAATTGTGCCATTGCACCAACAACCATTTTCGGGTGGCTGGTGAGTCGGTTTCAGGAGATCAGTTTTGTCGCAGCTCAAATCATCAATACAGGCGAAGTTCCTGAAGATTTTTCGAAAGCGGGAACTCTATCTGCGCAGCGATGGTCATATTCATTATATGGCCCTGGAACCTTTTAAGCTGATGCTTGGTGCCAGCCTGGCAATTGTATTGCTGATCCTGGGAATAACCGGCGGAGTGAGCTATTTGATGGCGGGCAACACGGTTACAACGTTACGGGAAAACCTCAATCGCAACCTGGCAACCAAAAATTCAACTGCTGATCTATTGATAGACCAGAAGAAAAAATATGAGGACGATCTCGAAAAACTTCGTGCGGATTATGAGCTTCAACTGGCCCGGTTTCAAAGTTCTCTGGCCCAGGTCAATGGTCGGCTAACCAAAAATCAGAAGGCTTATCTGAAGGAACTGGAGCGCTTGCGGACGGCCAAGCCAGCGCGAAAACCAGAAACAGCCGTGCCGGAAAAATAAAGAGATATCAAAATGATAAAAACCCTATGGCAAATCCGGCGTTGTTGTTTTTATCGCTCCCTAACCGTGATTGATGTTGTGGGAAAAGCAGTAATAAGTAGCAGGGGTGCGGTTCCTCATCTACATTATTAGAAACGGGGCAGTGATTCGATTTTTGACCCCCCTTGATTACCTTGAGGCTACTTAACCATGTTTTCTATCAGAAAAGATACTAACACACCTTCCTCCTCCTTCTCCTCGGCAAAATCTCAAGCCAAAAGTGATGGCGGTTCCTCACTCTCAATCATCAGCTCGGATGTAACATTTACCGGCGACATTGTTTCGCTGGGCGACGTGCAGATTGAAGGTGCCATCAATGGCAATTTGCGCGCCCGAAGCGTGGTGGTTGGCGGCGAAGCCAATGTCCATGGTGAAATAGCCGCTGAGGAAGTTCTGGTACGCGGTTACATCAAAGGTGAAATTCGCGGCGACAGGGTTACCCTGTCACCGGGATGTCTGGTTATCGGCAATATTTTCCATAAACTTTTGACGATTGAAACCGGAGCGGATTTTGATGGTCGATGCACACGCTGTGAAGAGCCGCTGGCAGAAACAGCGATGGATCAAAAACCAAATAGCAGCCCTGCTACGGCCATCCCCACTGTGGACGCCCCTGAAAAAGCAGGCGGCAGGAATGTGGCGGCAAAGAAAGCCACCTCAACCGTCGGTGCTTTTTCACCGGCAGCGGCACGCGCTGAAATTGCCGCATTACGCGGTCGTGATTCCGTTACAGATGCTGAGCATCAAGATGAGTTGGATGCGCTGGAAGAAGAACTTGCCCAAGCTCAAGAGGCCGAAGCTGAATCCAAATCCAAACCCGGCAGACAAAAAACCAAACGCCGGGTGATCGGCACCCACCTTGCACCAAGGCCAGCTTACGCCAAAAGCTCCACGGGCTGATACCAGTGGCGGCGGTGAGGTTTGATCCATCCCCCTGTCATACCGGGGACAAATCCGGGGATGACGGAGAGGGATAATTAAGCACATTTAGTAAACTGTCACTGTAATTCACCAAAATTGCCGCTGATAACCCTATTCCAGATCTTCGATTTCTGTGGTGGCGGCCCCGTCTATACGCTGGGCCAGGGATGCGGCGATGAAGGCGTCGAGGTCGCCGTCGAGGACGGCTGAGGGGTTGGTGCTTTCAATACCTGTTCTCAGGTCTTTGACCAGCTGATACGGCTGCAGGACGTAAGATCTGATCTGATGGCCCCAGCCGATTTCTGATTTCGAATCCTCTTGTGCCTGGGCTGCTTCCTCGCGCTGTTTTAATTCCGCTTCATAAAGACGCGATCTGAGCATTTCCCAGGCGGTGGCACGGTTTTTGTGCTGAGAGCGCTGGTTTTGGCATTGCACCACGATACCTGTTTTTATATGCGTGATGCGCACGGCACTGTCGGTGGTGTTGACGTGCTGGCCCCCGGCACCACTGGCACGATAGGTATCAATACGCACGTCACTTTCACTCACATCTATTTCAATGGTGTCATCAATAACGGGAAATACCCAGATTGAGGCAAATGATGTGTGGCGGCGGGCGTTTGAATCAAACGGTGAGATGCGCACAAGGCGATGAACACCTGATTCTGTTTTCAGCCAGCCATAGCTGTTGTGGCCCTTAATCAGTATTGTCGCTGATTTAATGCCCGCTTCCTCGCCGGCACTTGTGCCGATAATTTCGACCTTGTGGCCCTTGCTTTCGGCCCAGCGAATATACATGCGCATGAGCATCTGGGCCCAGTCCTGGCTCTCTGTCCCGCCAGCGCCGGCATGTATTTCGACGTAAGCATCATTGCTGTCGGCTTCGCCAGAGAGCAGAGTTTCAAGTTCTTTTTCAGCCGCGATCTTGTGCAGTTTCTTTATGGCGTTTTCAGCTTCAGTAACAATCTCCTCATCACCTTCAGCTTCGCCAAGTTCAATCAGTTCAATATTTTCGGCAACACCATTTTCCAGCTCACGACAGGCTTTGATGGCACTTTCAAGTTCCTGACGGTGACGCATGGTTTTTTGCGCCTGTTGGGGATCGTTCCAGAAATCAGGGTCTTCGGCGCGCGCGTTTAATTCGTCCAGGCGCTGGTCAGCTGTATCCCAGTCAAAGATGCCTCCTCAGCAGTTCCACAGACTGCTTGATGTCGTCGATCATTGCTTGAATTTCAGCCCGCATGGAAATGCCCCTCGATGTTTCTTATTATATTGAAAATGTTCACGCGAACCTAATAAAGGCCGCCGGTGCCTGAAGTAAAGTATTCCGAAGGTGGTTCGTCGACCTCAAATTCTTCGCTGCCAAGTATCACATTGTCAAAACCTGGCTGGGTTCCGGGCTTGAAGGCTTCAAGTATAACGCCCTCTTCGCCCAATGCCGCCATTTGACCGGTGTCCACATTAATTGGAATGAGGTTGATACCATCAGGAATACGGAAAGGTGAGCCCGGCTTGCCGGCCAGTGCCTTGATCATGAAATCGCGAAATACCGGTGCGGCCAACTGACCGCCGGTGGCGCCGCGTCCCATGGGTTTGGGTGAATCAAAACCGATAAAGACGCCGACGGCCAAATCCGGTGAGAATCCTACAAACCATGCGTCTTTTTCTTCATTGGTGGTGCCGGTTTTGCCGCCCAGTGGTTTACCTACTGCTTTAACCGCCGATCCGGTTCCGCGTTGCACAACACCTTCCAGCATAGAGGTTATCTGGTAAGCTGTATGGGGATCAATTATCTGCTCGCGATTATCGGCGAGTACAGGTTCTTCCTGACCCTGCCAGCTTGCAACCGCGCACTGGTTGCACTGGCGATCATCACGACGGAAGATGGTGCGGCCATACCTGTCCTGAACCCGGTCAATCAAGGTAGGTGTAATTTTTTTACCGCCATTTACCAGCATGCCAAAACCGGTTGTCATCTTAAGTAACGTAGTTTCACCGGCGCCCAGGGACATGGAAAGCACGGGAGACAGGTCGTTGTAAATTCCGAACCGGCGGGCATAATCAGCAACCGTGTCCATTCCTATGTCCTGAGCCAGGCGAACCGTCATGACATTTCGCGAACGCTCAATACCGTTGCGCAAGGTCGAGGGTCCGCTGAATTTACCGCCGTAGTTTTTGGGCCGCCAGATGCCAAGTGAATTTCCCTGGTCAACAGCCAGCGGCGCATCCATTACCAGACTGGAGGGCGTGTAGCCCTGCTCAAGTGCTGCGGCATAGACAAAGGGCTTGAAGGCTGATCCCGGCTGACGCTCTGCCTGAACCGCCCGGTTAAACTGGCTGCTGGCGTAACTGAAGCCGCCGACCAGTGCATATATACGCCCGGTATGGGGATCAAGGGCGACTATACCGCCGTCAACCTTGGGCACCTGCATCAGTTTCCACCGGGTTTTGCTTTTTTCCAGCGGGGCAACGTAGACAACGTCACCCGGTTTAAGCACATCGCTGGCCTTTTTAATCTTTTTGCCCACGCTGCCGCCTTTGTCATTGGGGATCTCTTTTCGCGCCCACACCATTTCCTTGAGCGGTATTTCAGCCGTTATGCGCTCCGGAGACAATTCACCGTTTTCCAGTTTTGGAGGTTGCAGGCCAATTTTTACCAACTTGTTCGACATGCCCAATACAACAGCCAGCCGCCACGGTGTGATATCGCCAAGCGCTTTAATTTTACCGACTTTGGGGCCCCAATCGCCCTGGTAAGGGATATTGGCAATTGGCCCGCGCCAGCCTTTGCGCCGGTCATAAGCCACCAGACCATCGACAAGGGCATTGCGTGCCCATATCTGCATTTGCGGGTTCAGAGTTGTCCGCACCGAAAGGCCGCCTTCATAAAGCTTTTTCTCGCCGTATAAAGCGATGATGCGGCGGCGCACTTCTTCGGCAAATGAATCAGCGGCAAAAAGCCGGGCACCATAGGGGCGCAAACTGACCTCAAGATCTTTGGTTTTTTCAACTTTTGCCTGTTCAGCGGTGATATATCCGTTTTCCACCATCTTATCCATAACCCAGTTGCGACGAATGAGCGCGCGTCTGGTTTGCTTGAAAGGATGATAATTGGTCGGCGCTTTTGGCAGTGCGGCAAGATAGGCCATTTGCGCGATTGACAATTTATCCAGCGGCTTGCTGAAATAATTCAGCGCGGCTGCAGCAACACCGTAAGAACCCAGTCCCAGGTAGATTTTATTGAGATAGAGCTCCAATATCTGGTCCTTGGAAAAGGCCTGTTCAATGCGCAGGGCCAACAGCGCTTCTTTAAGCTTTCTTTCAATTGTCCGGTCGCTGCTTAGAAGAAAGTTTTTGGCCACCTGCTGAGTGATGGTTGAGGCACCAACCAGACGTTTTGAATTGCTGGCATTTCTCACATTGACCAAAACTGCGCGAATGATGCCCCGGACATCGATACCATTGTGTTCGAAAAAATTCTTGTCTTCAGCTGATAGCATGGCTCTGATCATGAGATCAGGAATGGCATTGATGGGCACATACAATCTGCGTTCGCGAGCGTATTCTGCCAACAACTGGCCATCGCCTGCGTGTATTCGCGTCATTACCGGCGGCTCATATTTTGCCAGCGCATCATAATTCGGCAAATCGCTTGCCACATTCCAGACGACCAAACTGACAGCGGCCATGCCAATAAGGAACATTATGCTGCCAGCGCCAAACAGATAACTTAAAAAGCGGATCATTGTGTTGGATTACACCTTTGAGCTTTCAGGGTCAAAACCCATGCGAACGTGTTGGTCACTTGATTATGGCCTAGCGCATAAATATGGCAAACCCGGGGCCAACTGAAGCCGTGATTTGAAACATTCTCTTCCTTACCAGTTTAACCACTGATTTGTACATGAACTTTCCCCTACCTGCGTATTTGCACACGCTCTAGGATTTAAAATATTTGTCTATTGATTTGGCGACTGAGCGGGAAATCTTGCGGCGCCAGTTCAGTGAGGAAAGCAATCTTGCATCCTGGCCATTGCTTAAAAAGCCCAGCTCTATCAATACAGAGGGGATATCCGGCGCTTTAAGAACCGCAAAGCCTGCGAACCGGTGCGGTTTTTTGTTAATTTTGGTGACGCCCTTAAGTCCTTTGACCACCGTTTGTGCGAAAAATATCGAATGGTTTTTTGTTTCCCGTAAAACCAGGTCGATAAGAATGTCGGTTACCACATCATTTTCCCGGCCAAGATCTACGCCGGCTATGATGTCAGAACGATTTTCCTTGCGCGCCAGGGCCGCAGCTTCAGCGTCCGAGGCTTTTTCCGACAATGTGTATAAAGTTGTGCCGCGAACATATGATCGGTTGACGGTGTCGGCGTGAATGGAAATGAACAAATCCCCATCATTCCTGCGCGCAAACTCAACGCGTTTGCGCAACGGTATAAAGGTATCGTCTTCCCGGGTCATCAAGACGTGATAACGGCCGGTTTTCATCAGAATTTTCTTTAAAATTCTGGCAACGGAGAGAACAATTTTCTTGTCCTGCACGCCGCGCGGATCAACCGCACCTGAATCGATACCGCCATGGCCGGGATCAATGATAATGGTTTTTTTTGCACGCTTTTTGCTAACCCGATCGCTCTTTTTGTTAAACCCGGGGATGATAGTGCCGCGCGGTTTTGGAACAGGGATCGGAATTCTCGCCAATTTTGCCATACCGGACTGGGTCTGTAATTGGCTTTTGCGGTTTTTAAAAAAAGTTTTTTTGTCGGTTTTAACAATGTCAACAACCAGCCGCGCCGGTTTTTTGTTTTTGGCGGGAATAACTAATGATTTCTGAATAAGAACCGGTGCGCTGGTGTCAATAACGATACGGGAGCGACCGGGTGAAAAAAGGCCGTAGCGATATCCCGTCACCAGTCCGCGCCCGGACGTCCCCTGCCCCGGCGGCAACTGGAAATTAACTTCCGGCAGATCTATGATTACGCGATAGGGGTCGGGCAATACATATACGGCGTAACCGATTGAACTTGAAATATCGACAACAAACCGGGTGCGTTGTTTATCGCCGCCCAATCGCGCATTGGAAGCTTCGGGAACGATTTGATCTTCTTTGAGTTTAGCAAGGACGCTGGGGGGGGCAAAAACCCAGGCAGAAACGATAATTAGAATCGCCACAAACCATTGCACGCCACCCAGGGGCCGAATTACATTGGCAAAACAGCTTTTAATGTTAATAAAATTTGTTTTCACGAACGCATCCAGACTGTCAGGGTAATTTCATCGGCTTGCGATACTAACGTATACATGGTGATTTCCCGCATTATTCCAGACGAATCCGGTGCAATATCGCTTGTTAATTCAATCCCCTCGATGTTGTCAACATGATCATCAAAAAAACTGTTCGGCAAGGAGTTTGCCGTAAATTGGGGCAATTATTCGACCGATTGTAAAAATAATCCGTTTTAAGAATTGAATGTTTGCTTGCCAATCAATTGCGCACTGCCTAAAAGGATATCTTAAGAGATTCAGCTCTTCTGGTTAGGCAGTAGTGGAGTTTGGTTTTTCCTTGCCTGGAATGGGGCCAAAATTTGATGGGAAGCTTTGAAAACCGCATCAATAACGCCCGCCATCTTTCACTGATTTAGCACTGGACCAAGTGCTTTTTGATCATTTTGTCGTCTGGCCATTAGAGCAGTTTATGAATTTGCGTCTGTTTAGTGCCTGTCGTTTTTTTTCGATGGCACTTGCGATAAACGCAATTTTTGACCGTATTCAGTGTGTTGATTCTTAATATTCTGATTCGGATTTTAGATTACCGGCACCCTCGTAAATTCAGAGGCTTTACCGGTGTGAGCAAACCAAATACGTCCAATTAAAAATGGACAAGGTTTAAATTAATGTATCGAATGCGTTCGAAAGATTGGCTTTTGCAAGCTCCCGTTAAAGAGCTCAGCCAGGCTGCAGTACACAATAAAGCCGATAAGGACTTTGTCCCGGCTTTTCGAAGTCGTGCGCGTTCTGTGTCACCTCACCTTATATCATCCGGCGCCGCTGGCGATAAAATATCTGTTCTGCGCAGTGAACACACCGCAGAACAGATTCGACATGCCAGGGCCCGTGGAGAACCCTATTTATGGCTAACAAGATGCTTATCGATGCCACGCATCCCGAGGAAACCCGGGTTGTTGTGGTACGTGGAAACCGTGTTGAAGAATTTGACTTTGAATCCGCTGCCAGAAAACAGCTAAAAGGAAATATATATCTCGCCAAAGTGACCCGGGTGGAGCCGTCACTTCAGGCGGCTTTTGTCGAGTATGGCGGCAACCGCCATGGATTTCTGGCCTTCAACGAAATACATCCCGATTATTACCAGATACCGGTTTCTGACCGGCAGGCCCTGCTTGAGCAGGAAGCCGCTGATCAGATTGCCGATGATGGCGACAACGGCGACACTGATGAAATTGACGTCGATGACACCGGCGATGATGCTGAGGTGGACCTGGACGAAAAAGACGCCGACGATGACGACGCAAAATCTGACAAAGAAGCTGACAGCAGCGATGACGACCTTGAAGAAAGCGATGATGCTGAAGCTGATGACAGCGAAGATGAAGATGATGATGATGTCGATACGGTCGGTGCGGAAGATGCGCTGGAAGAAGTGCCTGTACGCAAAAAACGCCGCGTGCGCTCCTATAAAATCCAGGAAGTTATCAAACGTCGGCAAATCATTCTCATTCAGGTTGTAAAAGAAGAACGCGGCAACAAGGGCGCGGCACTGACAACGTATCTGTCGTTGGCCGGGCGCTATTGTGTGCTCATGCCCAATACCGCACGCGGGGGTGGCATCTCGCGCAAAATCACCAATGTATCTGATCGCAAGCGGCTCAAGGAAATAGCCTCCAATCTCGATGTTGCCGAGGGCATGGGGCTGATTGTTCGCACAGCTGGTGCAAACCGGACCAAGGCTGAAATCAAGCGTGATTATGAATACCTGTTACGCCTGTGGGAAAATGTGCGTGATCTTACGCTTGAATCAAGTGCGCCTAATCTGGTTTATGAAGAAGGCAGTCTGATCAAACGCTCAATCCGTGATTTGTATTCCAAGGATGTGGACAGCATCACCATTGATGGCGAAGCCGGCTACAAGGAAGCCAAGGAATTCATGCGCATGTTGATGCCAAGCCATGCCAAGAACGTCAAGCTGTACAAAGGTACCGAAGCTTTATTCATGAACCAGCAGGTTGAAAAGCAGCTCGATAATATGCTCAACCCGCAAGTTACCCTGAAATCCGGCGGCTATCTGGTAATCAATCAGACCGAAGCTCTGGTGGCGATAGATGTTAACTCGGGGCGCTCTACACGTGAGCGCAATATTGAAAACACCGCTCTGTCAACCAACCTTGAAGCCGCCGCAGAAGTTGCCCGCCAGCTACGCCTGCGTGATCTTGCCGGTCTGGTGGTTATCGATTTTATCGACATGGAAGAAAACCGCAACAACCGGGCGGTGGAACGAAAACTCAAAGAATGTCTGCGCGGTGACCGCGCCCGAATCCAGATTGGCCGCATCAGCCATTTCGGCCTGTTGGAAATGTCACGTCAGCGTCTGCGCTCAGGCGTTCTTGAAGGATCAACGAAAACCTGCCCACTGTGCCAGGGCCAGGGATTTGTTCGCTCGGTTGAAAGTGCTGCCTTGCATATTTTGCGCGGTATTGAGGAATATATTCTCGGCGGAAACAAGCAGAACCTCATTGTCGCCACTACCAGTGAAGTGGCTTTTTATATTCTCAATCAAAAGCGTGACAACCTGCTGTCGATTGAAAACACCTACTCTGTTTCTCTATTGCTGGAAATTGACGAAACACTTCTGGGTGATAATTACACCATTCGCCATACTGCGGGCGGGCCTATTCTCAAGGCCCCTCAAAATGCTAGCGCACAAGCCGGAGCGGCAACAGCCGATGAAGCGTCAAAAGAAGATCAGCCCCGCAAACGCCGCAGACGCAGACGCGGGCGCAAAGATCGTAATGGCGCTGCCCAGGAAGGCGCTTCCCAGGACAATGCAGCTGAGGCAAATACCGGTGAAGATGAGCAGCCGGAAACAACCAGAACAGAAAACCCGGCAACCGCATCCGCAGAGGATGGCGATGGTGAACCGGCGCGTCCCAAGCGTCGCAGGGGCCGCAGAGGCGGCAGGAAACGTCGTGAACGCCAGGAAAGCAACGAGGCTCAGGCAACAGAGAATTCTGAAGCTGTTGTAGCCGAAAATGACATTGCAGTACCTGCCGAGGGCGTTACAGTCGAAACTCCGGCGTCCAGTGCGGCAGAAGAATCTGCGCCAAAGGCTGAAGAAACTGCACCTGAAGCAGACAAAACTGCGGAAAAGCCCAAACGCACCCGGCGCCGCGCTGCCGCTAAAGACAGCAAGGCAAAACCTGCCCGGGCGAAGAAATCTGATAAAGTTGACGTATCCTCCGATACTGAAACAGAAGCGGCTGATGCAACCGGGACAGAAGAAAAACCCGCACCTAAACGACCAAGGCGGCGCACCCGCAGCAAAAAGGCTGAGGATAGTACTGAAGCATCTTCGGGTCCTGAGCAAAACCCTGCCCAGTCCAATGGCTCTGAGGAAAGCTCAGGCACGCCCAAAGTTGAAGCCACTGCAGCAAGCCAGCCTGAAGCAATAAATGCCACACCCGATGAGGCGACTGCGGAACCTGCAGCCAAACCAAAAAGAGGTTGGTGGCAACGGCGAATTTCGGGAGAATAATGACAGGACATATTCACCACATTACCGTTTGAACCGGTCACAATACTGTCGAAATCTGCCTATATTTTTTTGGACCAGTTTATTGAGTGTGGAACATATGACCTGCAGATTTTCAGTCCTGATATCAGCGATTAAGATAGCTGTTTTTGCTGCATTTGTTGTTGCAGAAGTTATTGTTTTGCCCGTAAGCACAGCGCGGGCATCGGAAGCGGCGATGCTGATTTTCGATGCCTCCCGCTCCATGCGGGGGAAAATTGATGGACAATCCCTGATCAGCATAACCCGTGACGTTTTAGGCAAGGCCTTCAGCGTTATGAAGCCAGATTGAAACTTGGAATCATGGCCTACGGCAGCCGCTCGTCTTCCAATTGCCGCGATATCAGATATATCAGACCGGTCGGTCGCATAAGAACTGCTTCTTACAAGTGGGCAATCAAACGCATACGCCCGCGCGGCAAAACCCCCATCGCCCTGGCACTTCGCGCCGGTGCCAACCGGCTCGATTACAAAAACAAGAAAACCACCCTGATTTTAATGAGTGACGGGCTTGACAATTGTAAGGGTAATCCTTGTGCTGTCGCCAGGAAACTTGAAGAAACCGCTAATTTCCTCACCATACATGTCATCGCATTTTCGGTTCCCAAAGAAGATCTTCCCGGCCTGTCCTGCATCGCGCGCAATACCGGCGGCAGGTTTTTTACCGCTGACAATGGGGCCGAACTTGGGGTGGCATTTGATAATATTGTTGCGCAAATTTCAAATACCGGCATCCCGGATATTGTTGCCGCATCATCGCGAAATTCGGTGGAACAAGATAAGCTGGAAGCCGTTAGGGCTGACGCTGATGTGGAAACAAGAAAACTGCTGGAGGCGATGCAGGAACGCGCACGGAAAAATGCCGAGATAGAAAACCTGAACCCGCCGGAAAGCCGCACCACAAGAACTATCGGCACCGGCAAAAACATTGCAATTGAGTCTTCCAATCGCAGTGAAATTACCGGTGCTGTGCTTGAAAACCCCATGAAACCCGACATCCTGTTAATGACCAAGGATACAAAAAAAGGCTCTGAGGGTCTGGGGCTGGTGGCAAAACTGGCTTCTGGTTCTCCGCCACTGGAGGCCAACATCAAATGGGAAATTTACAATTTTAAAAAGTCTTCCGATGGTAACAGATCGCAGATCCTAACGTCGGAAGTTGCCCAACCAACCCTTCCCCTGTCGCCGGGGAAGTATATTGTACGCGCTGTTTTTGGCATTTCCTCCACCGCCAAAGTTATCACGATTTCGCCCGCCCAGATTACGGACGCCACCTTTATTCTGAACACCGGCGGCATCCGTGTTAAACCTTTGCTGATTGCCGGTGAGCCACCTGCTGGCAAACTTTCGCAACAGTGGATTTATCTCAACCCGCCAACAGGAAGCACCTCTTCTCCCCAGCTTATCGCCACCGCAAATGATCCCAGCGAAATTCATCAGCTCTCGGCGGGAACCTACGAACTCATCAGTAAATTTGGCACCGCTAATGCGGTTGTAAAAACCAATGTTACGATTTCACCCGGTCTGCTGACCGAGGTTGAAGTAAGTCACAAGGCTGGCATTGTTCAGTTCAAACTGTTCAAAAAGTGGCGAGGCGGTGAGGAATTAACCGGTGCCAGCTGGAAGTTGTTTGATGATGAAGGCAATGAAGTTGCCAGCGACTTTGCCGCCGGCTCAGGCGAAATCATCGCACCGGGCCGCTATAAAGTAACGGCGCTTTACAATGACAACACCTACACCAAAATGTTCAACATCAAGCCCGGCCGAAAAAAACTGATCCAGATTGTGGTACAGTAAAGAAGCGCTCATTCAAGTAGCGTTCAAGCGCCACGCAGGCTGCACTCGCCTTGCTCGTTAGTCCTCCCTGCGGTCGTCCGGTGCCACAATGACAAATTATCCGTATAACTGCAAAAGCCACAACGACAGATTTTCTGTGGGGCACCTGGACGAGCGAAGCGAACGACTAACGAGCAAGGCGAGTGCAGCCTGCGTGCGGTCGTCCGGTGCCACAATGACAAATTATCCGTATAACTGCAAAAGCCACAACGACAGATTTTCTGTGGGGCACCTGGAGGAGC
>JAJRTY010000029.1 GCA_024278055.1 Alphaproteobacteria bacterium | reverse complement strand
GCCGCTGCGCCAACTGAAATAAGGCTGTCAAAGGACCGTCGGACTCTATCAGTGACTTTCGATGATGTGACCTATGACATGACGGCCGAATTGTTGCGGGTTGAAGCGCCATCCGCCGATGTGCAGGGACATACTGCTGATCAGAAAAAACTTGTCACCGGCAAGAAAGATGTTGAGATAATGTCGATTGATCCGGTTGGCAATTATGCAATTCAGATCAAGTTCGATGATATGCATAACAGTGGCATTTATTCATGGACGACCTTGCTGGAATATGGCCAGAACCATGATGCGATGCTGAAGGCCTATAATGAGGCGGTTGCCGCAAAAGGATAGGGCGCGATCGAAAAATTCTCTGTGGAGAGAGTTTACTCAGCCATTTTCAATTGCCGGTCATTTGGTTACTTCTGAATCAGCATCCCTGTTGATCAAAACCGACCTTGCGAGCCATGGCGAAACTCTATTTCAGTTATTCGGCAATGAATGCCGGCAAATCAACCGTGCTGTTGCAGGCGTCTTATAACTATCAGGAGCGCGGTATGAAAACGCTCCTGCTGACTTCCGCCGTTGATGACAGGATCGGCCAGGGGGTTATTGCTTCACGTATCGGACTGGAGCAACCAGCCGAGATGTTCAGTCCCGGTGATGACCTTTTCCTGCGGATCAAAGATGCCATGGCAACATCACAGATTGATTGCGTTTTAGTCGACGAGGCGCAGTTTTTAAGTGACGCGCAGGTCTGGCAATTGGCGCAGGCTGCTGATGATTTGTCGGTCCCTGTCATGTGTTACGGATTGCGGACTGATTTTCAGGGCAAACTTTTTCCGGGAAGTGCGGCACTTCTGGCGATTGCCGATAATCTTCGTGAAATTCGTACCATTTGCTGGTGTGGTCGAAAGGCAACCATGGTGGTGCGGATGGATGGTGATGGCAACGTTATTGAAGCGGGCGAACAGGTGGTGATTGGCGGTGAGGATTCCTATGTGTCCCTGTGCCGTCGTCATTGGCGGGCGCGACAGTTGAAGTGAGGTTTGCCGTATTTGGGCAAGTGTTCTGAATGGTATTTTCGGATTGCCGCAAGAAGCGACAATTTAAATGATAATCTTGGGTTTCAGCCCGTGATTGGTGTTGATGTGCGCTCGCAATTGTTATCTGCTGGTTGGGTGCATAGTGGTTTTTCTGTTGATGGCTTGGTTGACGATACAAATAATATCCTGATGATGGCTGCCATAGAATTGCCCAGTGGTTCTGAATTCCGGCGTTGTTGCCAGAGCTGTTGCTGGCGATGATGCGGATAATTTTTTTGACATGATTGAATGAGATAAGCAGTCTATGGTTGAACATTGTGTGATCATTGGCGGAGGACACGGCGGCGCTCAGCTGTGCATGTCGCTTCGCCAGAATGGATATGAGGGAGAAATCACGCTTGTATCCAGTGATGACGGATTGCCCTATCATCGCCCGCCGCTTTCCAAGGCCTTTTTGAAAACGCCCTCTGTTGGTCGTCAGATCATCAAATCGCAAGCGTTTTACGATGATAACAAAATTGATTTGAAACTTGGAAAGACCGTCACTGATATTGATCGTGCGGCACACAGAATTGAACTTAACGACGGCCAGAAGATTGATTATACAAAACTTGTGCTGTCGACCGGTACCAAGGCCAGGAAATTGTCGATACCGGGTGCCGAGGCCAGTGGTATCCACTATTTGAAGATTGCTGAAGACGCCGAATTATTGCGTGATGAACTTGCAGAAGCAAATTCAGTAAGCGTAATTGGCGGTGGCTTTATTGGACTGGAAGCCGCAGCAACCTTTGTCGGTCTTGGAAAAAAAGTTACAGTGTTTGAGGCCGGCGCGCGTTTGCTGGGACGCGCTGTGTCCCCCGAAATTTCCGAATATTTTCTTCAAAAACACCAGAATGCTGGTATGGATATCAAATTTGGTGTGTCCATAACCTCATTTTCAACCAGCGATGGCCGTGTTGCCGGTGTGAATTGTGATGGAGAAAAAATCAGTTCGGATCTGGTGCTTGTTGGCATTGGCGTTGTTGCAAATTGTGCACTTGCCGAGCAAGCAGGGCTGGTTTGTAACAATGGAATTGTGGTTGATGCTCACATGCAGACTTCTGACAAAGATGTGCTGGCCATTGGTGATTGTGTCATTTTTGAACATTGGCAAACGGGCAATCTCGTGCGGCTGGAATCCGTTCAAAACGCCAATGATCAGGCGCGTAATGCTGCTTTGACCCTGACGGGAAACCAACAGCGCTATCAGGAGGTGCCCTGGTTCTGGTCCGACCAGGGTAATGACAAATTGCAGATCGTTGGACTGTCGATAGGTTCTGATCAACGAATTGTTTGCCGTCAGGATGGTGAAGACAAGATATCCGTGTTCCATTACAAGGGCTCAAAACTGATGGCTATCGATACAGTAAACAACCCTTCTGATCACATGATAGGGCGGAGACTTCTGGCCGGGTTGCGCACGCCCTTACCGACCGAAGTCGCAACAGTTGGTTTCAGTTTGCGAGAGTTTTTCAAATCAGTGCAGTAATTGCTCATTTGTTTAAACAAAGCACAACCATGATGCAAATGGCACGTTGAGAATCCATGAGGCTAACATTTTGTTTATATTGGTTAAATTGTTTTAAGATCGGTAAACAGCAGGTTAATCCGGCTTAACTGATTCAATTGATTCATAAAATTTAGAAGTAATGATGCTTTTGACTCGGGCTGATTGCGTTTTGTTAACCATTCCCTAACTGTAAATCGACGATTATCGCTGTCAAACCGGTCGGGTGGAGTCTGTTTTGAAACGGAGTCTTGTGAAGCCGGTATCATTGTGGTGGCAGCTTTAT
>JAJRTY010000028.1 GCA_024278055.1 Alphaproteobacteria bacterium | reverse complement strand
TTCAGACCATCAACGATGCAGTTTGTGGTACGGCGCATCAGACCGGCAAAGCCCCGCTACCTCCCACAATTTGTGCCGAAATTCCGCCCCTAAAAGCGCCATCCGGCAAAACACCCGACATTGCCGGGCGAAACTCAACTTAATCGACGCACCCAAATCAGCACGCCCGGACACTCACCCCTGAACACCTGCCTGCGTGCCCTAAACTTTTTCCACCTGCCCATATTCAAGATCAACCGGCGTCGCGCGACCAAAGATAGAAACCTCAACCTTCAAGCGGGCCCGTTCCTCATCGACCTCTTCAACAATGCCATTAAACGAGGCAAACGGACCATCCGAGACACGAACACTTTCACCAATCTCGAACATGATTGACGGCTTGGGACGATCAACACCCTCCTGAACCTGATTAAGAATACGCTCAGCTTCTTTATCGGTAATCGGCATCGGTTTATTGTCTGACCCCAGAAAACCGGTAACCTTCGGCGTATTTTTGATCAGGTGATAGGCCTGATCGGTCATCTGCATACGCGCCAGAACATAGCCTGGAAAGAACTTGCGTTCGGCATCCACCTTGCGACCACGCCGCACTTCCACCACCTTCTCAAGTGGCACAAGAATCTGTTCAACCAGATGCTCCAGCCCTTTTTGGCGAACCTGCTCCTCAATGGACTCAGCCACCTTTTTCTCAAAATTCGAATAGGCGTGAATAATATACCAGCGCATCGTCATGGAAAATTGCCTGTGTTTGAAACCTGATTGCCTGGAAACCTGACTGCCGGAAGATCTAGTTGGCGGATCCGAGCAAAAGCCCGACACCAAACCCGAGAACCTGATCAACGGCAAGAAAAAACAGCGCCGCAAAAAACACCATCACCAAAACCATCACGGTCGTGATCATTGTTTCCTTGCGACTCGGCCAAACGACCTTGGTCACTTCCGCCCGCGTTTGCTGGAGAAAGGTCAATGGATTGATTTTGCTCGCCATATTGCTCACATTCTTTGCTGCGGATACCCTGAATCGGGTAAAATTTCAAGATGTTTGGGCACGACAGTTAGGCGCGACAAGCCAAATTTAGCCCAACGCGCCTTTATCTAGGGTTCTAAATAACGACACAATGTTGAAAGTGCAAGTGGTTTCGATGGCTTTTTTGGATTTTCACCACCGCCCTCAAAGATGATCTTCAAGGGCCGCATGACACACCACTTATCTGGTAAATGCAAATTTCCGTGCAAGTTTCATAATATAAGATGTCTGCCGGTGTTCTTTTTTGTCAAATGCGGTTTGCAACCGGTCATGTTCTTTGTTCAGTTTTTTGAAGGTGCGTTCAATCTGGCGTCCCATCCGCGTGCAGTTTCGTGATTTCCTTGTGGTCAGCCTGGCAATTGAACGATTAACGTCTCGCGCCAGTTTTTTGGCAATAACCCCATGGGTTCGTTCATGGCGGATGACCTGTTTCATATAGGTGCGCCAGTTTGCCCGTGCCCGCTTCGAGCCTTGTCTGATATTGCTCCATTTTGGATATTTATATTGAAGCCTCAGCTTCACCCGCAGTGATTTGACAACACAACGGTTGCCACGAACGCCAATTCTAACACCATCCATTTTCAAATTGATGGCAGTTGTTGCAACCGCGCGGGCAAGCCCGCGATGACGGGGGCCTTTCTTGGTAATCTGCCTAAATACCTCGGGCGCAGTTTTACCCCGAACCTTGTAATACTTGTTGGTTTCCTTAACCGAAACTCGTGCCAGCGCCGTACTATTTGAAACTGCAAAGACTATAGCCACCGCAAAAATTGAATATAATATACGCACGCAAAACCCACCATTTGCCTCAATAATATACACTATTGGCATGCGCTCTAAGCGATTTCAACCAGATGAAATCTCACACTGTTCAATTTATCCGGAGAACTTTCTGCCGCAAGAAGTCGAAATTTAGCCGGTTTCGACCTCTGTGAACAGAATTATGTAACTTGAGGGTTAATGATTTGGCATTCCACCGCGGGCAACGGCAAGATGATGTTGCTGATGATGAGCACCGGTTACCATCATGCCAAAGAACCCCAAAGCCAGAACCTCAGTCTTTTTTTCCGGCTTCAATCCCGATATCCGCAATACCACACCATTGTCGGTTTTTTCGGCGGTGGCGCTGAATTGTGGGAACTTGTTAAGTTCGATCGAATGGGCCGGAACCATGGTTTGAATTGCCTGCAAAGTCCGTCCCGAACCGGTAACATTGAACAAGACTTCGTCACCTTTTTCAGAAATCGCCACATCGGAATCGATGGTCAGCAAATTCATATCAACAAGATGTCTTCGAAGTCTGCCAATATCGACCTTGGACCAATCGGTTTTTGCGTCAGCACGCAATATGGCAACAATCTCGGCAATCGTTCCAAACGCCCCCTGCCCCGGTTCTGTTGGCATTTGTGCGCGACCGGACATCATCATCGTATGTGGCATTTGCCCCATACCTTGCATCTGGCCTTGCATCTGGCCATTCATTTGACCATTGGTCTGGCCGGTTTGCGCATCACTCGCATAGCCAGCGGATACTGAAATTAACAATGCCGAAATTACGGCTAATATGCTGCGCATAATAATCTCCTGTGTTTCTGTGAAACAGGATTTATCGCAGTCCTTGACGAACTCATATGATTTCAATCATATAGCAGCGATGAAATACCAACTGCCGCAACCTTACGATCAATTGCCCGAAAATGCCGTCCGCCAGCATCAGCTGTCATCGGACGAATGCCTGTTCA
>JAJRTY010000027.1 GCA_024278055.1 Alphaproteobacteria bacterium | reverse complement strand
AACTAATCGTTCGCTGCCAGGGCTACATGTACCCATCCAAGGAACAACAGGTCACTATGGCCAAGGCTATGGCCTGGTGTAACAATTGTTATGTTGCCGTTGCCAATGCCACAGGCTTTGACTGGGTATATTCCTACTTTGGATATTCCGCTATCATCGGCTTTGATGGCCGTACTTTGGGCGCGTGCGCCGAAGAAGAAATGGGTATCCAGTATGCCCAGCTTTCAACCTCGCTTATCCGGGATGCGCGCAAGACAGGCCAAAGCCAGAACCATCTTTTCAAACTGTTGCATCGTGGTTACACCGGAATGATCAACTCTGGCGACGGTGACACCGGCATTGCCGAATGCCCCTTTGATTTCTACAAAAAATGGGTCACCGATCCGGAAGGTACACGCAAGGAAGTCGAAGCTATCACCCGCTCCACCGTAGGCACGGAAGAGTGCCCGATGGAAGGCATTCCAAACGAAAAAACGGGGTCACACCGCTGATCTCCAGTGAGGTGGGGGAAGCTGGAAAATCCCAGCCATGCTTCCCCCGCTTCGAAATTTTCAAATACTAACGATCGGCGATACTGCCGCCTGTTCGGTTTCAATAACGGTTAACTTATGCAGCTGAATGAATACTTGATCTTTGATGAACCATATTATCATGAGATCGGCAAGGAAGTTGGACACTATGAAGCCGCCTATAGTGTACGCATGCCAATTATGCTCAAAGGGCCGACAGGGTGCGGTAAAACCCGTTTTGTTGAGCACATGGCCTGGAAGTTAAAAAAACCGCTGGTCACCGTATCGTGCCATGAAGATATGACAGCATCCGACCTGGTCGGGCGATACCTGCTGGATGCCGCTGGAACGGTATGGCACGATGGGCCGCTAACGCTTGCTGTTCGTTATGGCGCCATTTGTTATCTTGATGAAATTGTCGAGGCGCGCCAGGATACCACTGTTGTCATTCATTCCCTGACAGATGACAGGCGAATTTTACCTTTGGAAAAAAAGAACGAAGTGCTTTGTGCCCACCCGGATTTTCAGTTGGTGATCTCATATAATCCCGGATACCAGAGTGTGTTGAAAGATTTGAAAGAGTCCACCAAGCAACGTTTTGGTGCGATTGATTTCGACTTTCCGCCAGCCGGGCTGGAAGCCGAAATTGTGGCTCATGAATCGGGTATTGATATTAAAACAGCCGCAACGCTGGTAACAATTGCCGAACGTTCCCGCAATCTGAAAGGCCATGGTTTGGAAGAAGGTGCCTCAACACGAATGTTGATCCATGTCGGCCAACTTATCGACAAGGGTATTCCCCTGGCCGAAGCGTGTGAAATTGCTCTGGTATTGCCGATCACTGATGACCCCGACATTCGCGGCGCGTTGGGTTCGGCTATTGCTGCATGCGTATAGGAAAAAGAGGGTAATGGTTGGCAATGGCGGGCACCAATCCTAAGCACACCCGGCAATTATTCTCGCAAGCCAATGGTCAGAGCATTGACAGGTTTTTGACAAAAACAGCCATAAATGCTTTTCCCGATACTTATGGGGAGCGATGGAAACAGGCATGCACCAAACTTGAAAATGCCGGTTATGGCACAGCCGTTGTTAATGCCTATGTACGGCATTCTCAGGAAGTTGCGCGTCTTGTTGATCCTGAACAAGCGATATACCTGGCCAGTATCGTTTCAACCGTTGCCATTAAAGCCGGTCGCAGTGCAGCCGGGATATTGCCGATAGCAGCATCGAAAGCAGCCACCAGAATAGGTCAGGACCAGGCTCATTATCATTCCTGGCTGGAGTTGATGGAACGCCTCGCCAGTCTGGCACCGGAATCGATAAAGCTTGTGCTCGACAAAACAGATGATCTTCTGTCGAGGTTAAACGTATCACGACTGGAATCATGGATTTTGGCAGGGATCAGGTCTGCTGGTTCGGATCCGCAAAAGCGCCGGTGCTTTTTCTCATTTGAAGACCCGGAAGCCGAGCGCTGGCTTGATCATGAAACCGGGTCCATTGTTCTTGCGGAAATGAAAGATGAGTTAAAAGCCTTTATGAGCGCTTTGTGGAATGTCCGCATACCCATGCGCGAGCCTTCCGGCAATGCGCCTGACCATGGTCGGCGCCGGGCGAGCTTTGGGCCGGGGATTATCCGGTTACCTTCATCCTTCAGCGGCTTTAAAGATGAACAGGCAAAGGATCTGTATCGTGCGACCATCGCCCACATTGGCGCTCATCTGCTTTATTCCGGTGCGCCTTTCCCTGTTGCCAAGCTCAAGCCCATACAAATAGTCCTCGTTTCCCTGATAGAAGATGCCCGGGTTGAACATTTGGCAATGAGAAATTTCCCCGGCTTGTTTCGTTTGTGGCAACCCTTTCATGTTGCTCAGGAAAAAGGATTGCAAACCGCCCCCGGTTTAATGGCCCAGTTATCAAGAGCTCTTATAGATCCTGATTTTGAACTGGCGGAGGGTTGGGTCAAAAGCTCACAAAAATTGTTTTTCGACCGCCGGGCTGACTGGGAAAACCCGCAAATCAGCCGTGAAATTGGTGGTCTGATTGGCAATACAATTGGCCAGATGCGCCTGCAGTTTAATGGCCGCACCTATGTAACCGAACCACCTTACCGCGATGACAATCTTGGGCTTTGGGATTTTGGCAAGCAGGATACTCCTGAAACACTGGAGGCTGAAGAACTCTTTGAAGCCATCAATATTGAAGAGCAGCGTCATGATGACGATACACCTCCTGACAGAGAGCGGGATGAAATTGAACAGGACGACGATGATGATACCAACAAGATGAATGTTGAATTCGTCGAAGAAGAAGGTATTCCCGTTGCGCGTTATCCCGAATATGACTACATGACAGGACGTTCGCGGCCTGACTGGACCACGATTGTTGAACATCTGCCACAGCCGGGCCGTGCGCACGTTATCGATGATATTCTTGAAAAGCAGGCTTATGTGGTCAATCGCATCAAGTCGCTGATTATCTCAGCAAAGGTTTCTCGCCCACAAAAAATCTACCGGCAATCAGAGGGCGATTTTCTTGACCTTAATGCCGGTATCGAAGCGATGATAAGCCGTCGTATTGGTGAAGACCCCGATCCGCATGTTTACGGTCGCTCACAACGCCAGAACCGGGACCTGTCGGTTCATCTGTTATTGGACATATCTGAATCAACCAAAGACAAGGTTGTCGGCTCCAGCGACAGTGTGCTTGATCTCGAACGCCAGGCTGCAGCTTTGCTGGCCCATGCGATGTCGGGGCTGGGTGACCCGTTTGCCGTTGCCGCCTTTAATTCCAACAGGCGTGAGGAAGTTCGTTATTTTCGGATAAAAGATTTCGGCTCACCCTACAATGAGGTTTCGAAATCTTATCTGGCGGGTCTGGAAGGGGGATATTCTACCCGGATTGGAGCCGCTATGCGCCATGCCGCAGAAGATCTGAAACGACAACAGACACATCGTAGACTGTTACTCGTGGTGACGGATGGTGAGCCTTCGGACATTGATGTGACAGATAAAAAATATCTAATCGAAGATGCCCGCCATGTTATCCACGATCTGGCGATGGATGGAATTGATGTCTTTTGTGTAGGCCTTGATTCAGGCGGAGATAGTTACTTGACGCATATATTTGGACGTCGCAATGTATTGCAAATTGACAGGCTTGACCGCCTGCCGGAAAAATTGCCAATGCTTTATTTCCGCCTGACTGCCTGACGGGAAACTTTATGAAAAACCCAGGTGAAACTCTGAGGCAGGTTTCCAGAGAATTTCTCAACGGGCTGGGCCAGACGCTGCTGCAACCTTCACCTTATGTCGGGGCCGCTTTTTTTGCCGCGATGCTTTTGAATTCACCATGGCTGACGTTGTTTGGCCTGGTCGGGTGTTCTTCAGGTGTGTTGATGGCCTGGTGGCGTAATTATCCGTACCAGGAGCGAATTGACGGGCTGTATGGTTTCAACGGAACACTGGCAGGACTGGCCGTGGGGTATTTCTACGGTACTCAACCACAGCTGTTGGGGGTGGTCATTTTCGGTGCGATGGCCACATCGATTATTATGCATCTAATGTTGCGTCGCGGCTGGAAGCCGTTCACGGCACCTTATGTTGTGGTCAGCTGGCTCATCGTGCTGGTTTTAATGATAACCAATTGGGCATCACCAACGCCATGGTCGCAATCTGCGACAACATCATTAGATGTTGTCGCAGGCCTCGCCCGCGGGATTGGACAGCCATTATTTCAGGAGAACATTTTCACCGGTCTTATAATTGTCTGCGCGATTGCTGCCAGAGACTGGGTGCAGGGCCTCTACGCTGTGGCGGCAACTATTATCGGCCTGGCCTTCGCATATCTTGCCGGCTTGCCCATTGAAGCCATCAACCTGGGATTGTTCGGGTACAATGGAGTTTTATGCGCAATCCTGTTTGCCGGTAAATCCATCCGGGATTTCATGTGCGCCCTTGCCGCCGTTTTGCTTTCTGTCGTGCTGGTAAGAATGTTTCATATTGTCGATATACCTCCCTTTACCTTTCCATTTGTTCTAAGTGCATGGCTGGTTTTATGGCTGCGCGACATATTAGAAAATCATCAATAGTCATTAGCGGAAATAATACGGGGTAAGCCCACAGTTATTTGTCTATGGCAACGCCAAAATTAATGAAATTTGGGCTGCCATAGGGAGGTTTGCCGAGGACATCTGCCAAAAGCAACCAGCCTGATGTGCCATTTGCGCAGGTCAACTTCATCCACTCGTCCACAAAGCGCGCCTTTGTTGATGATATGATGCCTTTTTCCTGCGAGACTTCCATCAAATCCTGATCGGCTGTATAGGCTGTGCCCTTGAAGGTAATCTTGAACATTCCTTCAGCATAATAGGTCAGATAGTCCCATTCATCGCCTATATTGAACCTGACCTTCTCGTCAGTGTCGGTTTTCTCGTTGCGCAGCGTGAATGTGCCCGGTTTTGTGATCACAAAAAATTCTTTGGGAACATAACTGATAAATTCCAGCTTTGAGGAGGCAACCCGTTCTCTGTTACATGGATGGTAGGTGGCGCCTTTTTTCATTGTACAATTGATAGTCCTGGGCGCCTGCGGATCGGGCGCGGCCCGGATCAGGGTCGTTACATTTTGTTCCAGTGTAAACCCATGGGGATATTCGCCAGCCCAGAAGTCGGTCTTGTACCATGTCGCATCATATGCGAATGCTGAAACAGTCAAAAACTGGTAGATTGTCAGCAATGCCAGGCTGAGTATGGCGAACTTTCCATAATTCATTTTTAACCTTTTCCAGTTTCAGACGACCTGATCATCTGTACGTGTCCACAGGCTTACTCACCTGAAAGGTAGTTACAGGGCGGCAACTCGTCAACTCGATTGATGTTTAAAGCTGCACACCGCTGAAAATTCCCCTGAGATATTTCTTTCAATTGATCTGAAAAAGGTTCCTCACAGCTAGCGGGAAAAGAAAGATCTTCACGCGGATCATCGGCCACTTGAATGCGGGGGTTCGAAAGGATCTGTGTCATATCTGTATTGTCCTTGAGGCATTCATGGATTTTTCATCGGCTACACATTTTTCAGGGCTTGCAAGTTCAAAACAACGGGCTTTTTGACCTTGATCAAAGAAAAGTCAGCCAGAAATCACGATAATGTGAGCATGGAATTAATCTTCTAAAATGGGAGGCTGCAATGCAAAATTTCACTGCCGCACGTATTGGGTGCCAGGCTGCAGGTTCTTTTACTTGTGTAGCTTCTGCTGATGATCATGATGACCCCCTTGCGCGACTGCCTTATCAGTTGATGGATATTGAAAGTGCTTTGGAGAATGCTCAGCGGATACCATACCCTATTATTATTATTTCCAGCGGAGCGGCTGGTTTGCAGCATTTTCTTAAAGATGGCAGGCGGACCATTTCGACGATTTTTCTGGCAGATGAAGTGCTGGATTATAGTCAGATAAGAGGAAGCGGCGGTTCGTTGTGTTGCCTCCTGCCGGGGCAGGCCCGGATGTTCAATGCAGTTGTTCTTGACAAACTGCGACAGGAAAATCCGCAAGCCTGGTCGGCCCTGATGGTTGGTAA
The DNA here is from genome assembly GCA_024278055.1 of Alphaproteobacteria bacterium. Classification (GTDB taxonomy): domain Bacteria; phylum Pseudomonadota; class Alphaproteobacteria; order Rhizobiales; family JAJFHR01; genus JAJFHR01. Next base: position 246 of record JAJRTY010000027.1, on the reverse strand, counting down.
ATTCAGGTGTTGCAGTCAAACAACCAATCATTCTGTTGACCTTGCCCGCAAGTCCGCGGTTGAAAAGCTGGCTTCATTCATTTTCGAATGCCGTAATCGCCAGGCCGCTGAGCGTGGTAAACTGATAAACCTGATTTTGAACAGAATTGACATTGCTGATTACATGGGGTTGAGGCCGGAAACACTTTCACGTGCTTTCACCAAACTGAAACAGCTTAAAATGATTGCCTGCGAGTGTGGCGATTT
>JAJRTY010000026.1 GCA_024278055.1 Alphaproteobacteria bacterium | reverse complement strand
CTCCACATCTGCAACAGCTGTTCAGATTGTGCATGGATTCATCACACTACTATCGCCAGCACTGGTATTGGGGCGGTGAAGCCAAGCTGCGTACCCTGACCAAAGAACAGGGCAGCAAGCTCGAATTGACCACAATCCCGGCCGAAGAATGGGCAACAGTTGAAAAAGCTGCCGCCAAATACTGGGATACAATCGCCACAAAGAGCGAAAGAAGTGCCAAGGTCGTGAAAATTCTCAGAGAATATTCTGACGTAATGAACAAAGCCGGCGCCCCATACCGCTACTCATAAGCTATAGCGACAGGTCAACAAAAACGAAAGCCCGGAGAGAAGTCTCCGGGCTTTTTTTGGTGAAGGGAGATAGAATGATAATGCCAAAATTTGAATAGTGCCAATCTAACTGAAAGATTGAATGAAACTCACTCATCCTCACCAATCCGGCCACTTCGCAAACGCTTAACCCCGCCGCGTTTGGCCTTTGTGTCCAGTCGGCGTTTTTTAACGCCTTTGCTGGGCCTTGTGGGAATGCGGTATTTCGGTTGAAAGGCTGCTTCGCGGATCATTTCCACCAGGCGGTTTTGAGCATCGCGGCGGTTGGCTTCCTGGGTGCGGTGGCGGTTGGCGGTAATGACTATAATACCGTCTTTGGTGAGCTTCGAGCCGGCGATTTTCTCCAGTCTGTTACGCACGCGTGCTGGCAAAGATTGCGTATTGCGCACGTCAACTCTCAGTTGCACGGCACTTGACACCTTGTTGACGTTTTGCCCGCCGGGGCCGCTGGCGCGGATGAATGTTTCCACCAATTCGTCTTCGTGCAGCGATAATGTATCGTTGATTTTTATCATGATGCGGGAAAGCGGGTAGGGGGATCACCCGGCTGCCATTTGGGATATTTATCCATGATGCTGTTAAAGCGGTCTGATCTGAGAAAACTTTCCAGCCAGCGCAACAAATGCGGCCAGCTCCGGCCATCAAACCAGTCGCGGTCCACATTGGCAAACTGGCGCACAAATGGTGCAATGGCCATATCGGCCAGGGAGATTTTGTTGCCAAAAAGATATGATGAGTTTTCCAGCCGGCTATCCAGTCCATGCAGGAAAACCGCAGCCTTCGCCCGCTCCACCATACTGTCGGCACCTTCATACCGCGTGGCATATTTATAACGATCAAGCGCTGTCTTGAAATCACCATCAGCATTTTCAATCAACGCGACCATGTCCTCAAACGCCCCGGTTTCCGGCTCCAGCCAGCCCTCCGGGTCATGGCGTGACAGTGCCCAGATCATGATATCGAGGCTTTCGTCAATCACCTCGCCTTCAATCGTTTGCAATGTCGGCACCGTGGCCGATGGCGAGGTTTGTATAAATTCCTCCACCTTGTCGCGCAACACAACTTCGCGCAACTGACACTCTTGCCGGCTCGATGCCACAGCCAGCCGAGCACGCATGGCATAAGGGCAGCGGCGAAACGAATAGAGGATAGGTAGATTGGAAACGCTCATAATACCGGCTTTGTACGCGCTCCTTTTAGTGTCTGCAAGCAACGCCTTATCCTACATGCTGCCCAGATGCCCGGTTTTTACATAAATCGTGCAGCCCTGTTTGGTGAAAGGTGTGTGTCTGCTGTCCGGCGGGCTGCGCAACCACGTACCTTTCGGGTAGGTGCCGTGTTCATCTTCAAAGGTTCCTTCAAGCACCAGTATTTCCTCACCACCAATGTGTACATGAGGCTGAAACACCATGCCTGGCTGCCACCGCACCAGGGCAATATTTTCTGCGCCATACTGGTGCAGGGGCATGACTTCAAGGCCATCAACCAGGCCTGGCTGCCAACTTGCACTGGTAGTATCAATGCGGATGAAGTCCTGATCCTCCGGGTCCATTTGTTGCAGTTTGACAAATATGGTGCAGCCGTCCTCGCTGAACGGAGAATGTTTTGAGCCTACCGGGTTACGCACATAGGTGCCGGTTTTATAATCCCCGTGCTCGTCTGAAAAAGTACCTTCGAGAACGATGAATTCTTCACCACCGCCATGGGCATGGGCGGAAAACCTGCTGCCGGGATCATAGCGCACAATTGTCGTTGCGCGCGCGGCATGTTCACCGCCGATACGTTCCAGCATCCGCCGTTCAACCCCGGGCAGTGGCGATGGCACCCATGGTTCCTGGTTCGAATCGACAACGGCTTTTTTCGAAAAGTCTGCATTAATCTGCATGGTATTCTTCTCCTTGTTTGCCGCTATGGCCCATAAGTGCATTTTGTGAATATTTGTAAAGCTGTGCGATAACATCCACAGTCCGGCGCACGGCGGGTTCTCTCAGCAGGTCGCGATGAACAATCAGATTTTCCACTGAATGCTGAATTTCCTCCTCGACGCAAATACGTATCAGGTTTTCTGTGGCATCAGCCATGAAACACGGCAGAACCGCCAGTCCCGCACCAGCGCAACAGGCATCACACATGCTTGTCATGGTGTTGAATCTGAAGCGCGCAGGGCCTTGCGCATTCATCTCCAGCCACTTGTTTTGCTCAGGATACCATAAGCGGTCCGGAGCCAGTCCAATCCAGTCGCAATTGTCAAAACGTAGCTGTGTTACAGCATCGGGATGGTTGCGCACATATTCGCGAGACCCATATAACGCATAAGACATGGTCCCCAGGCGGCGGGCAATCAGGGTTTCGCTGTCCGGCAGGCATGAGCGCAATTGAATGTCGGTTTCGCGCCATGTGTGGTTCAGGTGTATGTGGCTTTCATAAATCTCAATTTCAATGCCATCCAGTTGCTTCGTTAACTCAGGCATATGCATGGTTAAAAACCGGGCCCGCACTTCATCTACATTTATCCGCACCACACCCATCGCCAGATTTGCAAGATCCGGCTGCGCGCGGGAAACCGCATCAGCGGCGTTGCGCATATCCTGAGCCAGAGGGATGAGCTTTTCCCCGGCGCGCGTGGGCAAAAGGCCCTGCGGCGTGCGATCAAACAATCTCGCCCCCAGGGAAGTTTCCATCTGGCGCAGGCGCCGGGAAATTTGCGGCTGGCTGATTTTGAGTTTCCTGGCTGCTCCGGTAAGACTGCCAGCCGAGGCCGCTGCTTCAAACAGTTGAATATCATCCCAATTCATATCTGCATGTCTTTCTGCATTTCTATGTATATATACATGATGCATATACCATTTTAGCCTCTATCAGGCAAGGGCGGGCATGGTTAGATTGCCCCCGTCTGAAGCCCGAATTTGAAATGGAAACCAGTGTTTAAAATACAGTCTCCGGTGTTGACAGGTGTGCTTTTTTCTCTTTTGGGCACAGCGCTTTTTGCCCCTATATTCGCCGCAGGAAAATTTTCCGGTGGGGAAACTCCAGCCATTGCCATTGTTTTTATGCGGTATTCGGGCGGGTTTTTATTCGTTGCTGCAATTACAATTCTTTCGCGGACACAATTATCTTTACTTAAATCCCCACGACCCGGGTTGCATTTTTTGCGGGCTGTTTTGGGTATAGGTGGTGCAGCCTGCACAATCCAGGCCGCTATCTATATGCCAATTGCCGATGCTACAGCCATAGGCTTGACGGAAGGGTTGATGGTAGTTGCCCTTGCAGCAATCATCCTGCGTGAACGCGTTACACTGGCGCATTGGGTTGCCGGTGGCCTGTGTGCGCTGGGTGCCTATGTTGTCATTTCAGGCTCGCTGTCTCTGGACAGTCTGGGTTTTGCGCCTGTGGAAGGGATAGTTGCAGCCCTCGCAGGAGCTTTGTTTATCGCTCTGGAGACCTTGACTATCAAAGTGTTGGCCCGCAGTGAAAATGCCCTTGGCGTTCTATTGTATGTGAACGGTTTTGCCAGCCTTGTTTTGCTCGGCCCGATAATTTATTTTGTACTGGAAGCACAAGTATCCGCGATAACGCTTGCACCCTTTGTTATTCTTGGCCCCCTGGCCATTGTCGCCCAATTCTGCAATATCAAAGCTTACCGCCTCGCAGATGTGGCCATCATCGGCCCCGTCAATTACAGTTGGATAATATTTGCTACAATAATCGGCGTGTTGGTATTCGACGAGATTCCCGATATCCGCCTGTTCATCGGAGCAGCGTTCATTGTCGTCGGTGGTATCTGGCTTATTCGCCTGTCTCCCCGCTAAAATGCTATCTCCCTTAAGCGGAAAAACCGTAAAGCATCGCTGGATTGTCCACCAGAATTTTATGGCGGGCCTCCGCATCCGGCACCCATTTTGACAAAAGATCAAGCAGATCGCCATCGTTGGGAACCGGGATATTCAGGTGAGGGTGGGGCCAGTCTGTTGCCCACACACATCTGTCGGGATTGGCCTTCGCCAAGGCTTCGGCAAAGGGTGCAACGTCACTGTAGGGAACAACTCCTTGAGCGCTCAGGCGATAGGCAGCGGAAAGTTTGACCCAGCATTTTCCTTGCCGCAACAAGGCAATCAGGTCTTGGAAACACGAGTTTGAAACCCCTTCATCCACCCCTGTAAATCCCATATGGTCAATCACCACATCAACCGGCAATTTTCCCAGTTGCCGCCTGAAATCAGGAAAGCGGTTGAGGTTGACAAAGAGTTGCAGGTGCCAGTTCAGGCGTTGAATTTTTTCGACGACCTTGTGCAGATAATCCATATCCAGCGTTTGATCATACGCCTGGTTAATCCGCACGCCTCGAACGCCGATCTGGTGCATGTGATCAAGTTCATTATCGCTGATCGTGGCTGGATCAATCACAGCCACGCCCCTGAAATTCCCTCCAGCAAGCTTAATCGCATCAAGCGTGGCGCGATTGTCAAAGCCATAGACACTTGGTTGAACGATAATGGCCCGCGAAAGCCCAAGCGTTGCCAGCATGTGGCGGTAGGCTTCAAGCGACGCATCGGGTGGTGTGTATTTTCTTTGCGCGCTGTATGGATAGCGATCCGCAGGCCCAAATATGTGGGCATGGCAATCGCAGGCACCGGGCGGCGGCAGGTCCTTTGGCATATGAGGGGCTGGATCAGCACCGGCACAGATATGGTTATTGGACATAGCTTTTAATCAGCGTCCTGAGCCGCCCATTTCAATGTCGCTGCTGTGTCTTCTTCGCGGGCATCGACCCAGGTGCCGCCTGCATCATTTTCTTCAAGTTTCCAGAAAGGCGCTTTGGTCTTGAGCCAGTCCATCAGATATTCGCACGCCTCAAACGCAGCTTTCCGATGGGCGGACGCGGTGATAACCAGCACGATACCCTCGCCGGGCAAAAGCCTGCCGTAGCGATGAATAATCAGGGACGCTTCCAGCGGCCAGCGATTGTTTGCTCGGGCCTCAATGTCGGCCAGCGCCTGTTCGGTCATGCCGGGGTAATGTTCGAGCGTCATCGAATTGATAGATTCCCCGCCAGACATTTCGCGCACGGTGCCAACAAATGAAACAACGCCGCCAATGGACGTATTGCCGCTGGTTAATCCGGCAATTTCTTTACCGATATCGAAAGGCTCAGCCTGCACTTTAATCATGGGAAATACCGTTAGTTTTTAAGAACTCTGCTTTTGAAAGGTTGCCCAACAGGCCTGAAGCGTTTGCCCTCGCGCCACAATGCCGGTGGAATAAATCTGCCCGACCACAGTCCCAAGCGCTGTATTTGCGCTGAATATCCGGCGGTTACATAGCGCCGCGTCTGTTTCAGGTCCGGCACGGCCATACCGGCACCGATGATGGCTGAATTGAGGTTAACGTTTTCATAATTGTAACAATGTGCCTGTAGCGGGGTATCTTGCCTGCTTTTATTGCCGTCAACAACTTCACAACGCACCGGCTTTTTTGCGATAAGTCTGCTGAGAATAATACCGGCGCGCTCACCACAGGGCCACGCTAATTTGTAGATTCGACATTGTTGTTTGATTTCGGGCGCATCAACCCCAAAAAGATCGATAAGTTTTCTGCCCATTTTTATCGTATCCCCATCCACAACCTCAACCGGTCCGCGCACCTCCCGGGCATTGGCACTGGGCACCAGCCCGGCGACGATGGTCAGCCATATCCCCGGGTTGAGCATTCTGAATCGGGATAATAAATTACCAGTCATAGTCGGACGACTATAGCGCAAGCGCTTGAAACTACAACAATGCGTACAGATTTAGCTCCGTGGCGGGCGAAACAGATAGATGATAACCCATACCGGGATAATGATGATAGAACCAAGCAGGATATTCGGTAGCGCCCAGCTCATACCTTTTTGCAGCCATTGAAAAACCCTGTCCGGTGTCACACCCACATCGTTGAGCACCTGCTCGGCGGTGATGTTCAATGCAGAAAGGACAAATCCAACCAGCAGCGAGGCGATAATTATTTTAAAACCGGTTATCGCAAAGCGGAGCGCCATAAAAGCTTCAATCTGCAGTTTTATTAAAAGTGATTCGCTAAATCGATTTTAGCCGAGAATAAGGCATCTGCCAAAATGCATCGCAAGTTTATCCGGGAAAATGTACTAAACCAGTCCCGGCCCGAGGATTTCCAGAATCAGTTTGCGTTTAATCGCCTCGGCATAGGCACTGTAATCATTGGCGACAATGACAAAGTTACCGGGTCCACCGGTGATGTATATTTCAAAGTACTTATCAAGCGTGATCACTTCGTTGATGATTGCCAGCCCATTTATGGTAATGCCGCTGGCCGCCACAAGGTTGCGTATGGGCCGCGGATCACCACCATTATTGTTGCGGCCGTCAGCCGAAATATCGATAACTTTACGTTCGGCATAAAACGGCAGGTTCGACAACATCGCCGCACCTTTTTTGATCATTGTTGTAATCGAGGTGCCGCCGGACGCAGTCTGGCGCGTGGTTTTGGCAAGGCGGGAGGAAAATTCAGATGCTGATTTGTCGCCCGAGATCAGTGTCCAGGGAATGACAACAACCTGGCTTTTGAGGTCTGACCATTGCACCACGGAAACAGCTATGCGACCGCTTGGGCCGTTTTTAATAGCGTCAATGACTTCACGCGTTAAAAAGGCCGATGCCAACCCCTCCATCTGCAGGCGGTACTCGGTTGTATCAACGCTATAGGAGCTGTCAACGGCCAGAACAAGGGCCAGGTCAACAATGTCCTGAGCGCCAATAGCGGGCGTGGTGAATTCGGTCTTCGAAGGGCTGGAAACAAGGATCGCCAGAAAAACGAAACCTGCAAAAAAGGACCTGAACCAGTAACGTGTGTGGCTCCAAAGGTGGTGATCATGCGCATTTAAACCGGATTTATCTTTATGCATGATTACGCATCTCGCAGTCCCTATGCCGGTGTAATCCCTCTTAATTTTTCTGACCGTCGCCGCAGGAGCTCAACAAATGTCAGCAGACAGATTGAGATGAAGACCAGAATTGTTGCCACCGCAAGAATTGTCGGGCTGATCTGTTCGCGAATACCCGACCACATCTGGCGTGGAATTGTGCGCTGCTCAAAACCTGCCAGGAACAGGACTGCCACCACCTCATCAAACGATGTGATGAAGGCAAACAGGCCACCGGAGATAACACCGGGCAAGATCAGCGGCATGATAATTTTGAAAAAGACCGTATGTGGCGGCGCCCCGAGATTGGCGCCGGCGCGAATGAGGCTTCGGTCAAAACTGATCATTGTGGCTGTAACCGTTATCACCACAAAGGGTGTGCCCAAAGCGGTGTGAGCGAGAATAATTCCTGGAAAAGTCTGTGCCAGCCCAACGTCGGAATAAAAGAAATACATGCCTGCTGCCGTGATGATCAACGGTACAATCATCGGGGATATCAAAATACCCATGATGGCACCACGATAGGGCAGGTTTGACTGGCTCAGTCCCAGAGCGGCAAGAGTGCCCAAAGTGGTCGCCAGAATGGTGACAATAATAGCGATAAAGAAGCTGTTTTTGGTGGAATGTACCCACTGGGCATTGTTCCAGCTGTCAACAATCCAGCTCCAGCCAAAGGCCTGATTGGGATCAGCCATGCCATTCTGGAAAATATCCTGATACCAGCGCAGGGAAAAGGCAGCCGGATCGAACGTCAGCATACCGGTGGTGAAGGTAAAATAAGGCTCGATGTTGAACGACAACGGGACCACGATGACCACGGGCAGAATCAAAAACAGGAATATAGCCCCGCAGATAAATCGAAAGCTGTAATACCAGAGCCTTTCGCCCGGTCCTGCATATGGTGGTAATGCCATGAGTTTTTCCTTAAAACCTTGCCTTATCCGAATTTCATATTATCGACGCCGACAATCTTGTTGTAGAACCAGTACAGCACCAGCACGCTGGCCAGTAACAAGGCGCCCAGAGCCGCTGCCAGCCCCCAGTTAAGCGATTGCTGCATGTGCCCGGCAATGACGTTGCTTATAAGCGTTCCGGTGCGCCCGCCAACCAGTGCCGGGGTGATGTAATACCCGACGGACAGAATGAACACCAACACAGATCCAGCGCCGATACCGGGAAGGGTCTGAGGCATATATACCCGTGTAAAAGCGGTAAACTGGGTAGCGCCCAAAGAGCGCGCCGCGCGCATGTAACTCGGTGGTATGGTCTTCATGACACTGAACAGCGGCAGCACCATAAACGGCAGCAGAATGTGCGTCATGGCGATAATTGTACCGGCTTGATTGTAAATCATCTGAATGCGGTTTTCATCAGAGATAATGCCGATAAAAACTAATACATCATTGATAATGCCCTCGCGCTGTAATAGCGCTATCCACGCCGTTGTGCGCACCAGAAGCGACGTCCAGAACGGCAGCAGCACCATGATCATCAAAAGATTACTGGTCCGAAGCGGTAAAACCGACAGCAGATAGGCAACAGGATAGCCCAGGATTATGGTGAATAACATCACCAGTCCGCTGATCCAGAATGTTCGCAAAAACAGGGTTACATATATCTGCCGTTCTTCAGGTTTGGCGACAATCTCGCCGGACTTGTCATATTTGAGATCCAGCGAGGCCAGATAAAAACTTAAAGTATAGCGGCTCGACAGCCGTTTTATCGCCGCCCAGATTTCGGGGTTTGCCCATTTTTCATTGAGT
>JAJRTY010000002.1 GCA_024278055.1 Alphaproteobacteria bacterium | reverse complement strand
GTCGGGAAGATTTTTGTGTAGGTGATGGGTGAAAACCAGTGCGATTGCGAGCACAAAGAAAGCCAGGGATGCCAACTGGGAGATGGCACCACCGACGGCGAGACTAAAACTCATAAAAACTGTCAACGTTGCCCAGAAGCCAAAAGACAATGTGACCAGATGATACCCAATTCGCGATCTCAGTTGAAAAGCCGATGCTGTCAGTACGCACCAGACGATGAGGAATGGCCAGTGAAACCTTACATTGAACTCGATGATTTCCAGACCCGTCCATAAGGTAATTGCCGCTATGGCCATAACCAGGGCACTGGTGGACCGCGCCAGCCACGCAGCAACAAGAGCGCCTGCACTGGCCATGAAAATTGCATCGGGATAATGTCCATCAATATGGTACATCTGGGCAATCAAAACGATGCTGATGGCGTAAAACCCCACACCGATAAGAACCATTGCTTCATACAGCCAGACTGAGCCGCGGTTTTGCAACACCACAGCGCTGCCATATGCCGCCCACATGCCAGCGGCAAGAAGGGCCAGTCGCGCGCCCTTGGCAATGCCGTACCAGTTGGCTGCAACGAAAGCCAGGATACCAAAGCAGATCAAAACCGCCCCAAGAACAGCGATAATTGACGGCAGACGATCGGCTATCTGCGATGAAGGCAGTTTTTTGATAATGTCTTCGGCGTTTTTTTTGCTGATAATTCCCTGCGCGATCCACTTTTCGAGATCACTCTTTAATCTGCGCTGATAATCGTGCTCACGCATGGACAGCTTTTCCTTCAGCCTGAAAATGTTGAGCTGGAGCTTACTATTGTGTGGCAACGATATCTATTCGTTTCTGATCACCTGATTTAATCGAAAACTCAGCCCTGAAGCTCTGGTCCTGATAGCGCACCACAACAATGTACCTGCCGGCAGCAAAAATACGTTCAGGGGAAGGTTTGGCATTGCGGCCGATTTCCGCACCCGAAATATCATAAAAAATCCAGAAAGGCCGGCCCGTTGGCGCACCGCCAGAAACCGATTTCAGTTTGAAGCGCGCGCGTCCGGCGTGGTGAACCACAGTTGCATTGGTCGGCTCCCCGGCTTTCACAATCGCACTCATCGGTACTTTGGCATTGGTTTTGCCCCAATGGCCTTCAATCAGGTATTCACCCGGCGGCAAACGAACAACGCCTTCAGCCTGTGCAGTGCTGAACACCTCACGATAATTACCCTCAGTATCCGCCTTGGCTTCGTAAATCACATAGAGGATCTGTGAAGTCAGTTTTTCCGACAATCCTTCAATCTTCGAACTCAGGCGCAATGCTCCGGCATTGACAATGATAGTTTTTTCCGTCCTCTGGTTGGCGGTAATTTTGACCTCAATGCTGGCTGAAGCCAACCCGTATGTGGCGGTAATGTAATAATTGCCGGCCGAAACCCACAAGGCGGGCAAACTCTGTGATAATTGCGCTATCCTTTGGCGTTTTCCCTCCAGGCTGACCTCGGCCTTGTAAATTGCGTAATGGACCTTGTCCTGCAGGATTTCGGCACCAATTGCCGGGCGGGCAAAAAGTTTGAGGAACCCTGCATTGAGATTTAAAACCAGTGCCGTGGTCTTGTTGGCTTCAACTCTGACAGTACGCTCGATGCTGGCCAAATCGCTTTGAACCCTCAGGCGATAGGTGCCCACAGGCAGGGTGAAGGTGGGGCGGTCATTTGAACTTCTGCTGATTTCAGTGAGCTTGCCGTCAACACCATTCTGTGCCTGAAAAACCACGTACGTGGCCCCGTTAATGACAGCCCCGCCATTACCGGCAACGGATGTAACCTCAAGGTTGCCGGTGTCAGTGCTCAGGTCTGATTGTTGCGGCGGTGGCGGCGTTACAGTGGGACTTTCAGCAGCTTTTTCCTGGCTCTGCTTTGGGATAAATACAGGAGGAGGGGGGATATCGGGGGCTTTCGGTATTATTTTGCTCGGCCCGAAAAATGCTTCAAGTATCGATGATTCCGTTTCCTTGGGCCGGGTGTTTGGTGCCGGGTTTTTCGCGCCGGTTTCACCTTCATCCCGGGCCTGTCGTCGCGGATCGATTTTAGGCACGGGAACACCGCCACCTGACGCAGCAACAAACATTTGATCTATGGTTTGTCGTAAGGCCTTGGGCGAATTTGCGGCAATATATTTGCCGCCGGTGCGCGTCGCCAACTGGCGCAAAGAAGTCATTTCCGCCTCACTGGAGCGCAGGGCTATGACATTGACCTTCAGGCCGGTATCCTCATTTTTCAAATCCCGCCCCAGTGCGGCGAGGTTCTTGTTGCAGGCATCGAAGCCGTCGGTAACCAGAATGATACTGTTGAATTGCCCCTTGCGCTTTTTCAGAATTTCAGCCGCCATTCTGACAGCCTTTACAATCGGAGTTCGCCCTTTGGCACCAATTGCCTCGATAGATTTCATATAGCGTTTGGGCGAAATCGAACCGAGGTTGACAATGAGCTGGATGTCATCACAATCTCCGCGTCGATTGCCATAGGTGATAACCCCAAGCTGAAGGCTTGAGCGGACCAGTTCCAACGTTGGTTTAAGTGTTTTTTTTACCAGGGAAATTTTGCTTTTGCGCTCGATCCTTCCACCCATTGATATGGAACCATCAATAATCAGCATTGCGTTGTGACGTGAAGAGGCCTGCGCGTTGCTGGAGCCCGGATGGAAGCCGGTCAGGAACAGCGCAGCAGACATGCAGATGCCAAACATGTTGCGATAAAACACAAAATGCCCAGTAAACACGCAGCCCTCCGATCAATATGCTGATGACACTGAATTCAGTATTATCAGAATAGTCCAATTCTCTTTTAATTGTAAGCGTTTGAATATAGTTTGGTCCACATGAGATTAGCAAAGAAGTTAACCGGAGAGATAAAAAATAATGCCTGATACAATCGAATTGCTGTTGAAAAGACGGTCTACTGTCGCCGCTAATCTGGCACAACCCGGACCGAGTGCAGATCAGCTCAAAACCCTGCTTCGTATCGCTGCGCGGGTGCCTGATCACGGCAAGCTTGCGCCCTGGCGCTTCATTGTCTTTCAAGGTGATGCCCGCGCCCGGTTTGGGCAAATACTGGCTGATATCACCAAACGCAACACACCGGAAACCACTCAGGAAAGAGTAGAGCTGGAGGCCGGTCGTTTTATGCGGGCACCTTTGGTGATTGGCGTTATCTCAAGCAGTGAAATTCATCCTAAAATACCTCAGTGGGAGCAGGTGCTCTCCGCCGGTGCCGTGTGCCAGAACCTGCTGGTTGCCGCCTCGGCCATGGGATATGCTGCCCAATGGATCACCGAATGGTATGCCTATGATGATGCCGTTTGTGCCCGGTTAAAGCTGGCTGAACATGAGAAAGTCGCGGGCTTTATCTATATCGGCAGCTCAGACGAAATCCCTGAAGACCGGCGACGCCCCAACCTTGACGAATTGATCACTTATTGGGGTGAGTAAACAGCAGGGGTCAACGTTTTTTCTTTTGGGCGGCGATTGTAATGGCAATGCCAAATGCGATCACTGCCGCCCCGATCCATGTCATGGTACTATAGCGTTCGCCCAGAAAAACTGTAGCCGCGACCAGACCAACGGCGGCGGCGATATATCCGATCTGGCTGAGCAACACCGGCCCGCCTTGTTGTTGCAGCCGGAAATAGATTGGAAACATTAGACCTGCGACCAACGCCTGAGCCAGTGCCGCTTCTGGCTCTCTGGCCAATTCGAAGAAGGGGACTGATCCCTGTGTTGTCAGCAATATGAGGACAAAAGCCACAATTGAAAACCCGTGGCTCCAGAAAGCCAGTACATCGGGCGAGGCCCCGTCCGGCCAGGCCATTGTCCGGTAGATATTTCCACACGCCAGAAATACCGGGATTATCGCAGTTGCGATGATCCAGATAGCCGCTGGAGCCTCCGGGGCACTTCCGCGCGTTATACTGACAACAGCAGCGCCGATTAATCCTGTTGCTATGCCCAAAATCCCTATCCAGCCCGGTGTTTTTAACCGGAATAAGGCCGCCAGTGCCAGCGTGAAGACCGGGGAGGTGGAAAATATCAATCCGGTAAACCCTGAGCCCGCATGGGGAATAACGCTGAACAGCAGTATATTGGGAATGACGAAGGATATGAGCGCAGAAATCACAACGTAGCGGATCATCCGGCCTTTTGGCACTGCCAGCCGACGTTTCAGGGCCAACACCGGGAGCAGCATCACACAAACACCAAGAGAAACCACCATCGCCCATAACACTGGTGAAATGCCTGCATTGCCGGCAATTTTGCCCAGAGGAAAATTGAATCCGATTAACACACCGGTGACCAGCAACAGAAAAACCGGACTTTGAACCCCTCCAATGTGCGATGGCGTTTCAGTATTTTTAACACCAGGTGCTGCCATTGATTAATTCCTGTTGCGAGTTTTCAGCTTTGGTTGAAAAAAAGTGTTTTTGACTTAAGGCCACACGAGCGCCTATATAGGCGCAACTTTCAAGATAATATAAAAGGTCTGAATATATGTTTTATGATGCTGTTGAGAACAGCCACGGGCTGCCTCACGATCCCTTTAAGGCGCTCGTTGCCCCGCGGCCGATTGGCTGGATTTCCACCATCTCCAACAGCGGGCAGGTGAACCTTGCACCCTACAGTTTTTTCAACGGAGTTTCGACCGACCCCAATATCGTCATGTTTGCCAGCGGTGGCCACAAGGACAGCCTGGTTAACGCCGAAGAAACCGGCGAGTTTGTCTGTAGCCTGGCAACTTACGATTTGCGCGATGAAATGAACCAGACGTCAGCCGCACTCGCCCATGGCGAAAACGAAATGGATTTTGCCGGAATTGAAGCCGCCACCTCTAGGCTTGTCGCCCCGCCCCGCGTTGCCGCCAGCCCGGTGGCACTTGAGTGCAAATACATCCAGACCGTGGAAATGCCGATAAAGAGCAAATCCGGCACCATCTACCATGTGGTTTTCGGTCATGTGATAGGTGTTTACATCAATGATAATGTCATCATTGATGGTTTGGTGGATATCAAAAAATGCGCCCGCTGGCCCGGTTGGGTTACCATGATTATTCAGTAGTGGATGATGTCTTTTCACTGACGCGTCCGCAGGTTTGAAGATACAGGGCATCTTTGCTTAAGCTGGAGCGGGATGAAGGTTAAACGTAAAGCGTTTGACCTCAACGGCATCTCTTCATTACATTTGGTTGAAACCAATAGCCGTCAGTTCGCTCTATTACATTACCCAAAACACGAAGCTCAACAAATTCATTCGAAGGTGCTGCTCCTTCACCGGAGCACTGCAGCCCCAGCCGCACTTTGGGACCACTTTTCCGAACTTTTAAAATCTTGCAGGATTGTTCCCAAATCACAAAGTCGCGTTTGCTGATGAAGAGGTCATACCCCTCATCTGCGCATGTAGCCCGGTCAATCGCCCACCGCCCGGTCCATTCCTGTGCGGCAACAACGCCATTTACAAGCATTAGGAATAGCGTCAGAAACGTCAGTATTAATTTTGTCATCTCCTGCTCCTTTCCGAGATTTGCCGGTAAAGCAGATTACCACAACATCTGCGACCGGATACCAAAATTCACAATGCATTAACCCCCTGTCGAGCTGCTGCAACCATCCAGGGTAACCGAAAAATTTCGGCATGCTGGCATTTCAATCTGTAAATTTTAACGGCTGTCTAAGGGGGCGGTCATTGCTGGCGCAGGCCCGGAGACTTGAAATTTAGGGTCAATCCGTGCTTTTATGGTAATTGCAACGCTGGTTAGCAAATCGAGATCGGATTGATGTGCTACGATTCGACAGATAAAAAAACGCTTCCCTCCAACCGTCCTTCAATATTGCCAACGGGCATATTTGCCATTCCTATCTTTTTCGTCAGCACGATATTTCCGCCAACATTTACATCCCTTTCCGCCCTGGCAAAATCCCCGGTAACCGAGGGGGGAAAAGATGATTTATGGGACCTGAACCGCAAAAAGATCGAATTTTTTATTGATAATTATGTGTGGCTCCAACTCAACATTACAGAATTTTCAATATTTTCATTCAAAGACTTGCAAAAAATCACGAATGGCATTTCATCGCGTTTTCATGCAGCAGGATTGGACGAAAAAGACTGGGCAACTCTAGCGGCAATAATCGCCGTGAATACCGAGTTAGTCGGATTGCAAAAAAAATGAAGTTACTGCAGTTAAAAAGATGTTTCGTCAATCCTATGAAAACATGGCCGCTTTGCTGGACAAATCCAAAAACAAGGAATCGCCGAACACGGAAAAGGTGAAAACCGATGTCAAATTGATGGAAATTGCCTACCGGGCCGTCAATGAAAAAAACATCAAACTGGTTGCTGAATATAAGACTGACATACAACGGGTTTTGAACGAATATCGCCGTAAGAAACTGGCTAACGACAAGCTCGCTAAGGAAAACAAAGAATACCAGAAAGCATCCGCTCTTTGCCGCCAACTGGCATCCAGAAAACAGGAGCCCAATAACAAAGGATTTGGTGTCGACTTTAATAAAATTAACGTGAAGCCAGCTTATGAGGCCTGCTCAACAGCGGCGCGCTTTGCCAAAGCAACCCGGCAGAATCAATACCGGTTGGGACGTGTTGCTACTAAAAGAAAGTCATACAAACTGGCGATAGAGTTTTTTGGAAAAAGTGCAAAACGCGGATATGCACCTGCGCAGGCTGGTATTGGCTTTCTCTATAACAATGGATTTGGCGTCGGGAAAGACTATCGTCTGGCCATGCAGTGGTATCGCAAGGCTGCTTATCAGGGAGATGCTTTTTCGCAAGGTAGTCTTGGCATTCTTTGATCACAATGGGTCTGGTGTTCCGAGAGATTTCAAAAAAGCCCGCTTTTGGTATAAAAAAGCTGTAGCCCAAGGCGACGAAAGCGCAAAAAAGAACCTGAAATTGCTGGAAAAAGCTGAGCGCAAGCCTTCCAATCAAGGTGCCAAAGGTTGGATTGGGGTTTTGGAGGCGATTTTAAAACAAAGAGCGCAACAGCAAAACAGCAGCCGTGGAAGAGCCGCGAACAGACGCCCTACGCCCGATAGTGTCTGGTGTGAAACAAACAACCTATACGCTTACACTCCAACCATGCAGATAAGAACCGAAACCATTTGCTGGGATAAGGATGGATGGGGGACGCGTCAAACCAGCATGTTTAGCAAGTGCAAGGGCGCAATTGGATGGTGCCGTCCGTGAATGGAAAAGTCAGGAGATAGCTCATGATATTCTCACGTGTCGCAAAAACCCTAACTGGAAAAACCCGGGATACTGTCCGGGGAATATTATGGAATTTGGTTAAGCCCGCTTGTCTGGCGTTGGTTTTCATCGCTACCTTGCCGGTTTTTGCCCAGGAAATAGCTCCGCTTTCGGTTTTCAGGGATTGTGACGGCTGTCCTGAAATGGTCGTCATTCCACCCGGTGAATTCACGATGGGCGCTCGATCATACAGCTACGGTCTTCCGCTGCGTAAGGTGACAATCAATTATACGTTTGCAGCGGGAAAATTCGAAGTAACCGTTGATGAGTACGCGCAATTTATTGAAGCCACCGGTGCCAAAACCGGCGGCAATTGCCTCATTCGCACAGCGGATTACGGCCTGAAAGATTCAAATTTACCGGTACAATTCATCCTGATCCCAAGCAATCTCCAGCCAGAAACGTCATTTACATCACTGATGGATCCTACAAACAGCCAGGACTGAAAGTTACAGGCCGGCAGCCAGCCGTGTGTGTTTCGCGCGATGAGGTGAAATCTTATCTTGAGTGGTTGAGCGCCCGGACCAGTAGAGAATACCGCTTGTTGTCAGAGGCCGAATGGGAATATGCATCGCGCGCGGGTACAGACACGACCTTTTTCTGGGGCAATAAAGAGAACAAGGCCTGTCGCTATGCCAATTTCGGCGATAGAAAGTCAGTTTATCAGGCTCGAATAGCTGCCCGGTGCAGTGAAAAAATCAAACCGTTATGGAGTGCGTCGGTAGGCAGTTACGAACCCAATGCCTGGGGCCTGTTTGACACAGCGGGCAATGTCCAGGAAATGGTGGAGGATTGCTGGCATGATAACTATGTCGGTGCGCCCGTTGACGGTTCTGCATGGATGGAAGAAAAATGTGAATATTACATAGCCCGCGGCGGTGATTATGAGCATCCGGCCATTGTCGTGCGCTTGGCAGAAAGATTGTTCTACGGCGCTTCGCCCGCACGAGCCAATATAATTGGATTTCGTGTTGCTGTATCGTTGGGTGGAGCTGCCGGTCTGGTGCCGACAGGCCAACAACAGATGATTTGCAAAAACCCCCGGCGCGGTTATTCCGTCAGATTTGATGCCACCGCAAGAACCTTTGTCGCTGATGCAGGTGGTGAGGAAACCCCTTATAAAGTTGATGCCATTGAAGAAAATGATGCGGGTTATGTTGTGCGCGGAAAGACAGTGCCCGGAGGGCCTGATTTTGTCGCCTATATGGGGAAAAACAAGCGTATAGAGCTGTCCGTCAACGGAAAAATCATACAGAGTGACCGCTGTAAATAAGGGGACACCACACTCACTCGACCACTTGGCCCCCAACCCGGGAAGCTGCAACCGGACGTGGCGAAAAACCGGTGCGGGCGCGGTAGTCTTTCTGGTAGGCCAATGACATGGCGTTTGCGAGGTTCAACCACAGGTGAGGGGGCTGGCGCACAGCAATTTCGAAGCTGTTAAAACCGCAGCGGCTCATAAACACACCCTGGTCGGCCAGAACATTGCCGGTGGCACGAAGCTCTCCGGTGAAATTCAGTTGCGTGGTGATGATGCGGGCTTGCGAATAGGCCCGACCATCGGTGAAGGCAGGGAACTGAAGTGCAATCAGTGCCAGATTATCGATATAGGGAGCAAGGTCATGCGCGTCGGCGTCATTATCAAGCACAACACCCAGATTGCCATTGCGCATGACAAGGATTTCGATACTGTTTTTCAAGCGCACAAGACTCACGGCAATATCCCCATCTACGGGGATATCCTCATCATCGCTGATGAATTGCCAATGATCCTCAATCAGACGGCCGTCTTTAAGCAGTGGCATAAAGGGCCTCCTTGAAGGGAGTGACGCCGAGGCGGGCATAGGTGGACGCGAAAGTCTCACTGTCCTGACGCAGGCCCACATAGGTATCAACAATGGTTTCAACTGCATCAATGACTTGACTGCCGGAAAACCCGCGACCGATGACGGTGCCGATTGAGGTGTTTTCGCCAGCATCGCCACCCATGGTGATCTGGTAAAACTCAACACCCTTTTTCTCCAGCCCCAGAATACCGATATTGGCTACATGGTGGTGACCGCAGGCATTGATGCAGCCGGAAATTTTAATCTTGAGCTCCCCTACCTCATGCTGGCGCTCAAGATCGGCGAAGCGATTGGAAATATCCTGGGCAATCGGTATCGAACGTGCGGTCGCCAGCGCGCAATAATCCATGCCGGGACAGGCTATAATATCACTGACCAGTCCCACATTGGCTGTCGCCAGATTATGCTCCTTCAACCCCAGCCAAAGGTCAAACAGGTCTTGTTGTTTAACGAACGGCAGCACAAGGTTTTGTTCATGGCTTACTCTGATTTGGCTTAAAGAAAATTTTTCCGCCAATTTGGCGATACCATGCATCTGTTCAGCGCTGGCATCCCCCGGGATACCACCGATGGGCTTGAGCGAGACAGTGACAATTGAATATCCGCGCTTTTTATGTTTGCCAAGGGAACTCCTGAGCCATAGATCGAATTGCGGGTGCTGTTGGCGTTTGCCGTCAAATGCGCCCATGTCAAAATCAGTTTCTTCATATGCCGGGTCCTGGAAGTAAGCGGCAATACGCTCATATTCAGCCGGATTGATGGCGTCATTGTGGTTTTGCAGTTGGGCAAACTCATTTTCCACCAACTCGGTGACTTTCTGTTTGCCGGTTTCATGCAGCAGGATTTTTATCCGTGCTTTATACTTGTTATCACGGCGGCCAATCAGGTTATAAACCCGGATTATGGCCTCAAGGTAATGCAACAGATCGTGGCGGGGCAGAAACTCGCGGATCAGTCTGGCCACCATTGGTGTGCGCCCCAATCCACCGCCCACATGCACCTCAAAGCCGGTTTCTCCTGCATCATTTGTAACAATTCGCAAGCCGATGTCGTGTGATTTCATCACTGCACGGTCTTCGCGCGTGCCAATAACGGCTATTTTGAATTTACGTGGCAGGAAGGTGAATTCCGGGTGCAAACTCGACCACTGGCGTATCAACTCGGCAATCGGGCGCGGGTCTTCCACTTCATCCACAGCAACACCGGCAAAATGATCGGCGGTAACATTGCGAATGCAGTTGCCGCTGGTCTGGATCGCATGCATTTCAACATCTGCCAGTTCGTCGAGAAGATCGGGCACATCTTTGAGTTCAGGCCAGTTGAACTGAATATTCTGGCGCGTGGTGAAATGGCCATAGCCCTTGTCATATTTGACCGAGATATCCGCAAGCTTGTGCATTTGTCGCGATGACAGTGTACCGTAGGGAATGGCCACACGCAGCATATAGGCGTGCAACTGGAGGTATAGGCCATTCATCAGACGAAGGGGCTTGAATTCATCTTCACTCAGATCCCCGGCAATGCGGCGGGCAACCTGTTCGCGAAACTGCCCCACGCGCTGGCGCACAAACGTTGCATCAAACTCATCATAGCGATACATGGGCGAACTCCTGTTGGGTGGCATGATGATTTTGAGCGGCGAGGGGCCTTTGGCCGCTACGCAAACCGCGGGAGCCATGGACATTAGCCTGTTTGCCCAGGTCGCCGCGCACTGTCGGACCTTTGGTGCGCATGATTTCACGATAATGAGTGGCTTCAATCCTGCCTTCAATGATTTTCACATCAACCAGATAACAGCCGACAACATGCGCAGACCTGTCGGCCTGGACTCCGATTTCTTCCAATCGGCAAGCCTCGGTCTGATCCCGGGCCAGTTTGGAATCATTGATTTCAATCGACCAGTCATAATCTTCGGTCAGGAACACAACATCACCATCTACAAGACGATTGGCGGTTAAGATCTGCATTGGATTTTTCCTTATGTGCTAACAGCTTGCGTGTGGAGTTTTTTCGAAGGTACCTGCAACCAACCGAGCGGTTGTGACCCCACGCCGGGAATGATCTCTGTTTCAATTCCCAGTTGGGCTAATGGTTTCAGGGCCTCAATGTCGCGGGCAAAATGAAGATTGTCACCGCCTTGCAGGCGCAACACCTGCGAACCCGCCAGCGCTTCTCGCGCCATCACCGCATTGATCCCGCTTTGTTTGACGTACTCGTGTCCCGGTGTTTTGCCCACATACAACCTACGGGCATCGCGTCGGGCGTATTCCAGAATATCCGGGTTGACCAGTCCATCGAGAACAATGACATCGGCTTCCTGCAGCAGTCTTTGCGCCTTGAGGGTTAAAAGATCAGGATCGCCGGGACCGACCCCCACCAGCGACACGCGACCGGTGGCATTGGCACTTTCAAGGCTGGCATCTATTTCCTCGCCGGTAATTTTCCAGGCGGCAGCCTCGTGTCCGTCCAGTATGAGTTTCCGTGCCCGGCTTTTAAAAAAGCGCTGCCAGAACCGGCGTCTGGCGCTGGTGCCTTCCATATGGCGGGCAACAATCGGGCGCAACCTTGCAGCAAAAGTGGCAAGAGCACCAAAGTTCACCGGTAACATGGCTTCGAGTTTGGATTTCATCTCCCGTGCCAGAACCGGAGCGGCCCCCTCAGTGGAAACGGCAATAACCACCGGAGATCGATCCACAATTGCCGGAGTGATGAAACTGCAGGCGACCGGATCATCAACAACGTTGACTGGAATACTTAACTTGTGTGCCGCGTGTGAAATCGCCCGATCAATGGTTGCGTTGCCGGTGGTGGCATAGACTAATCTTGCTGAATCCAGATCCGCCGGTTTGAATTTGCGTAAAATTGCCGTGATCTTGCCTTCCGCCGCAAAGCCTCTCAGTTCCGGCGTCAGCTGCGGGGCAATGACAACCACCCGGGCATTGGTTTTTAACAGCAGGCGAACCTTCTGAGCCGCTGTTTCACCGCCACCGATGACAACGACTTTTTGATCGTCCAGGTCTATAAAGACGGGAAAATAGCGCATCTATCCACCTGCCAGTGTCAATTGCAGACCATTGAGGTTTTCCTGCCAGATGATCTGGCAGCTGAGACGTGATGTCTGGCTGATTTCGGGCAGCTCATCGAGCATGTCTTCTTCGTCTTCGCGGGCCGGATAGAGCTTTTCCTGCCACTCAGGTGCCACATGGACATGACAGGTGGCACATTCGCACGCCCCGCCGCACACCGCTTCAATCGGCAAACCATGTTCGCGGATAATCTCCATCACCCGCCAGCCTGCAACCGCTTCAAGGTCGTGGGTCTTGCCGTGCCTGTCTGTCACGTGAATAAATCCCATCAGGCCACTCCAAGTTTTTCGTGCAGGTCACTGGATGAAGTGGTGTAGCGAAATATCAGCTTTTCATCGGGCCGGGCGATTTTAAAGGCGGCCTGGGCCGCCAGAGCGCTTTCGTGAAAGCCCGATAAAATGAGTTTGAGCTTGCCGGGATACCAGTTGATATCGCCAATGGCGAAAATCCCCGGTGTCGATGTCTCAAACCTTTCGGTGTCAACCTCAATCAGTTTGGAGTTGAGATTAAGGCCCCATTCAGCTATCGGTCCCAATTCGATATTAAGGCCAAAGAATGCCAGCGCCCGGTCGGCTTTGATATCCTCAACGCTGCCGTCAGATGTTTTGACGGATATTGTTTCCAACTCGCCATCCATCCCGGCAAGCCCATCCAGCTGGCCCAACACCAGACGCAGACGCTTATCTGCAACTGCCTTGCGCATTGCCGCAATCGAAGCAGGTGCGGCGCGAAACTTGTCACGGCGATGAACCAGCGTGAGCGACTTTACCTGCGGCAGGAGGTCCAGTGTCCAGTCAAGCGCACTGTCACCGCCACCAAAGATCACCACATCGCGATCAACAAAAGTGTTGCGGTTGCGCACGGCATAGAAGAAGGATTTTTCCTCGAACGCCTCAAGACCCTCAACCTTAGGCTTGCGCGGCACAAAGCTGCCAGCGCCGGCGGCGATAAACACGGCCGGCGCTGAAATTGTAATTCCCTGGGTGGTGACCAGTTCAAAACTGCCGTCGCTGGTTTTGGACAGGCTGGCAACTTGCTGGGAATACAGAAACTCAGGTGCAAACGGTTTGATCTGTGCCATCAATTTGTTGGTGAGTTCCTGACCGCTGATTACCGGATAGGCCGGAATGTCATATATGGGTTTTTCCGGGTAGAGTTCACTGCACTGTCCACCGGGCCGCTCGAGCGCATCTACAAGGATGCATTTCAACCCCAGCAGACCAGCCTGAAACACGGCAAAAAGGCCAACCGGTCCCGCACCAATGATGGCGATATCACAACTTCTGGTGCATTTTGTCCGGGTTGAGTATTCCTCTATGCTGACAATCTCTCCACTCATTGCTATACTGCTCATTCCAAAGTCTGGTTAATCACAATAATGTTCATTTTACAGAACAAAACGGATATCTTCGCGGCTTTCAGCACTTGAAGCATTAGTTATCAAGCTTAACACCCCCAAAAAAACGGGGAATTAAGCAGATAATTAACACCGTACTACAAAAAGAACAATTAGTATTTTATAAAGGACGACGTGAATGTCAAGACCGCCAAGGCGAAAAAATGCTTCCTCGAAGAAAAATGATGGTGATGCCAGCTATTCACCGGAGCTGGGTAAAACCATTCAGCGGCTGCGAAAAGCCTATAATCTGTCGCTGGGAGAATTGTCCGATCAATCCGGCGTCGCCAAGTCAATTATCTCGCAAATAGAGCGCAACGAGACCAACCCCACTCTGGCCACGGTATGGCGCCTGAGCAAGGCGCTTGATACGACGATTGATCAGGTTTTAACCTCCGAAGAACATTCAAATATTATCGAAAAAAGCACTATTTCCGCCATTCCGGTGCTGACCAGTGAAGATGGATTATGCACCATGGCAATCATCGGCTGGCTCAAAACCGTGGATTGGGTGCAGTGGTATGACTTCAAGGCGGAAGCTGGCGGCGTGCTTGAATCAGACCCCCACCCCAAAGGCTCGGTTGAAAATCTTTCCGTATTGCAGGGGGAGCTGGAAGTCTGGGTTGATGGCGACAGTAACACGATCAAGCAGGGCGAAACCTTGCGCTACCGTGGCGATCTTCCACACAGAATTACAAATATCGGTGACGGCCCGGCCCATGCCACCATGGTCAATCTGGTCAAGTCCTCCGTCATGACCTGAATCCTGCTGATGTTTTTTGAGATGTGTTTCCGATGCATGGAAACTGGCAAAGCCCAATAAAACATCGAATAATCGACGTTTTTTTCATGGAATTTGCAATTTCAGGAAAAACCTTCTATTCGTGTGACCGGATGAATTGAGCCCAATCAACAGTAGGGAATTTCACATGCCAGACAATATCATGCTGGAGGACGAGTTGCGCGGTGCAAAGCCCAAGCCGGTCAAAAAAGACCGGACGGGTCAGGTTCAATCTTTGTCACGTGCGCTCAGTATTCTCAATACTCTGGCTGATTCTGATGGCGGCTTTTCGCTGAGTGATCTGGCGTTGACGGTGGGGCTGGCTCCCTCCACGACCCATAGATTGCTGACCACATTGCAAAACGAAAGATATGTTGCCTTTGATGCCGAACGGCGGGTGTGGAACGTCGGTGTCCAGGCGTTTCAAACCGGCAATGCTTTTCTCAAGACACGTGATCTGGTGTCACTGGCGCGGCCTTTGATGCGTCGGTTGATGGAGACCAGCGGCGAGACGGTAAACCTTGGTATTTTTGATCATGGTGAAGTAATCTATCTGGCTCAGGTTGAATGTCTCAAACTGATGCGGGCAATTACGCGCCCCGGTGGTCGTGTGCCGATGCATTGTTCGGGCATTGGCAAAGCCTTGCTGGCATGGATTTCCGATCGCGAGGTAAATTCAATTTTGCATGCTCGCGGCCTGCAACGCATTACCTCCACAACAATTGATACGCCGGCAAAGCTTCGCGAAGACCTTGAGAAAATTCGTACCCGTGGGTTTTCCTTTGATGATGAGGAAAATGGCATCGGCCTGCGCTGTGTTGCCAGTGTTGTCTTTGATGAAAACGGCATGCCGCTGGCCGGTATTTCGCTGTCCGGCCCCACCGCGCGCCTAAAGGACGAACGAATTCAGATACTGGGTGCCAGTGTGGTAGAAGCAGCTGTTCGGATTACCCAGGCCATGGGCGGTCGAATTCCCAAAAACCACCCGCTAACGTTGAATTAAATGCCGGAAAATCAACGCGAATTTCTTGAAGCTTTATTCCAGGTGAGCGTGAAGGCAGCTGATCCGCTTCATTGCCTGGCACCCTTCCTGCCGCCAAAACCACAAGGTCGTATCATCGTTCTGGGGGCTGGAAAGGCCGCTGCCTCGATGGCAAAGGCGGTGGAAAATGCCTGGGGAGGCGACGTTGAGGGCCTCGTGGTTACGCGCTATGATCACGCGCTTGCACTGGATCACATTGAAGTTGTTGAAGCCGCTCACCCGGTGCCTGATGCTGCTGGAGTGGATGCTGCAAAACGTATCTATGAACTGGCCAGTGGCGCACAACAAGGTGATCTGGTTTTGTGCCTGATGTCAGGCGGGGCATCTTCATTATTGTCCCTGCCTGGTGGTTGTCTGGATTTGAGCCACAAGCAGTTGATCAACAAGGCCCTGCTTATGTCTGGTGCCGATATCACAGAGATGAATTGCGTGCGCAAGCACCTCTCAGCCATTAAAGGCGGTCGACTGGCCATGGCGGCTTATCCGGCCCGGGTTGTCACCCTGGCAATATCGGACATACCTGGAGATGATCCCGCCACTATCGGATCGGGCCCCAGTCTCGGTGATAAAACCACGGTTGCAGAAGCTGTGGCCATTTTGGATAAATACGAAATCGAAGTGCCTGGACCGGTGAAGGCGCATCTTGAAAGTGATGCCGCAAAGACCCCGGCCCCTGAAGATGCAAGGCTGACTGGTAATCAGTTTAAAATGATTGCCACTCCACAAACATCGCTCAACGCCGCCGCCGAATTTGCAAAAACCAGAAACATCACACCGGTAATTCTTGGTGACAGTATCGAGGGCGAAGCCCGTGAAGTGGCAATCGTCATGGCAGGCATTGCGCGCCAGGTGGCAAAATTTGATCAACCGGCTCACGCACCGTGTGTTCTGCTTTCCGGCGGCGAAACAACTGTCACAGTAAAAGGTGATGGCCGGGGTGGCCGCAATGCTGAATTTCTACTGGCACTTTTGAATGAACTCAAAGATCATCCCGGCATCTACGCCATCGCCTGTGATACGGATGGAATTGATGGCTCGGAAGATAATGCAGGTGCATACTTCGGCCCGGATAGTCACCGGCGGGCATGTCTGGCAGGTCTCAATGCCGCAACGCATTTGAGTTGCAATGATGGCTATGGTTTTTTTCAGAATTTGGGAGATTTGATCATTACGGGACCGACGCTGACCAACGTCAATGATTTCCGGGCAATTCTGATTGAGCAGCCATTTTGAAGGAAAACTTTCAGTTACAATTAAATTGTTGCAATTGTGACAGCCGCCTGACCACCCCAAATTCTGCCAAAAAATGACCATAATTTACATTGCTATAAACGAATGTGAATATCTTCACAGGCAGCAATTAAAACTCCGCTTAATACATTGAATTATAATGAAAAATATATTTGTATAAGTTTGGATGCTGCAAGTAAAAGAGAAAAAATACTGACATTTTATGACCGCCGAAACCTGGGCCCGAGCGAGGCGAAATACACCATTATAGCCACATAAGGCTTGAAATTTGATTGTCTTAAACATGGATAAATGCTAGGCGGTATGGATAACTAATTAGGGAGAGAAAAATGTCACTTAAAAATTTGCTGCTTGGTGCGGCTGCCGCCATCGCGTTTAGTGTGTTGGGGACGGGAACACCTGTTTTGAGTATCGATGGTGCGTCTGCCCAGACAGTGGAGTGCAACCGTGGTACACTGGACAAGGCTTATTGCGACCGTAATTTTGACCAGACTGCGGATTTACCGCTTGATCCAAAAGACTGGATCAACCCGGATACAATCATCTTCACCTATACACCGGTTGAAGACCCTGCTGTTTACGCCAGCATCTGGGATGGATTTGTCAAGCACATGTCAGAAGTCACTGGCAAGAAAGTCGTTTTTTTCCCTGTTCAATCAAATGCAGCACAATTGGAAGCCATGCGTTCAGGCCGTTTGCATGTTGCCGGATTTAACACCGGCTCCAATCCAATCGCAGTCAGCTGTGCCGGGTTCGTACCTTTTGGCATGATGGCCAAGAACGATGGATCTTTCGGCTATGAGATGGAAATCATTGTACCCCAGGATTCTAAAATGCAGTCTCCTGCCGACATTAAAGGCAAGACAATGGCCTTCACCTCACCAACATCCAATTCCGGTTTCAAAGCGCCTTCCGCGATTTTGAAAGGTGAATTCGGCCTGGTGGCGAATAAAGATTTTACCCCCGTATTCTCCGGTAAGCATGATAATTCCATCCTTGGCGTTTACAATGGCGATTATGAAGTAGCAGCAATTGCCAATTCGGTTCTGGAACGGATGATCCGCCGCGGTGGTATTATCGAAAAAGGAAAAATCCGCACAATCTACAAGTCGCAGACTTTCCCGACCACAGGGTATGGCATTGTCTACAATATGGATCCAGCCCTGGCTGCCAAGATCAAGCAGGCATTCTGGACCTATAAGTGGGATGAAAACTTCAAAAAAGAGTTTAAGAAAGCGGACCGCTTTATTGGCATCACACACAAATTCGACTGGTCTGTTATTCGTCAGATCGATAAAGCAAATGGCGTAAGTTACGACTGTAAATAATACGCCGTAGTTTACTCTTTACGACAGCCGGTTCACCTTGTTGGTGAGGGGACCGGCTGTTTTTTAATTTAAACAACCAAAAAACTAGCTGGAGGGTACATGCTGCGTCTTGAGGGATTGGGCAAACGGTACAAGACTGGGGATGATGCGCTGAAAAGCGTTGATCTGGAAATACCTGACGGGCAGGTTATTGCTCTGATTGGCCCCTCGGGAGCCGGTAAATCGACCTTAATAAGGTGCGTTAATCGCCTGGTTGAGCCTACCCGGGGGAAAGTTTTTCTCGGCGACATGGAATTGACGCACCTGTCATCAGGAGCGCTTCGAAAGGCGCGCCGTCGCATGGGGATGATTTTTCAGGAATACGCTCTGGTTGAGCGTTTGACAGTGATGGAAAATGTATTGTCAGGACGGTTGGGTTATGTCGGTTTCTGGCAGGCTTTCTTGCGCAAATTCCCTAAAAAAGATATTCGCGAAGCGTATCGCCTGCTTGATCGGGTCGGCATGATGCATATGGCTGACAAACGCGCCGATGAATTGTCAGGTGGCCAGCGCCAAAGGGTGGGTATATGCCGGGCACTTATTCAAAATCCGGATCTGTTGTTGGTTGATGAACCCACAGCCAGCCTTGATCCCAAAACATCGCGACAGATTATGCGCCTCATCAATGAGTTGTGCGCCGAACGTGGCCTGGCTGCAATCATCAATATTCACGATGTGTTGCTGGCCCAGATGTTCTCCCAACGTATCGTTGGCCTCAAGGAAGGTGTCATTGTCTATGACGGTCCGCCTGATGGTCTGACGCCTGCCGTGTTAACGGATATTTATGGTGAGGAAGACTGGGAAGCCACTATTGAGGAAGTCGATGAAGAGGACGATGCAACCGAGGTGGTGGCATGAGTGATGCCACCAGAACAACAGCCTCCTATGCGGATACCTGGAAACGCCCGCCTTTTATAAAAAACGCGTTTCTGCGTTGGTTGCTGATATTGGGCTTTGCCTTTTATCTGGCCCTTGCGCTTGGCACAATGGATGTTAACTGGACCCGGGCGTTCGAGGGAATTCCACGCGGTGGACGGTTTATCGAAGCGTTTTTCCCACCAAATTTTGCCGACAATCGTGGCGTGGTGTTTGATGGCGTTATGGAAAGCGTCTGGATGGCAGTCATTTCGACGATTTTCGGGATCATAATGTCTGTGCCAATCGGCCTTGGTGCAGCACGTAATCTGGCCCCGAGCTGGGTCTATTTCCTGTGCCGGGGAATTATCGCCTCGTCGCGGTCTTTTCCCGAAGTGATTATGGCAATCTTTGCGGTTAAACTGTTCGGTTTTGGGCCTTTTGCCGGTTTTGTTGCTCTTTCAATCGGTACAATCGGGTTTTTTGCCAAGCTGCTGGCTGAAGACATTGAAGCGATGAACGCTTCCCAGGCCGAGGCCGTCAAGGTTACCGGCTCCAGCTGGTTTCAGTGGATTAATTATGCCATTCAGCCACAGGTAATGCCGCGGATGATCGGGCTTTCAATGTATCGCCTGGACATTAACTTTCGCGACAGTGCCGTGGTTGGTATCGTTGGCGGTGGGGGCATCGGCGCTACTCTCAATACCTCGTTCAGTCGTTATGAATTTGATACGACTGCAGCCATTTTGATCATGATCGTCGCTATTGTCATGGTTCTTGAATACATCTCCGGTTACTTAAGAAAGTGGGTGCAGTAATGCCACTAATTGAAACCAGCGACGGCCCGCTTTGGAAACGCCGTACAAGAAAAGAATCGTTTGCCAGGTTTTTCTTCTGGTTGGTAGGACTGTCGATAGCCGGTTTTGCATGGAAACTCATTTCGGATAAAACCAACTGGGATTTTGTGCGCAGCGCGCCCAAAGAAGGCAGTGACATTTTTTCACGTATGATGCCGCCGGACTGGAGTTATATGGAAGTGTTGTGGATACCGGTCTGGGAAACCATCAATATGGCGACACTTGGCACGTTGATTGCCATGGTAATTGCCATTCCTGTGGCTTTTATGGCGGCCAGAAATACAACGCCGCATCCGCTGGTACGGGCATTTGCATTGCTGATTACAGTGACATCACGCTCGGTGAACTCGTTAATCTGGGCGCTGATACTGGTGTTTATTCTCGGGCCCGGTGTGCTGGCCGGCACCATTGCAATCGGCCTTCGTTCAATCGGCGGGTTTTCCAAATTGCTTTATGAGGCAATTGAGGAAATTAATCCGGCACAGGTTGAAGCGATTGAAGCAACGGGAGCAAGCCGCCTGCAGCAAATTATTTATGGTATCGTACCACAGGTATTGCCGACATTTTTTGGCGTCGGTGTCTTTCGCTGGGACATTAATGTGCGCGGATCGACGATTCTGGGCCTTGTAGGTGCCGGTGGTATTGGGTTGCAACTGAGTGGCTCAATCAATACCCTGGCCTGGACTCAAGTGTCGACGATCCTGCTGGTCATTCTGGTAACCGTAGTTGTCTCCGAATGGGTCTCCGCCAAAGTGCGTGGCGCTATCATTTAGACCATGTCGGATAGCCTGTCTCTGGACCAAGCCTTCAATCTGTATGAAAAAGCCCGGCGCTTTATGCCCACGGCTGCGTTTCCGGCCAATGTGGTTGAAATTTCGGGCCTGATGGATATTGCCGATCAATTTGATGTGGCTGTTCTTGATTCATTTGGCGTCCTCAACGTCGGCGAGGGTGCCATCCCCGGTGTGGCCGAAACCGTTGCGGCCCTGCGCCAGTCAGGCAAACACATCATTGTTTTGACCAATGGCGCAACCCTGGATCAACCCGGTGCTGTAGCCAAGGTGCAGGGGTTTGGATTTAACATAGACAGCGACGATGTCATCTCCAGCCGCTCTGCTCTCAAATTCGGATTGCAATCTTTCGACAACCACATGCTCTGGGGCATCACAGCCCCCCCCCACGCCAATTGCCAGACACTCGGCATTGAATTTGAATACCTCGGCGATAACCCCGAAACCTACTCGAAGGCTGATGGTTTTATCCTGTTGAGTACCCATGATGCGCAGCCTGCGCACCACAGACTTTTGCAGGAGGCACTGCTTGCCAAAATGCGTCCGGTGCTGGTGGGTAATCCTGATCTGGTGGCACCGCGTGGCAGCTATATGTCAACCGAGCCAGGATATTTTGCCTGGATGCTGCACGAGGCAACCGGCGTTGTGCCGCAAAACTTCGGCAAACCACACAACCATGTCTTTGAGCAGGCAAAACAACGTATCCGGCAGGTTTTGGGAACGATTGATCCCGCCCGGGTTTTGATGGTTGGTGACAGCCTGCACACTGACATTATCGGGGGGGCCGCTGCTGGCTTTACCACTGTTTTGACCACCCGGGATGGGTTTTTTGCCGGGGCAGACCCCCGTGCTTATTTTGAGGCATGCGGTATCCGGCCCGATTATATGCTGCCGCGTATATAGTTATTCATCACCCGGAACGCCATAGGAAGGCGCCTGGTCAGGTGCGATCGCACGAGTGACATAAGCGTCCATTTCCGGTTCCCAATCCAGCCAAAGAGCGCTCAGATCACCAACTGGATCATCTGATTGGTCCACACGCAGGTCGGCCAGCGGCCACTCCTGATTATTGGCGATCAACATGCCCGCAGAGGATAAGGGGCCGGCTTCGCCACCGGCTTTTAGCCCGGCATTCAAGGCAGCAATCAGCCGCGTTCCCAGCTGTTCACTGCCGGTTTCAAGAAAACCCTCAATCATAGCTTCGGGGACTTCGGTTGTTTTTAACAGGTTTCCCGCAGCAACCGCATGGTCGGTTTGCGCCAGATGGTTTATCCCTAAAGTTTTACTGCCGGAAAATTGCGCAACCTGTCCATTTGAATCAATAATCAACAATTGGCGATAGTCGATATTGGCGGCTGTTTTAACAATTTCATCTCTTGCCTGTGTTGCAGATTTACCGCTGGCCATCAAATCCAGGGCAATTGTGCCCAACCGCGGGTCGGTTATATTCTGCGAAGCTACCGCACCAACATGGGCACGCACAAAGGCGCAGCGTGCGGCAACACACAAAGAGGAAGATGAAATCGCAATACCAAACTGACCACTACGGGCGCATTTTGCCACGATCGAAAATGTCATTCATTGTTCTCCGGCAAGAGCGTTGAAGATAAAATCTGTTGCAACAGATTATACTTTTACGACATTTTCCCGCCGTGCGAAAGACCGGTGACCCGGTCAATTGTAACATTGCAGATTTGCTGTTTAACGGACAATTATGGTGCCAAGCATGCCCGCACCTTCATGGGGTATGCAGAAATAGTGATAGGCACCGGCAACCGTGAAGGTGTAGCGCCAGGACTTGCCGCCATTAATGCGACCGGAGTTAAAGGCTTTGGCCCCTGGCGGCAGTTTTGAATTGGCAGGGTTCTGCACCAGGGCCGGATCAGCGGTGACGGAATGGGGGTATGATTCAAGGTTGCGCCATTCCACTGTGGTGCCAACCTTGATGGTGATGTTATCGGGAACAAACTGCAGAGCATTATTCATATCAACCCGCACGGTATTGCCGGCGGCTGGCTCAACCAGAACCGCGTTTGTATCCTTACCGATTGCCTGCACTGCCCGAGGCGACAGGCCTGCAACAGCAGCACCGGCCAGGGACAGAACAATCGTTCGCCGTGAGGTTTTGCGGGCAGGTTTGGGTGATGTGGTGATTGGTTTTTTGGGCATGGCTCAACTCCTGAAAATTATTTGCGGCAGCTAAGCGGTCGGTCACTTAATTTAACCTGATGCGGTAAAATGAATTTGATTTGCGGCAGGAGTATGGCGCCACCGCTCTAGCAGAGCCCGCTTGAGGCGGAGAGTATTGCTGCCAGTGCTGCCGCTGTTATCCGGGCCTGTGGAGGGTCCGCACGTGAGGTCAGCACAATGGGCACTTTGGCACCCATGACCAGCCCGGCGGCACAGGCACTGTTGAAATAAACCATCATTTTGAACAGGGCATTGCCGGTTTCTATGTTGGGAACCACGATAATGTCGGCATGTCCGGCAACCGGATGGGTGATGCCTTTGAGGGCTGCTGCTTGCGGCGATATAGCATTGTCAAAGGCGAATGGCCCGCCAACAGTGGCTCCTGCAACTTCAGTTTCAGCCCGCTTGACCACCTCGGCGGCTCGCCCGCTCGACGGCATGGCGTCAAGGACACTTTCGCTTGCCGACAACATCGCAACCTTTGGGTCATCAAGCCCGAGACTATGGGCGAGTTTTACCGCATTGCGGACAATATGGAGCATTGTTTCAATGTCGGGAGCAATGTTGATGGCGGCATCTGTAATCATCAAAGCTTTGTCTGAGCCGGGCATGGTCATGTGAAACACATGACTTAACCGGGCGCCGGTAGTAAGCCCGAATTCCTTGTTTAAGACAGCCCGCAGCAATGTATCCGTGTGTATCTGCCCCTTCATCAAGGACGACACTTTACCGTCAAATGCCAGTTTGACGGCTATTTCAGCGCATTCTTTTTCATCAATGGCATCAATAATCTGAAAGGTTGATACAGCAACATTGCGGGTCTCGAGCAAAGCTGTGATTTTACCCTCATTGCCGATAAGCACAGGCACTATTAACCCGGCTTTGTGGCAGCTAAGCGCACTGTCCAGAGCAACATGGTGATCAGCTCCGGCAATAGCCATAGTTGATGGTGACAGGCTTTTAGACTTTTCCAGAACGCTGTCAGGAACTTCGAAGGGCGCGGTGCTCAGCATATTATTTTAGCTTTTATGTACCTGTCTTTTAAAGCGAGGTTTGATGTAACCAATTTTTCTCGATATGTTTTTCGCAGCTCGCACAACTATGGGGGCAAACTCAATTAATGTCGCATAATCGAGACGTTCGGCTGGACCAGTAATGCCAATTCCGGCACAGACCTGGCGTGTTGAATCCCAGATGGGCGCGGCCACGCCGTTTACACCTGCGCGCCATTCTCCCATGTTTACGGCGTACCCCTTGGAGGCGACCTGCTCCAGTTCCTCCAGAAGCTGTTCTTTGTTGATTGTCGTTGTCGTGGTGTAGGCTTCCAGCCGGTCGGGCAGAATTTCTTCAAGCGCCTGGGTGTTTTGATGCGCCAGAATGGCCTTGCCGGTGGCAACGGCGTGTATGGGCGCACGGGCACCCAATTGCGAATAGGCCTGAATTGGCAGGCGGCTGTCTATTTTACCGATGTAAATGATGTCCTGCTGATCGAGGATGGAAAGGTGGATGGTCTCTCTGGATGCCCGCCCCAGTGAGTGCATGTCATCAAAGGCGGCTGCGTGAATATTTGTGTGTGATAAATAGGCGCTGCCGATTTCCCACATTTTCGGGGTCAGTTCATAGGCCGGAGAAGTTGCGCATTGACGGATATATCCAAGCTTTTTCAATGACTGCAACAAGCGATGCACATTACTTTTTGTCAGGTTGCTGGAGTTGGCAAGCGCACTGACGCCCACAGGACGATCCATTTGGGACATTTTTTCCAGTATGGCCAATCCCTTGGAGAGTGTTTTGTCGATATTTGTCATTATTATTATTTCCGACGTTTTCCCGATTCGGTTGGTCAAAATCGAGGTTTTCCTAAAATTGTTTTGGTATTTAGAACAGCGTGTCGAAATATGCAACATTTTCTTGATGTTTTCTACCTACCGTATTAGAGAAATTTAATGTGACGCAAGGTCACACTCAAAAAATAATTGAGCGCAAAACAAGAAAAAGAGAGCGTAATGAATTTTGCCGAATATGCCGCAAAACCCCTCCTGCGCGAAGTTGGCATTGCCACGCCTGAGGGGCATTTGGCAACAACCCCGGAACAGGCTGCTAAAGTAGCGCAAACGCTTGGGCCTTGTGTGGTCAAGGCGCAAGTGCCAACCGGAAAGCGTGGAAAAGCCGGCGGCATTAAACTGTGCAGTGACGCCGGGGCAGCCGCCAGTGCTGCCGGTGATATTCTGGGTATGGAAATAGCCGGCTACACGGTTGATACGGTTTTGATTGAGCAGCAGATCCCGATTGATAAAGAATATTATGCAGCCGTCCTGACCAATGCCATCAGCAAGGGGGCGTTGATACTGTTCTCTACTGAAGGTGGAATGGATATTGAGGACGTTGCCGAAAAAATGCCCGAAAAGCTCTTGCAGCTGGAAATCGATATAAATCACGGTGCAAAGATTGCCGATGTACGGCAGATGTTATCCTCGGCTGATCTGGGCAGGGCAGAACCGGAAATCGCGGAAACCTTATGCCGTCTTTATGAGGTTTTTACCCGTTACGATGCAGAACTGGTTGAAGTCAATCCGCTTGTTGTTACCGATGATGACCGGTTAATTGCACTGGATTGTAAATTTTCAATGGATGACAGCGCTGTTCCGCGTCAGCCGGAAGTCGCCGCCTCCGGGTGTCCGGAAAAACTCAGCAAACTCGAAGCGCGTGCAAGCGAACTTGGTCTCAAGTATATCGAACTTGATGGTGATGTTGGCATTATTGCCAATGGTGCAGGCCTGACCATGACCACCATGGATGTGGTCAGTTTTTACGGTGGCAGGCCGGCAAATTTCCTCGAAATCGGCGGCGATTCCTACACCAAGGCCAAACCCGGTTTGGAACTGGTGTTGTCGAACCCGTCGGTCAAAAGCCTTGTGGTCAATTTCTGTGGTGCCTTTGCCCGCTGTGACGTGATGACCCAGGGTATCATAGATGCCTGGCTTGAGCTTGCACCCGATATCCCGATTTTCTTTTCAATCCACGGTACCGGAGATGTCGAGGCCGTTGCCATGTTGAAACAGCGCATGAACATGGAACCTTATAGCGATATGGACAGCGCCAGCAAGGCCGCTGTGGAGGCAGCTAGGCAATGATTATACGCTCATCTGATAAAGTGCTGGTTCAGGGAATTACCGGAAAACAAGGCACATTCTGGACCGAACGCATGCAGGAATACGGCACCAATATTGTCGCCGGCGTTAACCCCAAAAAAGCAGGTACCGTTCATTGCGGTGTGCCGGTGACGGCAAGTGCTGTTGAGGCGATGGAGCAGGTGGGGTTTGAGTATTCGGTTCTCTTTATTCCACCGATGCTGGTCAAGGGTGCAGCCCTTGATGCGATTGAAGCGGGCGCTAAGGGTGTGTGTATTTTAACCGAACATATTCCGGTGCGCGACGTTATGTATATCATGTCGGCAGCCAAAGAGCGCGGGGTGCAGATTCTCGGCCCCAACACCGCTGGTTGTGTGACGCCTGACGAAGGCTTTTTAGGCTTTATGCCGGCATTTAACCGCAAGATATTCAAAAAAGGCCACATCGGCATCTTGTCGCGCAGCGGCAGTCTTGGCACCCTGTTTTGCCTCAACGTGGTGTCAGCCGGTTTTGGTCAGTCCGCCTTCATCGGCATTGGTGGTGACCCCATCATCGGCACCACTACCCGTGATGCCCTGATGGCACTGGATCAGTTGCCGCAAACAAAAGCCATCGTCATGGTGGGAGAAATCGGTGGAACCATGGAGGAAGAAGCAGCTCAATATGCCGCCTCCATGGCGAAGCCGGTTATTGCCTTTATTGCCGGTGGGGCTGCACCGGAAGGCAAAAAAATGGGCCACGCCGGTGCTATCGTTGTCGGCAATAAAGGGACGTACAAATCAAAACGCGATGCCCTCGAAGCCGCTGGCGTTACTGTGCTCGACACACCGGCAGGGGCCGTCGATGTGTTGCGTGAGCGCCTGGGAGCTGTGGCCTGATAGAAGGCTGAATGTTTTTCGCAAAAATACACATCGAAAAAATATTTGGCACCGCCGCCAAGACCCGCCGAAATTGCTTAAGCTTGCAGATTTCCTGAAATCACTGATACGATGATCAACAATCGATGATTGAAGTATTTCACGGAGGAAATGACTATGAGCGGGCAAGGAAAAATAAGAACAAGCAGCGGGCGCGGCAGATTATTTGACAGTATATTGGATACTGTTGGCGATACGCCCTGCATCCGCATAAACAATCTCGCGCCAGAGGGGGTAAGGCTATACGTAAAAGCCGAGTTTTTCAATCCTGCGGGGTCGGTCAAGGACCGGCTTGCCCTCAACATCATCGAAGAAGGCGAACGCAACGGCAGCCTTAAACCCGGCCAGACAGTTGTTGAAGCAACCAGCGGCAACACCGGCATCGGTCTGGCCATGGTATGCGCCCAAAAGGGCTATCCGCTGGTGGTGACCATGGCCGACAGTTTTTCAATTGAACGGCGCAAATTAATGCGGATTTTGGGCGCTAAAGTGGTGTTGACCCCGAGAGCGCAAAAAGGCTTCGGCATGTATCAAAAAGCAGTTGAACTGGCCGAGGCCAACGGCTGGTTTCTGGCCAGTCAGTTTGAAACTTCTGCCAATGCGGATATTCATGAAAGCACAACGGGGGCCGAGATTATCGCCGATTTTGCTGGCGATCAGCTGGACTATTTCGTCACCGGTTTTGGCACCGGCGGCACCATAACCGGCGTTGCACGGGTTTTACGCAAGCTGCGGCCCGAAACAAAAATCATTTTGAGCGAACCTGCAAATGCGCAGCTTATCGGCAGTGGCAGTGGTCAGGAGCGCAATGACAAAGGTGCTCCGGCAGGCAGTCATCCGGCTTTTGAGCCTCACCCCATACAAGGCTGGACCCCGGACTTTATTCCGCTGGTCCTGCAGGAAACTCTCGACAACAACAACTATGATGAACTGATCCCGATCGCCGGTGGCGAGGGGGTTGAGTGGGCACAGAAGCTCGCCCGCAGCGAAGGTATCTTAACCGGAATTTCCGGTGGGGCAACCTTCGCGGTGGCAATGAAAATGGCTGAAAAAGCCGAACCCGGCTCAGTCATCCTGTGCATGCTGCCCGATACCGGTGAACGTTATATGACCACGCCGTTGTTTGAAACCATTGCCGAAGACATGGATGAAGAAGAAGTGGCCTTGTCAAAATCAACCCCCGGCTATCAGATGGAAGGCTAGATGTGGAGTCTCGATTAATCGTCCCCATCATCCTTGGCAGTGGGCAGGTTTATAACCCGGCCTGTGTCCTTTTTAGGGTCAATTTTATAGCCCTTGCGTACTTCAACGTTGCGTAAAATGACGTTGAGCGCAGTTGAATCAAACGGGTCCGGTGACTGCGGATCGGTGTATTTGGCCTTGATCGAGTGCAGCATTTCAAGCTCGTTTGGCATCAGCGTATCTTCGATTTTATCAAGCTCCGAGAGCAAAACCCTGAGTTGAGCATAGGCGGTCATATCAAACATGATGATCGTCTTTCAAAATTTGAAGATTGGCAACACCATAGCAGTTTAAAACACAGCGCGGCGCAATAAATTGAAGCCGATGGCAATCAGGAACAACAGGATTGCGGTGCGAAAGACTTTTTGCCCGATAAACTGCCGTACATAAGCACCGATGTAAAATCCTGCTACCGCGGGCACAGTGGCAGCGGCGGCGATTTTCCAGGTATCTTCATTGAGGATATCATAGGCGATATAGGCCAGTATCATGGGCACTGAAGCACACAGCCAGATCAACCCGATACTGCGGATCATTTCGTCCTTGTTGAGCTTAAGAGAAACCAGATACATGGTGATGGGAGGGCCCCAGATGGTCGAGATGCCACCGAGAAAACCGCCCAGCGCACCGGCAAAAAAGCCCACCGGTTTTTCGTAACTTCGCGGCAATCGAAATTCCGGCTGTAACAGGCTGAGAGTGCTGAAAACAACCACGGTGACACCGATGAGACCATAGACAAAGCGCGGATCAAAATCTGTTACCAGGCGCGCACTTATCAAAATTCCTGCGACCAGAGGCACTATGACCGGCCAGAAGCGTTTGGCCGGTACTGCCGGGTTTCCGGCCTGAAGCGTCTGCGTCAGGTTGGTGAAAATCAAAGGTATGGCCATGTAACCAAGCACCACCGGCACCGGTAAAACAGAAGATAAAATGCCAAATGAAATGATCGGCAAGGCAATCCCGATGATGCCCTTGATCAGGCCG
The DNA here is from genome assembly GCA_024278055.1 of Alphaproteobacteria bacterium. Taxonomy (GTDB): domain Bacteria; phylum Pseudomonadota; class Alphaproteobacteria; order Rhizobiales; family JAJFHR01; genus JAJFHR01. The sequence goes on along the minus strand of JAJRTY010000002.1, from coordinate 45,320 downwards.
CCAAAAAAGAATGTGGCACCAACCAGTGCTGCAATCTGCCAGGAGATGCCAAACACCGCTTCCATAGGTCAGCTTTCAGGTTGAAAACAGGTCTTTATGTTGTGCCCGCAACACATTTTTCTGCACTTTACCCATGGTATTGCGCGGCAGTTCGTCAACGAAAAATACGCGTTTTGGCAGTTTGAAGCGGGCAAGCCTGCCGTCAAGAGGATCAATGATATCGCTTTGTGCGGGATCGGTACCCGGTTTGGCGACAACCACGGCAACAACACTTTCGCCAAAATCTGGGTGCGGCACACCGATGACGGCTGATTCTGTGACGCAGTTAAGTTCATCAATTTCGGCTTCAATTTCTTTTGGATAAATATTAAGCCCGCCCGAAATGATCATATCTTTGTTGCGCCCGACAATGGACACTCTGCCTTCTTCATCCATTGTGGCCATGTCGCCGGTGATGAAGTAGCCGTCGGCGCGAAATTCCTCAGCCGTTTTTTCCGGCATATTGCGGTAACCCTTGAAGACGTTTGGACCTTTGATTTCCAGAACTCCAATGTCACCGGCTTTTAGTATCTTGCCATTCTCGTCGGCTATACGTGCTTTCGTGCCGGGCAGGGCGAAGCCTACTGTTCCAGCCTTGCGTTCACCATCATAGGGGTTGGAAGTGACCATACCGGCTTCGGTCATGCCATAGCGTTCCAGAATACGATGGCCGGTGCGCTGCTCACACTCGATGTGGGTCTCGGCCAGCAGCGGCGCTGAGCCCGAGATAAAAAGCCGCATGTTGGCGCAAAGTTCTGATGTGAACCTGTCATCGCTCAACAGCCGTGTGTAGAACGTTGGCACTCCCATCATAACCGTCGATGTGGGCAGGCGCTCCAGCACTTTGTCGATGTCAAACCTGGCCATGAAATACATCGGTGAGCCGTTCAGCAACGCACAGTGGCAGGCGACAAACAGCCCGTGAACATGATAGATCGGCAGCGCATGCAACAGCACATCACCGGGTACAAACTGCCAGTATTCATGCAGTACCTGTGCGTTCGAGGTAAGGTTCCTGTGGGTCAGCATGGCCCCTTTTGAGCGCCCGGTGGTGCCTGAGGTGTAAATGATTGCCGCCACATCATCTTCATTTACCGCGATAATTTCATCGCTGGTCTCAGCCTCGTCAGCCAGATCACAGGCAGACCCCGCCCCCTCGCTATCAAGACACAAAACATGTTTGACGTTATGTCTTGCGGTTATTTCATTTGTGCCGGCTTCATTCTTTGGATCACAGACCACTACATGTGGCTGGGCATCGGAGATGAAATATTCCAGCTCGGATTGGGTATAGGCCGTATTGAGGGGATTATACGTCCCCCCTGCCTGAATGACACCGAGGTATAAAAACAGACTTTCAATGGATTTTTCTGCCTGTACCGTCACCCGGTCTTCGCGCTTCAGGCCGAGTTTTTTCAAGGCAGCGGCATATTGCCCAATCCTTTTGCGCGCCTGGCCGTAGGTGATCACAGCATTATCGGGCAAAATCAGACAAGGCGCATCATCGAGGCCAAAACCGCGCCGCAGGTGGGAGTAGAGATTGTTTTCCGGGGAGAGTGTCATAGTGTCCGTTTTAGCAAACCAGATCAGGGAGAAGAAGCGATTTTTTCCACATCCGCCAAAATATCCCGCGAAACGGTAACGCCATCTTTTAAAGCTCCCCGTTTCAACGTTTGCGAACGCGTTCCGGGCAGACGCACCCCTTCCTGGGCACCCACAAGATCAAGCAGTGCCTCCAGCCGGTCAGCAAAGATGCCCTCATCACGAATGCCGTCAGTGGCAAAGGCAATAAGGATTTGCCCGACACCGGGCCTGTCACCCTCGGCCTCAAAGAACGAACTGGCTTCATAGCCGAATTTTGCACCGGTAAGAGCAACGGCAAGGATTTCGAATACCATCGCCAGAGCCGCACCCTTGGCATCACCAATTGGCAACATCGTCCCCTTTAAGGCAAGGTGTGGATCTGTGGTCGGCTGGCCATCGGGGCCAAGCGCCCAGCCTTCGGGAATAGCCTCATCGTTTTTGGCTGCCACCATGATCTTGCCGCGTGCCACCTTGGTCAGTGACAGGTCCACAACCAGCGGTGCAGCATCTTTGCGCGGTGCAGCAAAGGCCAGCGGATTGGTGCCATAGACCGGAGTTGTCGAGCCCCAGGGCGCAATAGCCTGGGGCGAGTTGCCGAACATCATGGCAATGACGCCTTGTTGCGCCAGTCTTTCCACGTGATATCCCGCCTGGCCCGAATGATGCGAATGGCTGATGCCGGCGGCACTCAGGCCATGTTCCCGGGCCAAAGCGGGCAGGGTGTCTATAGCCAGATCGATAGCGGGATAGGCAAAGCCGTGGTTGGCATCAATATGTACTGTGGCGGTTTTAACCGGGATCATGGCCGGTGTTGCGTAACCATCCACTTTGCCGCTGCGGGCCTGAGCCGAATAACTCGCCACGCGGGAAATTCCGTGCCCCTTTTGTCCGGCACATTCCGCCGCCACCAAAGCCCGGGCGACGCACGCGGCATTGTCTTCGCTTGTTTTACTGGTCACAAGCGCCCGGCGAACAAGAGTTTCAAGTTCGCCGGGATCAGCTATGATTGTTTCGCTCATGCGCTGCGATACAGTTTGGTCATGACAAATTCCCTGTGACCAAGTGCTTCAGCCGCGGTGCTGCGGCCATTGGCAGTGCGTCTGATCATCTCAATCAGATTGTCGCCCGCTGTATCAATGGTCAGGTCGCGGCGCAGAATTCCCGATACATCCACATCAATATGTTCCGACATGGTGCGGACGGTGCGCGGATTGGCCGTGATTTTAATCACCGGTATAATCGGGTTGCCGATGATATTGCCCTGACCGGTAGGAAACGTGTGTACCACATAACCGGCGGCTGCCATCAAGGTAACGCATTCAGCTGCTGCCGATGATGTATCCATAAAATAAAGCCCCGCACCTTTGGCAGGTTCTTCGGCGGGTCCAAGCACATCAATATACGTCGAGGTGCGACCGATTTTTTCGAGGTTGCCAAGCGCCTTTTCCTCAATCGTCGTCAGACCACCTTCAATGTTACCCTTGGTTGGCTGGCTGTCGGAGAGGTCATCAACCTTAAACGGCTCAATCACATCATCCATATAGGCCTGCCATGTGGCCATGAATTTCTTGCCGATTTCGGGCGTTGCCGCGCGGGCTTCACATAAGTGTTCACCACCGGTAATTTCTGACGTTTCACCAAAGCAGCCGTAGATGCCGCGCGGCAGCAATTTGTCATACATATTGCCAACCGTGGGGCACGAGCCCAGACCGGTGGTGGTATCGGATTCACCGCATTTGGTCGAAATCCAAAGGTCCTCAATCGGGCACTCCTCGCGCTGCAGCTCGGTTGCCCAGTGGACGAATTCCTTGGCCTTGCGCCCGGCTGTGGCAATGGTGTTCAAATCACCGTTCTGCTCAATCCAGAAACCTTCGACCGGCTTGCCGGTTTTGGCTATGCCATCAACGATTTTCTTGGTCCACTCAGGCTCAATACCAATAACGATGCAGGCGGCCACATTGGGGTTGGCGCCGGTGCCGATCATGGTGCGGAAATGCAAATCAAGATCTGCGCCGAATTGCAAACGTCCATAAGAATGGGGCAGGGCCATGGTGCCTTTGATATTATTGGCAACCGCCTCACACGCCGCATTGGAAATATCATCCACCGGCAAAATCACCACATGGTTGCGCACGCCCACACGGCCGTTTTCACGCCGGTAGCCAAAAATTGTCTGATTACTCATGGGTATCTCCTACCAGCGTTTGGTTTTAATATTATGGACGTGGGCGTGCTCGCCCTTGGCAATATCAGCCACCGCCTTGCCAATGTCCTGGCCATATTTGATGATGGTGTCGCCCTTGGCAATATCCGCCAGGGCCACTTTGTGACCAATAGGAATATCGTGTTTGGTACTCAAGGTGAAAGTGGTGTCATCTTCGGTAATCAGGCCCAGCATTTCTGTGCCGGCCTTCAATCCTTCTATGACAACAACACCGACGGAATCTTTTGGACTATGCACAAGAAAATGCGGTTCGGCCATGAATTGTCTCCCGGTAAAATGTTGATTATGGCGTTGGAGTGGAAAAATGTAAACGTTTCCAGCGCGCAGGTTTTTTTTAGATATCACGTCATCTGGTCTAAAGATATTTGGCCGGAGCGTCAAGGGTTGCACCAATAAGAAACGGCTGCCCGTAGGGGGGCAGCCGTAAATTCGCAGAAAACTGTGTCGGTTGGATTTAGCGAAGAACAACCACGCGAGTGCCAACTTTTACCCGCTCGTAAAGATCCTCCACATCCTTGTTGTGCAGGCGAATACAACCACTTGAAACCGCTCCGCCGATTGTCCAGCCTTCGTTGGTGCCATGGATGCGATAAAGCGTTGTGCCGAGATAGAGCGCCCGCGCACCTAACGGGTTTGTGATGCCGCCTTTCATGGTAATCGGCAGTCCTGGTATGCGTTTGCGCATACTGGCGGTCGGTGTCCAGCTCGGCCATTTCGCTTTGCGTGAAATCTTCATGGAGCCACCCCATTCAAATCCCGGTCGCGCCGTGCCAATACCGTAGCGCATGGCTTTGCCGCCTTTTTCAACCAGGTAGAGATACTTGGCATTTGTATCCACAATCACAGATCCGGGCCTGTATTTGCTTGAGTAGTTGACCCGGGAGCGTGCCGTTGTTGGTGTGTAAAGGCCGCCGGCGTGTGACGCATCCGCGTTGCTGCCGGTTATATCATTAAATATGTCACTGCCTTCAACACCGGCAAAAGCAACACTGGCAAAACCGGTTATCATGCAGCCGGCAAGTAAAATTTTTTTAAACATCATTGATCCCCAAATCCTTGACTTCGAAACTCACCGAAATTGAACAAGTTTGCTCAAACACCCGATGATATGAAAAATGCTGTAGTTTCGCCTTTACAGTACAGGTTAAGGAGTGTTTTTCTGGTAAACTTTTCATCAGGAGCGATGTTTGTGGAAAGATCATGGTTAATGGGGATGTCAGCCACAGATACAAGTCGGGAAAACCGCTTAAAGTCAGGCATTTTCCCGATGAGTATTTTCCCAATGGCACTGCTGGTTTTGGTTGCCATGACTATCCCGGTGCCGGGCAAGCAAACCGTGCCTGGATTGTTGACCAATCAAACCTATGTGGAACAAGTGCTGTCACCCGAATCAGTAAACGTCAGCGATGCCTCATCGCTCATGTCATACATCCTCACCTCCCTGCCTGATGAGGTTGTTGTTTACCCAACCGAAAATTACTATTATTTCGGTTTTTTTCACGGCGGCCTGAAATACAGCGGCAACCTGAGACTGGATGCATCTGACCGCGATAGCGGTATAATTCACCTTACCTATTTTAGCGCTAACAGCGAATGGGGCGATACTCAAATCAGCATATCGCAAACATTCTCTCAAAAGGATGGAGTTGAGGTTGTATCTGTGGGCTGGCTCAAGTACCGGGTGACATTTCGCCGCCGCAGTGTGTTGTTCAAATTAAACGATTTATCCAGGGTTCAACCGCCATCCGGAACCCTGGCCGCCGGGGAGGAATATATTGGGCCTGTTTTTGATGAATCCGCGACGCAGTTCTTTTTGATTTACAAAAAAACTGTGAAAGGATTTCTTTATGTTCTCAATGAAACAGGAAAAAATCCCGATGTTTTAGTTCCGGTCAAATCGCGCCCACGCCTGCGTGTCGGCCAGCGCACAGGATTTGTTTTTTATCAGGATCATTTGATGGACAGACTTATTCTGATCGGTGTATTCCAGCGCAATGTTGTCTTGAACAATTATTTCGATGGACCTTTCGACCAGCTGCCGGATAATTTTATTAAAGGCGACCGGTTGCAGGCTGCCTTGATAGATCAAAGGCCTGAGCGCGCAGGTACTATAGACCGCTTTGGCAAGATGCTGGATGGCAACAATCGCATCTCTATATCGCCATATCTGAACTACCTGTCGCTGGATGAACTATACGGTTTTGATCAATGTGCGCAGAAATACAAAGCTGTACCGGAAAAATATTACACCTGTTTTGATGCGATAAATCTTGGCATCGAATAAATATTTTCAGTCCTTCCGAACCGCTTCCAGCAATCGCTGCATGAAGGCTTCACACTTGGCGATCTGCTCAATGTCGATGAATTCGTCGGGCGTATGTGCCTGGGCTATATAGCCGGGACCACACACGATTGTTTCGATATCAGCGTCCTGCTGAAACAATCCGCCTTCTGTGCCAAAATCAACCTTGCCGTGGGTGTTACGCTGGCACAGGCCCTTGCCAAAGCTGACGATATCCGCGTCAGGTGACGTGTTCAGACCGGGATAGGCCAGTGTCTCGATAATTTCAATCCTGGCGTCAGGTGCGCTTTTTTGCATTTCAGTTTCAAGTGTGTTTTTGGCAAATTCTTTTATCGGTGCCAGAAGATCAGCCGGGTTCTGGTCAGGTAAAAATCTGAATTCGAATGAAAAACTGCACGATTCAGGAACAATGTTTTGCGCAATACCACCTTGTATAAGGCTGGTAAGACACGTGGTGTGGCTGATGTTGAACATGTCATCAAACGGGCCGTTGTTGGCAAAACCTGCATTCATGTCGGCAATAAAGGCAATCAGCCTGGCGGCATTTTCAATGGCGTTGACCCCTTCGGGCGCACGGCTGGTATGGGCAGGCTTGCCGCTGACCCTGACCTGATAGGCGCGCTTGCCTTTGTGACTTATCACTACTTCCATACCGGTTGGCTCACCCACCAGACACATCGCCGGCTTGTTTCCTTTTTTGTTGAGCGCATCAATCAATCCGCGCACACCGATGCAGCCAACCTCTTCATCATAAGAAAAAGCAATGTGAACTGGGATGCTGAGTTCTTGCGCTTTAAACATTGGTACAGCCCCAAGAACCACACCCAGAAAACTTTTCATGTCCGAGGTGCCGCGGCCAATCAACCGGCCGTCTTTTTCCACCACACTGAACGGATCGCTGGTCCAGTTCTGGCCATCAACCGGAACCACATCCGTGTGGCCGGACAGAATAATGCCACCGGCAACATCTGGCCCAATAGTGGCATATAAATTAGCCTTGGTGCCCTCTTCATTATAATGCAATTCGCTGGCTATGCCGTGGCCTTCAAGATAGTTCTCAACATAGCTCACCAATGCCAGGTTACTGTCCCGGCTGGTGGTGTCAAAAGAGATAAGGTCGTCAATAATGGTGCGGCTGTTAATATGGGGAGAGGTCAAAGGTGCTTCCTGTTGCGCTTTTTCTGGTGGGAGTGTTTATTGAAGGCCGATTATACCCTCAGCCCCTGAACAATACATGAAAACATGAAAGTTGGGAAATAATGCCTGCCATAAAACGAATTGCCATCATCGGACTGGCTCTTGAAAGCAACAGGTTTGCACCGCCAACCACATCGCAGGATTTCTTTCAATCCTGTTACCTCGAAGGCGATGATATTCTGGCGGAGGCACAAAAAGATGCTCCCGCCATGCCGCAGGAAGTGCCTGCCTTCATTGATGAAATGAATGCGCTGGGGCAATGGCAGCCGGTGCCGGTGATTGTCACCGCAACCTCACCGGGCGGTCCGGCCGAACAAATGTTTTTCGCCCGGTTTTTGGGTCGGACGTTGGAATACCTGAGAGCTGCACAGGGGCTTTCTGGCGTTTACATTTGCAGTCACGGCGCCATGACTGCCACCGGCGACCATGATCCCGACGGCACATTATACCGCGAGGTAAGGGCGCTGGTTGGTCCTGATGTCCCTGTTGCGGCGACCATAGACCTGCACGCAAACATTTCCGCAACCATGGTTGAAAATGCCGATGCAATAATACCCTACCGCACCAATCCCCACATTGATCAGGCACCATGCGCAAAAGAAGGGGCGCAATTATTATGGCGGTTGATGGACAGCGGCGAAGAACTCGGCAGCGCCTATGTCAGATTACCGATTGTTGCTCCGACAATCAGCCTGTTGACCAATGATGGCGGAATTTTCGCGCAGCTGGTGGCAAACAGTAAAGCTGCACAGACCAAAGACGTTCCTGCAGTGTGTGTTGCCGGAGGGTTCGCCTTTTCAGACACCAGTTATAATGGCATTACGATTTCAGCGTTTGGCGATCACGACAAGGCAAAAGCCATTGTCGGCGAGCTCGGCCAATGGGCCTGGGACAATCGAACCGGTTTCAAAAAAGAGCTGACCTCGGTTGAACGCGCAATTGAGCTGGCAACGGGACAGGGGCCAAATGTTTTGCTCGGGGATATGGGGGATAATCCCGGCGGCGGCGGGCGGGGGAATACCACGGAAATTCTCGAGGCATTGCTGGCGGCCGGGGTGAAAAATGTTCTGTTTGGAATGTTTGTCGATGCCGATCTGGCGCAACAATGCCATGACCATGGCGAAGGTGCGGAGTTTGAGGCTGTCTTCAATCGTGATTGTGATGATGTCAATGCCAATCAATTAACCCTGGGTGTCAAAGTTCTGAAATTGTCGGACGGGTTGGTTGCCGGCAGGCGTGGTCTTTACGCCGGTCGTACCGTAAAACTTGGAGCGTCTGCTGCCATTCGCGTCAACGGCATCCACATGGTTGTCATCAGCCTGCGTACCCAATGCGCTGATCCCGGCTTTTTTGAGCACTTCGGGTTTGATATCGCCACTTACAAAGCGGTGGTGGTGAAATCGCGCGGCCACTTCAGAGCGGGCTTCGATCAGTTTTTTGACGCCGGACAAATCTATGAAATTGATGCCGACGGGCTGACCACACCGGTGTTATCGCGGTTGAATTTTACCAATCTGCCCCGCCCGGTCTATCCGATGGATGAAGATACTGAATGGCAAGGTGCAGGGGGGTAAGAAAAAGCATAAACTGTGAAACAAGTCACTAACGCTTTGCGCTGGTGCCGAATTAATGCAAAAATGATTATGCGAACGACATCATGCGGGAATTTCCGACCGTGTCGCAATAATAACCTGTAGTACCAATTTTAGGGAGGACTTAATGTTTAAGCAGAGATTGCTGATTGGTTTGGCACTTGCTGTTTCTCTGGTTTTTGCCGGAACAGCCTATGCGCAGACACTGAAAATAGGGTTGAAAAGCGAACCCAGCTCAATGGACCCGCATTATCACAATTTAACCCCCAACAATATGATGGCACTATATGTGTTCGACCGGCTCATATTGCAGGATGCAAAACAGAATCTTAAACCCGGCCTCGCTGTTTCCTGGAAAAATGTTGATGACCTGACCTGGGAATTCAAACTCCGCAGCGGTGTCAAATGGCATGATGGCTCTGATTTTTCAGCCGAGGATGTCGCCTTTACGATCAGCCGCGCACCCAACGTGCCCAACAGCCCTTCATCGCTTGCCCGCTATATCAAGCAGGTCACTTCAGTTGAAGTTATTGATCCTTTGACGATTCGCATGAAGACAGCAAAACCATTCCCGCTTATGCCCACTTACATGAGCACGTTTGGTATCATTTCCAAAAAAACCGGAACCGGCGCAACCACAGCCGATTACAATTCCGGCAAGGCCATGAATGGTACCGGCCCCTTCACGTTTGTTGAATTTGTTCCCGGCGATCGTATTGTTTACAAGCGCAACGAAAACTACTGGGGCGACAAGCCTGAGTGGAGCGATGTTATCGTTAAGCCTTTGTCGAATAATTCTGCCCGCGTTGCAGCTTTACTCGCCGGTGACGTAGACATGATTGACTTCGTGCCGACATCTGACATTGAAACCTTGAAGAAAAACGACAAAGTGTCGATTTCCCAGACGGTTTCAAACCGCGTCATCTACATGCATATCGATACAGCGCGCGACAAATCTCCCTTCGTTACCGATGTTAACGGTAATCCCATGGACAAAAACCCGCTAAAAGATTTGCGCGTACGCAAGGCGATCTCCAAGGCCATCAACCGCAAAGGCATTGTTGAAAAAGTAATGGAAGGCGTGGCTATCCCCGCCGGTCAATTGCTGCCTGAAGGTTTCTTCGCCATCAGCCCCAATCTCAAAGTCGAGCCCTATGATCCTGAAGGTGCCAAGGCTTTGCTGAAGGAAGCCGGCTGGGGTGACGGTTTTGGCCTCACAATTCACGGCCCCAACAATCGCTATGTCAATGATGCCAAGATTGTTCAGGCCATTGCCCAGATGCTGACCCGTGTCGGTATCAAGGCAAAAGTTGACACCATGCCTAAAAACGTCTTCTTCCCGCGTGGCTCGAAGCTCGAGTTTTCGTTCATGCTGGTGGGCTGGGGGGCCGGTTCGGGTGAGCCGTCTTCACCATTGGGCTCACTTTTGCACACCTACGATAAGTCCAAAGGCTTTGGCTCATCAAACCGCGGACGTTTCTCCAATGCTGAACTTGATGCAGCACTTGAAGAAGCGCTGGCAACAGTTGACCGTAAAAAGCACGGTGAATTGCTCATCAAAGCCACGGAAATCGGTATCAACAATCTCGGTATCATTCCGCTGCATTTCCAGGTCAATACCTGGGCCGTGCGTAAAGGTCTGAAATATGATGCCCGTACCGATGAACAAACGCTTGCTGTTGGTGTGAAGTCCACCAATTAGGCTTTTGTATTAAAGGGGGGCGAACTCTCTCTGGTTCGCCCCTTCCACCGCCGTCATCCCCGGGCTGGTCCTGGGACCCACAGCACTGCTGTGAATGACGGCATAAAACTATCTTTATGTTGACGGTCCTGAGGAGTGAATTTCCGGGACAGGCCCGAGGATTGTCTGTTTGATTATCCACGGCAGGGGAGGCTGGTTTGGTTGCTTTTTTGATCAGGCGATTGATGCAGAGCGGTCTTGTTCTGCTGGTCATGTCGCTGCTGGTGTTCATTGGTGTTTTCGCTATCGGCAACCCGGTTGACATTCTGATAAATCCTGATGCCGACCAGGCCGACATTGAACGTGCGATCAAAGCACTTGGGCTCGACAAACCGATGTGGGAGCAATACTGGATTTTTCTTGTTAATGCTCTTCAGGGTGACCTTGGTCGCTCATTTGTATTTAACATTCCTGCCCTGCAATTAATCTGGCAACGCATGCCGGCAACTTTGGAGCTGGCCGCATTTGCCATGTTCCTGGCAATTTTCTTAGGACTGCCCCTGGGCATGATTGCCGGCCTTAAACCGGACAGCTGGATCGGGCGCACCATTATGTCAGGCTCCATCCTCGGCTTCAGTCTGCCGACGTTCTGGGTCGGTTTGATGATGATACTGTTTTTTGCGGTTTACCTCGGCTGGCTGCCCGCTTCAGGTCGAGGTGAGACCGTCGATCTGTTTGGCGTACCCGTAAGCTTCCTGACCCTCAATGGCCTGTCGCACCTTATACTGCCGGCTACTAATCTGGCTTTGTTCAAGCTCTCCTTGACCATTCGGCTGGCGCGCGCGGGTACGCGAGAGGCGATGTTGATGGATTATGTCAAATTCGCCAAAGCCAAAGGCCTGTCCCATCGCCGCGTTGTCCTCGTGCATGTGTTTAAAAACATCATGATTCCAGTGGTAACTGTGCTCGGTCTCGAGTTGGGAAATGTCATCGCCTTTTCAGTTGTCACCGAAACAATTTTTGCCTGGCCGGGTATGGGCAAACTGATAATTGATTCGATCAATGTTCTCGATCGTCCGGTTATTGTCGCCTACCTGTTGATGACAGTTGCCATGTTCATCGTCATTAACCTGGTGGTTGATGTGATCTATTCCCTGCTCGACCCGCGTGTCAGACTGGGAGACCTCAAATCATGAGTGCAAGCGCTGAAGTCATCAAAGAAGAAACCCTGTTGCGGCGTTTTGCCTCTGACTTTGCCCAGAGCAAAGTCGCCATGGCTGGTCTGTGTACGATTGTGGTGATTATCCTGATTGCCATCTTTGCCCCACTGCTGTCAGCTCAGGACCCGTATGATCTGGCTCAACTGGACATTATGGATGGCCGCCTGCCGCCCGGTGAAGTGGGCGGCATGGGCTTTACCTTCTGGCTTGGTTCCGACGATCAGGGCCGCGACATGCTGAGCGGTATTTTCTATGGCCTCAGAACTTCTCTGGGGGTGGGCGCCATGAGTGCTTTTATCGCACTCTTTATTGGCAGCTCTTTCGGCCTGCTTGCCGCCTATTTTGGCGGCCGGGTGGACAGTATCATCATGCGCATAGTCGATATTCAGCTGTCATTTCCAGCCGTGCTTGTGGCTTTGGTGTTGCTGGCCATTCTGGGCAAGGGGGTTGATAAAATCATCATAGCGCTGGTGGCGGTGCAATGGGCGTATTATGCCCGCACCGTGCGCGGAACGGCACTGGTTGAGCGCTCCAAGGAATATATGGAAGCGGCACGCTGTCTTGCCCTGAGCCACCGGCGCATCGTCTTTCGCCATCTTCTGCCCAATTGCATGCCGCCGTTAATAGTGGTGGTGACCGTGCAGGTGGCCCACGCCATATCTTGGGAGGCAACCCTGTCGTTTCTGGGGTTAGGCCTGCCCGTAACCGAACCGTCACTGGGTCTGCTGATTGCCAATGGCTTTGAATACATGTTGAGCGGTAAATACTGGATAAGTTTTTTCCCCGGTGTTGCCCTGCTTGTCACCATTGTCTCCATCAATCTGGTGGGGGACCAGTTGCGCGATGTCATGAACCCGCGTTTACAGAAATAAGGACGATGAGTTGAGCCAATCCGAATTAACCCTGAAGGTCGAAGATCTCCAGACCTATTTTTTCACCCGCGAAGGTGCCGTGAAGGCCGTCGACGGCATTAGTTTTGATGTCAAAAAGGGTGAAATTATCGGTCTTGTAGGTGAAAGTGGATCTGGAAAATCCGTCACCGGATTTTCGATTATGGGCCTGATAGACCCGCCTGGCAGGATTGCCGGTGGCCGTATTATGTTCAACGGCACTGATCTGGCCAAGTTGCCGGAAGCAGAAATGCGCGATATTCGGGGCAAAAAAATAGCCCTGATTTTCCAGGATCCGATGATGACGCTGAACCCGGTTTTGCGCATCGATACGCAAATGACCGAAGCAATTCTGGCCCATGAAAAAATCAGTAAGGAAGACGCACGCCAACGTGCGCGTGATGCTCTGGGTCAGGTCGGCATTTCATCGCCTGATCAACGTTTGAAGTCCTATCCGCACCAGTTTTCCGGCGGCATGCGCCAGCGCGTAGCCATTGCCATCGCGCTCCTGAACAAACCAGACCTGATTATCGCCGATGAACCGACGACAGCACTGTACGTTACCATTCAGGCGCAAATTCTCTATGAAGCACAAAAACTGTGCCGTGAGACCGGAACCGCGATGATCTGGATTACCCATGACTTAACCGTTGTTGCCGGATTGGCCAGCCGTATCTGTGTTATGTATGCAGGGCGGATCGTTGAAAAAGGTCGTATCGATGAAGTGCTTGATGATCCGCGTCATCCCTATACTTATGGCCTGATTGGCTCCGTGCCCAGTCGTAACAAGCGCGGGGGCCCGCTTTACCAGATACCCGGCATGACACCGTCGCTGCTAAAGCTCGCACCAGGGTGTGCTTTTCGTGAAAGGTGTGGGCGTGCCACAGATGCCTGTCTTGCTGTGCCGGAGCCGCAACAGCCACAGCCGGGCCGCGAAGTACGCTGTTTTCATCCTTATGGCGAGGTGAAATGATGGACAAAACTTCCTCTGCCCCGCCTATTCTGGAGCTGCGCAATATCTCCAAAAGGTTCTTCAAAAGCCTGGATCTCGCCGGTCGCCTGGCTGAGCGTCTGGGCGCTGATATTCACGAAGAAATCGTTCATGCGGTTGATAATGTTTCCCTGAAAATTGAAGAAGGTCAGGTTGTCGGTCTGGCTGGCGAAAGCGGGTGTGGCAAGTCAACCCTGGGGCGCATCATTGCCGGTATTCTTGAAGCCAGTGAAGGCCAGGTGTTTTACCGTGGTGAAGACGTGGCTTTGATGACGCCGGAACAGGCACAACAAACCGTTCTTAAAATTCAGATGATCTTTCAGGACCCCTTTGCGTCGCTTAACCCAAGAATGCGCGTTGAAGACATAATCGGCGAGGCCCCGGTGGTTCATGGTATTATTTCGGCAAAAGAACGTGACGATTACCTTGACGATATCATGATAAAATGCGGCCTTGACCCCAGCTTCAAACGCCGTTACCCACACCAGTTTTCCAGTGGCCAGCGCCAGCGTATCGGCATTGCGCGTGCTTTGGCGGTCAAGCCGGAATTTATTGTGTGTGATGAATCAGTAGCAGCTTTGGATGTATCCATTCAGGCGCAGGTGCTGAATTTGTTTATGGATTTGCGTCAGGAGTTCAATCTCACATATCTTTTCATCAGTCATGATCTCGGCGTCATCGAGCATATTAGCGATCACATTGCCATCATGTATCTGGGCCGCATCGTCGAAACAGCCACCACCGAAGCCCTGTTCGATAACCCTTCCCATCCCTACACCGATGCCCTGCTGCGCGAGGTACCTCGTCTTGAAAACCGCCACGCTATCTTCGCTCCCATCAAGGGCGAGGTACCGTCACCGATAAATCCACCATCAGGCTGTCATTTCCACCCCCGTTGCCCCAAAGCCTTCGACCCATGTGCCAAATCCGCGCCGGCACTGGAAGCCACCGGGCAGGGGCGATCTGTCGCATGCTTTTTGCGTGGTGGTGAGAGTTGATCAGGGGGCGGCTGTTTTTGGCAGGCCAATTCTGCCGAAGCCCGGCAATTTGATTGCAGGATTGAGGAAATCTATTCCGATCACCAGTCCCAGAATATTTATCTCAAAGCCTTCAACCTTCGCCAGGCTGATGCCTGCGTATCCCCCTAATGAGACTTGCCAGCCGGTGTTGCTCGGCGTTGGTGAAACCCAGGTGTCATAACCGATAAAGTCTTTTCCCATAGCGGTGGGGGGCAGGGTGGTTTGCAGTTCAGGCACATTTCTTATCACATGAGCGATAAAGGAATTGGAGTTTGGACCGGGCCACAGACGGTAGCTGCCATACTGGAAGTAGGGGTAATTCCGGATAGCGTTTTCTATTTTGGGAATCAGTGCCCCGGCTTGTGCGCCGGAGACTTCAAACTGCAGTTCAGGCTTTGATGAATACCAGTAGCCATCAGCAGGATAAATGTCCTGCCGCACCGGCAAGCCCCAACCGACAACTTCAAAACGATGATACTGCGCTTCCGAGCGGCGTTTCAGCACCAGCCAGGTATGAACCGCGAATATTCCTTTCCAGCGTCCGGTGCGAGCGGAGTAAATCTTCACGGTGGCTTCGGTGCTCTGCATGGCATCGGGCAGGATACCGGCACTCGACCAGTCGGCCACACTCCAGTTGTCAGGCCAGGGGGTTTGTGAATAAACCAAAGCATAAACAGCCAGAGGGCTCAGGAACAAAATCACGAAGCCAAGAATCAATCGGCGGATCAGCTTTTTCATTTCTATCAGGAGGACCACGATGAGTTTAACACAATATAACGTTGGCTTATAAATGTGGCGTAAAAAGTGTGTTCAGGCAAAATTAATACTTAAGGTTTAATTGTAGAAAATACAACTTTAACAAGTATTGAGTTTTCCAATTAAACCTTGATGACCTGATGAACGCAGCTGAACCAAATAAAATAACCGCTTTAAAAGGTATGAAACCAGCTTTCCTGAACTGGTCGAGTGAGCATAATGTGTCATATATTTTACTCGCGGTAATTTTTTCCAGCGTGCTCAGCATTGGGTATTACTATACATCCAGCAACAAATTCAGCCAGAGAATTAGCGAAAACAAAAAATCAATGCTTGAGCTTGTCGCAGCATTTGTATCGACGTATTCGCAACAAAGAACATTGGACAATCAACAGCACCTGCCCGTACCGGGGGCATTCAGGCAATCATCCCTGAAGCTTTTTGATAAGTTGAATTCTGTCGATAAAGGCATCCGTATCAAAATTGTCGACCTGGCTGGATCACCGGTAAAAACCCACACTGCCAATGAGCAGATTGCCGGTGTTGTTGGCCGCATGTCATCTGAACGAAACCCGGAAACCTGGAGTGGCTATATTGGCGGGTTTGGCAAAGAGGTTTTGCGTACAATCAAGCCGGTTATGACCACAGGTAAGAGCTGCACGGATTGCAATGGATTACCACCGAAGTTTGATAAAACCGGCAAGCCCCACGCGGTGATGAGTGCGTATGTTATCGATGTGCCAACTGCCGGGTTCTTTAAAAGACTACGTCTGGAAGCAGGGGCTTTAGCGCTTGGCACCTTCCTGTTTTTATGGGGCACCATTGCATATTTCATGCAGCAGCAGGCACGCATAGACCTAGTTAAAGCGGAAAACCTGCGCGGCAGCGAAAGAAGATCGATGCTTTCGGCAGCAAAAAAACAGGTAGAAAAAGAAACCGCCAAACTCTCTGCCCAGGTCCGCAAGGCCTATGAAGATCTGCGTCAGGCGCTGACCAAGGAAAGAGAGCTTAACGTACTTCAGCGCCAGTTCATCAGTATGGCAAGCCATGAATTCCGCACGCCCCTGGCTATTATTGACGGGGCCGCCCAGCGCCTCGAACGCCGCGCAGGAAACTTTGATAATTCGGTCGAAATTACCAAGCGTGCCGTTAAAATAAGAGGTGCCGTTGAACGCATGACCAGAGTAATGGAAAGCACCTTGACGGCGGCCAGTCTGGATATTGGCAAACTGTCGATAAACGTTGAGCCGTGTGATATGGCAAAACAATTAAAAGACGCCTGTCAGCGTCAGATGGAATTGACCAGTTCTCACAAAATATCCTGTGATGTTTCCGGCCTGCCGGCAACAATCCAGGCCGACCCCGGATCTTTGGAGCAGATATTCTCCAATCTGCTTTCAAATGCCGTCAAATATGCGCCCAACGCGCCGGACATTGATGTGCGGGCATACTCGGAAGGTGACGAGGTGGTGCTGGAAGTGGGCGATCATGGCCTTGGTATTGATGAAGAGGATTTGCCGCGCGTATTTGAACGTTTTTTCCGCGCCAGAACCGCAACCGGCATAGCCGGGTCCGGTATCGGCCTGAATCTGATTAAAATCCTGATCGAGCTGCATGATGGCTCTATTACTCTTGAAAGCACAATCAACAAAGGCAGTACCTTCACAGTTCGCCTGCCCATAAATGGACCTGAGGAAATAGCTGCAAAGGACAGTGAGGCTGCGTGATGAAATAATCGCAACTAACGAAATTTGGCGATTACCTGACATCTAAATTTAATTGTAACCTTTTTAATATAGTTTAAAATAACGCAGACAAAGGAAAAGAATATCATGCCCCGCATTTTATGTGTTGAAGACGAGGTCCTGGTTCGGGAGGATATTGTGGAAGAACTGGAAGATTCCGGTTATGACGTCCTGGTTGCCGACGATGGTTCCAAAGGTCTGGAAATGATCCTGGCGCACAAACCTGACCTCGTCATATGCGACATTACAATGCCACATATGGATGGATTTCAGTTGCTGGAAGAAATTCGCGGCAAGTATAAATTAATGGCAGATATGCCGTTTATTTTCCTTTCCGCTCTGGCAGATGAGGAACACGTGATAGATGGTTTAAAAGAGGGCGCGGACAACTACCTTACAAAACCGGTAGATTTTGACATGCTGAAAGCCACGGTTGAATCCTCTTTACGTCAAATCGCCCGCATCAAATACAAAAACGAAGACATCTGTGTTCTTGATATCTGAGATAAGACCGTCAGATTAAACCCAGACCACGAAAACTGGCATGGCCCTGTTTGCCGACAATTATGTGGTCGTGAATTTTTATATTCAGTTTTTCTGCAGCTTCGATAATTTTCTGCGTCATCATTATATCCGGTTGTGACGGTGTTGGATCGCCCGAAGGGTGATTATGCACGAGAATGATGCTGGAAGCGGCAAGTTCTAACGCGCGTTTGACCACTTCGCGGGTATAGACCGGAGTATGGTCGACGGTGCCTTACTGTTGAACCTCATCGGCGATCAGTACATTTTTTTTGTCCAGAAACAATATCCTGAACTGTTCTTTTTCATTGAATGCCATGCTGGAGCGGCAGTAATCGATCAATAATGACCATGAGGATAGAGCAGGGCGCTGCATGATTTCACCCTGGGAAAGGCGTAAAGCGGCAGCATGCACCAGCTTTATTTCGGTGACGACATTTTCACCAATGCCTTTGATTTCCTTCAATCTTTCAGGGTTAGCAGAAATCACCTCGGCAAAGCTGCCAAAACGTTCGATCAATGATTTGGCCAATGGCTTGGTGTCACGCCGCGGCAGGGCGCGAAACAATATCAACTCCAGTAACTCATAATCGGGCAAGGCATCGCTGCCGCCTTTACGGAACCTGTCGCGCAAGCGCTCACGGTGACCACTGAAATGCGGTTTGTTATTTTTGATATCTGGCCCGCTATCATTCATAGTGCAAACCTAGCAGAAGGCACCTAATCCGTCACAATGTATGGTGGTTGATGCAGGCCTTTTGGGGATATTGTGAAAATATCACAGCCGGTGGCGCTCACACCGATGGTATGTTCAAACTGGGCCGAGAGGGATTTATCGCGCGTTACCGCAGTCCAGCCATCGCTGAGAACCTTGACCTGGGGTTTGCCGGTGTTGAGCATCGGTTCAACCGTAAACAACATGCCCTGGCGCAACTCAACCCCTTCGCCCTTGTGGCCATAATGCAAAATATTGGGTACGTCATGAAACAGCTTTCCAAGCCCGTGGCCGCAAAAATCACGAACCACGCTTGTTCGCTCACCTTCGGCATATTCCTGAATGGCGGCGCCGATATCCCCGGTAAAGGCACCGGGTTTGATCACCTCCAGCCCCTTCATCAAGGCTGTGTAGGTGACGTCAATCAGGCGCTCCGCCTTGCGGTTTATTTTACCTACCGGATACATGCGGCTGGTATCACCATGCCAGCCGTCAACCACAAGCGTTATGTCAATATTGACAATATCGCCTTCTTTTAGAACCTTGGAGCCGGGAATACCATGACAGACAACATGATTGATCGACGTGCAGATCGAGGCCGGAAAACCCATATAGAACAACGTGGCGGGATAGGCATTGTGATCGCAGGCAAATTCATAGGCCAGATCATCCAGCCTTTTGGTGGTAATGCCCGGCACCACGTAAGGCGTCAGCATGTCAAGAGCCTGTGCTGCCAGTTGGCCCGCCTTTAACATGCCGGCAAAAGCCTCGGGTCCGTGGATTTTAATCTGGCCGGTGTTGCGCTGTGGCGCCAGTGCTGCATCAATATAGCTCAATTGGATATCCTCTAATATCAGATCATCAAAACCGGTGCGTCAATGTCAATTCCTTCGGACGAGATTGTACAGGAATAGGCATAAGCCTCAACACCTGACTTTATTGCTGTGTCGAAAGTGTGCGCATACTCTTTATCAATGTCGCGGGCGAGGCTGAAAGTAGCCGCATCGGTGCGTTGGATCAGGTAGAACATAACGCAACGATGCCCCTGTTGAACATATGTGGAAAGCTCATTGAGATGTTTTCTGCCGCGCTCGGTCACCGAATCGGGAAACTCTGCGAACCCGGCATTGCGCATCAGGTGAACGTTTTTTATCTCCACATAGCAGTCGGGTCTACCCTCGTCCTGCAACAATATATCAATGCGGCTGTTCTTGCCGTATTTGACCTCGCGGCGCAAGGAGTTGTATCCGGCAAGCTCAGGTATCCGGCCATCTGCAATGGCGTCGGCCACAATTTTGTTGGGATGATTTGTGTTGATGCCGACCAAATGTGGCCCACAGCCCAGATCAATCTCTAGCAGTTCCCAGGAATATTTCAGTTTGCGTTTGGGGTTGTCACTAATCGACAGCCACACGCGAGCCCCCGCCTCCTTCAGGCCCATCATTGAGCCGGGATTGGCACAGTGAGCAGTGACAATCTTGCCATTATCCAGCCTGATATCAGCCAGAAAGCGCTTATAGCGTTTGATCAGGGTGCCGGTGAGCAGGGGGGTGGGAAACTTCATTGAGTTAAGGCGACCGAATGCGATAAGATGAGGGTTGAATTTGTCAACATAAGCATCGGGGCAGCAATGAGCAAGCAGGATAATCTGGTAACAGCCGCCGTCATAATGATTGGCGATGAAATGTTGTCAGGCCGCACGCAGGACAAAAACCTCTGTTTCATCGCTGGATTTCTCGGTGAAATAGATATTCAGGTTGAAGAAGCCCGTATCGTTCCTGACAATCAGTCCCGCATCATAGAAGCGGTAAATGCCCTGCGGCCGCAATATGATTATATTTTCACCACCGGCGGCATCGGCCCTACTCATGATGACATAACCGCAGACGCCATCGCGGCTGCTTTCAATGTGGGTATTGATTTTAATGACGAGGCGGTAGCGATATTGCGCCAGCGCTACGACGAAAAGGACCTTAATGCTGCCCGCATGCGCATGGCACGAATTCCTCATGGTGCAAGCCTGATTGAAAACCCGGTAAGCAAAGCACCGGGTTTCCAGATTGAAAATGTTTTTGTTCTCGCCGGAGTTCCCAAAATAATGCAGGCGATGATGGGGTGTCTGGCTCCCCGGCTCAAAGGCGGGGCCAAAATGTTGAGTCGCAGCATCAGATGCAACATCGGCGAAGGCTTGGTTGCTGCCAGTTTGAAGACACTGCAAAGCCGGTTTCCCACCGTCGCTCTGGCCAGCTACCCTTTCTTCGAGAAAGACGGCATGGGCACTAATCTGGTTGCACGCTCAACCGATGAAGCCGCCCTCAATCAGGCTGAAGCCGCCTTGATAGAGTTGGTCGCCAGCACCAAAAGCCAATAGGCGAACAATGCGCTGGACAGACCAGCCGCAACAATTTATCACCAGCGTTTGAGAAGTTCCAAATCCAGGACCAAATGCGGGCGTGGTGGAATGGTAGACACACAGGACTTAAAATCCTGAGGACTTAAAGTCCGTGCGAGTTCGACTCTCGCCGCCCGCACCAACCACGGTTCCCAACTATCGTGACCAGGCCCTTGTCTGTACTGGCAGATCCAGAAGAGTTTGAAGAACAACAGACGAAGAAAATAGTAGCGCGGAAAGTCCCAAATTATGATTAGCGTGCTATTGTCAATTTTCATTCCAAGAATGTTTTTTTATAGTAATTGGCAAAATGTCTGATCATCTGGAACAATCCTACCCACTGGCAAAAAAATTCTACTTTCGCTTGTTTCCTGCTTTGCTTTTCTTTTTTGCATTGACCATTGCACTGGTTGGTTTTGTTATTCAAAAAAGCTCGGAAAAGATCTATTTGGAGCGAGCAATAAAAGTCACGGATAACATTGCAAATGACATCTCATCCCAATGGCCTCTTATTTGGCAACAAACCCTAAAAGGGCAACCCATTTCCAACGCCGATCTCGCTAAGTTATCAGAGGCGTTCTCCAAAGAGCAGTTTGAATACAAACTGATTGGCCTGAAAGTTTACGCCCTTAGTAAAAAGATTCTTTACTCACACAGAGTTCAGGAAATTGGCAGTTTAGAAAACAATCAAGCGCTCAGGGCCGTTATCGAGCAAGGCACCTCATCTATTGTCACCAAACAGGAAAAAGACGGATCAACAGTATTAGAGCTTTATATTCCTTACTACCAACAGGGGAAAATTGCCGCTGTTTTTGAATTGTATGAGTCTGTCCATGGCGAATATACATTCATGCTAAAAGGGTTGTTTTTTCCAATTATTTTATCTCTTTTCGGCACCTTGGGTGTTTTAACTTTATTGTTTTTTCCCATTGTTAGATCTGCTCAGCGGGAAATTGAAAAGCGTACATCAGTTATAATTTCCATGCGAAAAAGACTCGAAAAACTTGTTTCACGTCGAGCAGTTTCCGCCATGCAGGAAAATCAATCCTCGCATGGGAAAAGTGAAATGGAAATCGACATCACTGTTTTCTATTCAGACATTCGTGGGTTTACAGCATTTTCTGAAAACCAGTCCCCTGAAAAAGTTTTCAGAACGTTGAACAATATAATTGATATTCAGGTGCAGGAAATTGAAAGTGAAGGAGGCGATATAGATAAATTTGTCGGTGATGCTGTTTTTGCATATTTTGAAGGTGAAGACCGCTGGGAGCGGGCGACGCGTGCTGCAATTTCTATTCAGAAAAAACTATCTCACTCAGAACACTCTCTTACAGTCGGAATTGGTTTATATTCTGGCCCCGCTGTAGCTGGATTATTAGGTTCTGGAGATCGGATAGATTTTACAATAATCGGCGATACAGTAAATGTTGCAGCCCGACTATGCTCAAATGCATCCGGCGGTGAAATCATAGCTGACAAAAAAACTATTGGTTTGGCCAAGCGCAACGATTTTAACGATGAAAATACGATAGTCGTAAAAGGGCGGCAGGCCGAGATCGCAATTTTAAAATGGCAGGTGAGTGATTGAAGGAATTTGGCCTGGTCTTATGCCACGCCACATAACGACGACCTGCTCTCCTGAAATGTCCCCGAGTTTAGATCCTGCGGTTTTCAACCAGAAGACAGATAGTGAAGCGCTCACAGTTTAGCGGGTAATAAAATTCACAGGCTATGTTCAATTGCCTGTTTGGCTTCAGACAGACATTCAAGACATAATGCTTTATTCCGCCTGCAACTCGGCAAATATCTCGTCCATCACAGCATAACCGCCTTCCCAGCCTTTGCCCATGTTGTTGACGGCATCCGTGAAGCAGGTGATTTCAGCGTTGGTTGCTTCAAGTGGCACCCAGGTTAGCCTTACTTTGGTTTTTGGGCCCTGGTCCTCAAATGTCACGGTCGTTAACAGCATGCGCGGCCAGTAGGGCATTTTTGGATTTGATATGGTGTTCCAATCAGAATCGGTCGAGGAATAATGGTGCCAGACCAACCGTTCCAGTGGTGTTACTTCTTTGAACACAACCCTGGACAACATGGAGTGTTCACCAAATTTCATTTCGTTGAGCCATTCGCCACCGGGTTTAAGGTCAAACTTATGGATGATGGTTTCAACGCCGGGGCCATACCAGCGCGCCAGTAATTCAGGTGTGGTCCAGGCGCGCCAGACCATTTCACGCGGCGCATCAAACACCCGGTCAAGAATATATTCCGGCAGGTCACTCATGGTCTGTTTCCTTTGCATCGGTTTGTTTCATACTGAAAAGAATAGTGTCGAGCTGATCAAAGCTTGCTCCCCAGAAGACCTTGAATTCTGTCAACCAGTCAACCGCCGCCGCCATGGTTTCAGCCTTCAGTCTGGCCGGGCGGCGTTGTTCATCAACGTCGCGTTCAATCAACCCCGCCCGCTCAAGCACCTTCAGATGCCTGGACACCGCCGGCTGGCTCATTTCAAAAGGCGCGGCAATCTCATTCACCGATGCCTGACCATCCACTAGACGTGATAATATGGCGCGTCGTGTCGGGTCAGCCAAGGCTGAAAAAATAGCATCAAGATTAGGTTGGGAGGGAATATAACCAGATTGTTCCATAACATAACAGTTATATAAAATTTGCAATTATGTCAATTGATTTTGAAGCTATTGTCTGAAGTCTGGTTACATGCTTGAAAGAAGGTCGCTTTTTAAATTTCACAGACTTGCAAAATTGATCATGTTGAAACTATTTGTTGCATCGAGTTTTCTCTTTATCATCGGATTTGTGCCGAAGGTTCATGCTGGCGACGGTGTGCGCGAGGCGGTGCCGGTACCTCGCCCGAAGCCGTCTGCAGAAATTGCGCAACAACCCCTGTCACAATCGATACGGCAGGAGAAGGTTGCAGGAGAGGTTGGCGTTGAATTCAAAAACTGTATGGCCGCACTAACTCGCCTTGGCGCTGAATTCACGATAGAAGAACCGGTAGTCGGCGACAATCGATGCCAGGTATCCAATCCGGTGCGGTTGGCATCGGTAGCCTCCAGCGATGGGGCAATTGATTTAAGAGCAAAGCCCTTGCTCAGTTGCAGCTTTGCCTTGCGGCTGTCCACCTGGTTGTCTGATGTGGCAGCGCCCGTGGTTAAAAGCTTTACCCAAAGCCCCCTCATATCCGTTGTCACCGGCCCCGGCTATCAGTGCCGCAACCGCAACAACCGCAAAAACGGAAAAATCAGTGAGCATGCCTTTGGCAATGCCATTGATATTACCGGCTTTGGTCTGGGGTCGCGCCAGACAGTCAGGGTGTCCACTGTCATTGATGGCCCACCTCAACAGATACGCATGTTAATGGCGCTGCGTATTTCTTCGTGCGGGTATTTCACAACGGTGCTGGGGCCGGGGTCCAATGAGGCCCACAAGACCCATTTTCATCTTGATTATGCCAAACGTGGCAAAGGCTGGAATTACCGCATCTGCGAATGAGGCGATTTGATTTTTCTTTCCTTGTTTTTGTTTAAAGGCCATGATGGTAGCAATCTATTGCCGGAGCCTTTCTATGCCTGTTGATTTTGGCCAGTCGTGGCCGCAGCGTTTGCAGATCATATCCGGGTTAATTCTTTTCACATTCGTCCTTTTTCACTTTCTCAATCACGCGCTGGGCCTGGTCTCGCTGGATTTGATGTTATCTTTCCAGGAGTTTCGTCAGTTTTTTACCCGCTCAATTTTGGGTTCGATAGTTCTGGGTGCAGCCCTGCTTACCCATATGGGGTTGGTTTTATATCGACTGGCCATGCGTTCCACGCTCAAATTGCCGCTTTGGGACTGGCTCCGCATCCTTCTTGGGGTGTCTATACCTATATTGCTCATTCCCCATATTGCCAATACACGCGGAGCCAATCTGCTCAAAGGTACCAATGATGATTATCTCTACGTACTGGCCAATATCTGGCCGGACTTAAGCTGGGACCAATCCATTCTTTTGCTGGTTGTCTGGGTTCATTCTACCATCGGGCTGCATTACTGGCTGCGCGTCAATCAATGGTACAGGCGGGCATTTATGCCGTTATTTGCCGTGGCCATCGCCATACCAATTCTGGCCATCGCCGGTTTCAGCGTTGCCGGACCGGCGGCCAAGGAAAAGGTCATTGCAAATTTTGTTGCTGAGTTGCAGGCCCAGGCCGAGGCTCAGGCTGAAACCGCAAAAAAAGCGCCGGCTCCACCAGCTCCAAATGCATATGGTGGCGATATAGCCAAGACAGCAACAGCAGGTGAGGGTGCAGAGGCGGAAAAAAGCTGGATTGATACTTTGACAACGGAAATGCTGGTAGATCACAGCCAATTGGTCTTCTACATTTTCCTGTTCAGCACATTAAGTGTATTTGGCATGAGGGTTCTCATTAGAAAATTCGGGGAACATGTTGAAATAAATTACAAATCAGTCAAGAAACTCCGCGTACCAAAAGGCCCGACATTGCTTGAAATAAGCCGTGCGAACAACATTCCCCATGCCTCTCAATGCGGCGGTCGCGCGCGGTGTTCCACTTGCCGGGTGCGTATTCTCACCGGTGCCGAGGGACTGGCTCAACCGGGAAAGGATGAAGCGGCAACCCTTGTCCGCATCAAAGCTGCACCGGATGTGCGCCTGGCCTGTCAGATACGGCCGGAAAAAAATCTTGATCTGGTGCAACTGGTGTGGCCGAAAACCAAAATGCAGACAGCTGACGCAAATTCGGAAGAAGATGAAGGCGTTGAACGCAACGTCGCTGTAATGTTTATAGACGTGCGCGGCTTTACCAGCATGAGTGCGGAAAAACTGCCCTATGATGTGGTGTTTATTCTCAACGCTCTGTTTGAAGCTTTTGGTGAAGCCATAAAGCAGGAAGATGGCTGGATTGATAAATATCTTGGTGACGGTCTGATGGTAATCTTTGGCCGCAACGAAGGGCCGGTACCCGGCATGCGCCATGCATTGGCGGCGGCAGCAAAAATTGATCGGGTTCTGGAACACGTCAACAAAACGCTGGCAAGCGAACTTGAAGCACCGTTAAAAATCGGCATCGGCCTTCATGCCGGTCCTCTGGTGATGGGGCGCATTGGCCATCGTGAAAGTGCCAGCCTCACTGTTATCGGCACAACCGTAAACACCGCGGCCAGGCTGGAAGCCCTGACCAAGGAAAAAGGCGTACAAATGATCCTGTCGCAGGAGGCGGCTCAATATGCCGGTCTTGAAATCGACGAATTTGAAGCCGAAGAAGTCGATGTTCGCGGCATCCCCGAACCGGTGGCAATTCTGTGTGTCATGCATGCCCGCGAACTCACATGATTTATACATGAAAATAAGGAGAGAATTATGAAAATCATCTGGTTGGGACATTCAGCCTTCAGGATCGAAACGGGTGCAAGCGTCATTTTGATAGATCCGTTCATTACTTCCAACCCGGCATTTAAGGGGTCATATGAAGAAGCCATCGCCGGCTGCACCCATGTTGTGCTGAGCCATGGTCATGATGACCATATTGGCGATACAGTTGATATCTGTAAAAAGACCGGCGCCAAACTTGTGGCAATCTTTGAAATCTGCATGTTTTTGAACGGGCAAGGTGTTGAAAATATTGATCCGGCCAACACCGGCGGGTGTCTGGTGCAGGATGATTTTTCTGTCACCTTCACCCAAGCTTTGCATTCTTCCGGCACGGTTGTAAACGATGCTTCGGTCTATCTGGGCAATCCGTGCGGTCTTGTTATCAAGACGAACGAAGGCCGGGTACTTTATCACATGGGTGACACGGATATTTTTGGCGATATGGCGCTGATTAACGAGATGTATGCGCCTGATATCGGCATCGTGCCCATTGGTGACCGCTTTACCATGGGAGCAAAATCAGCAGCGCTGGCCTGTAAACGCTATTTCAGTTTTTCCACGGTCTTTCCCTGTCATTATGCTACGTTTGATATGCTCGATCAAACAGCCGATGCTTTTGTTGCAGAAATGGCTGGTCAAAATGTGGTGGTGCCACAGGTAGGAGAGAGTGTAGAAGTTTAGGAAGTTCTCTGAATTTGCTCTCAGGAAAAAATGTCTGTATCCGGTAAAAATCCCGCCAGAATAAAACTTGTGTCTGACGCAAGCAATAATTCTCCAGCTGCGCATCTCGATGTGTCCGGCAAAGCTGTGCCAATCGGACGGGAAGATCCAAAACGATATTTTAATCGTGAGATTTCGTGGCTGGACTTCAACTTCCGGGTTCTGGAAGAAGCGGGCAACGAAAAGCACCCTTTGCTTGAAAGATTGCGTTTCCTGTCAATTTCTGCCGACAATCTGGATGAATTCTTTATGGTACGCGTCGCTGGTCTCAAAGGCCAGCTGCGCGCAGGAATCTCTGAAGTCTCACAGGATGGCCTCAGCGTTGCCCAGCAACTGGAGCAGATTAATGCGTCGGTCAGTGAATTAACCGAAGCGCAAAGCCGGTGCTGGTCAGATATCCGCGCCCGCCTCAGCCGCGCCGGTATTGCCCTGGTCGAAACAGAGGATTTGAGTGCGCAAGAACTCAAATGGCTGGAAGTGTACTTTCTGGAACAATTGTTTCCGGTCCTAACACCGCTGGCAATAGATCCGGTCCATCCGTTTCCCTTTATTGCCAATAAGGATTTTTCGCTTGTTTTGAAGCTGAAACGCAAGGGCGATGGCAAGGTCATGAATGCCTTGTTGCCTATTCCACATCAGGTCGGGCGTTTTGTCAGATTGCCGGCATCAGAACAAAATCACACCGGGGACACAGAAACCGGGATAAAAATCCGCTTTATCATGCTTGAACAGGTATTGGCTCTGTTCATTCAAAAACTGTTTCCGCGCTATCGCATTGTCGCCAAAGGCTCGTTTCGACTGTTGCGCGACAGTGACATTGAAATTGAAGATGAAGCAGAAGACCTCGTTCGCTTTTTTGAAAGCGCCCTTAAACGCCGCCGTCTTGGTCGTGTTATCCGCCTCGAAGTTGACAGCTCCATGGGGGCGGAACTGAAACAGTTCATTACTTCCGAACTCGGTGTCAACGCCCGCGATTTGATTGAGGTGGGCCCGATGATCAGTTTCAGCGATCTCTCCCAGCTTATTGTCAAAGACCGCCCCGACCTGGTTTTTGCCAAATTCAGCCCGCGTTTTCCCGAGCGTATTCGCCAGCATGGCGGTGATTGTTTTGCTGCCATCAGGCAAAAAGACATTGTCGTGCATCATCCTTATGAAACATTTGATGTGGTGTTGCAGTTTTTAAAACAGGCGGCCACAGACAGCGATGTTGTTGCGATAAAACAAACCCTGTATCGCACCTCCAATCAGTCCCCCATTGTCGAAACCCTGATTGAAGCGGCTGAAGCCGGAATTTCGGTTACCGCCATGGTTGAGTTGAAAGCGCGTTTTGATGAAGCCGCCAACCTGGAATGGGCGCGCCGGCTGGAACGTGCAGGCGTCAAGGTCGTGTTTGGCTTTATCGAGTTAAAGACCCATGTCAAGCTGAGCCAGGTTGTCCGCCGGGAAGGCGAAAGGCTGGTAACGTACGTTCACCTTGGCACCGGCAATTATCACCCGGTCAATGCGCTCATATACACCGACCTGTCATATTTTACCTGTGATCCACCTTTTGGTCGCGATGCCGCCAAAATATTTAATTACCTCACCGGATATGCCGCGCCCAAGAAGCTTGAACGCATTGCCGTTTCACCGATCGATACAAGAACCACAATTTTACGCCATGTTGATGAGGAGATCGACCACGCAAAAGCTGGACGGCCTGCCCAGATCTGGGCAAAAATGAATGCGCTGGTGGATCAGGAAATCATCGATGCGCTGTATAAAGCCAGTCAAAACGGCGTGCAGATTGACCTCATTATCAGAGGCATTTGCTGCTTGCGCCCCGGTGTCCCCGGATTGTCTGAAAACATCCGTGTCAAAAGCATTGTCGGGCGTTTTCTGGAACATTCAAGAATATCGTGTTTTGGAGCCGGTTATGGGCTGCCGTCGGCACAGGCAAAGGTCTATATTTCCTCTGCCGACTGGATGCAGCGAAATCTCGACCGCCGGGTCGAGGCGATGATACCCATGGAAAATGAAACCGTTCATGCCCAGGTGCTTGACCAGATCATGGTGGCAAATCTCAAGGACAATCAGCAAAGCTGGCAATTGCTTCCCGATGGTACTTGGCAGCGAATCTCTCCTGAGCAAGGTGAGGAGGCTTTTAATGTTCATGAGTATCTTATGACTCACCCTAGCCTGTCGGGCCGTGGCCGCTCCATGGCTAAAGGCCACCCGAACCCCGATCTTGCGTTAAAATTCAAGTTATGAGGTTGAAAATTGAATAACCGGTGGCGCTATGACGGCCGCATTGCTGATCTTGAGCCGGTATCCATCGTTGATATCGGTTCAAACTCCGTGCGCTTTGTCGCCTATGAAGGTGCCCGGCGCGCTCCAACGCCGGTTTACAATGAAAAAGTGCTGTGTGGGCTCGGCCGTGGGATCGCCACCACGGGGCTGATGTCACAATCTGCAATCGACCATGCCCTGACCACACTGTCGCGGTTTAACATATTAAACCGGCACCTGGATGTCAGAAAAACCTATGCCATTGCCACCGCCGCAGCGCGCGATGCTAAAAATGGCGCGGCATTTATCAAAGCTGCCGCCCGCGCCCTTGATACTCCGGTCACGGTCCTGTCCGGGAAAAAAGAAGCCAAGTATGCAGCCTACGGTGTGATGTCGGCAATACCGGATGCCTGCGGTGTGGCCGGCGATCTGGGCGGTGGTTCTCTTGAACTGGTGCAGATTGACAGAGGCAAAATAGGTGAGGGCATCACCCTGCCGCTTGGACCTTTGCTGTTGGCTGATATAGCCGGTGGTTCGATGGAAAAAGCCGCCGAATTTATAGAGCGTCAACTGGACCGGGTGGCTTTCATGCCCGATGACGGGGAATTTGACTTTTACGCCATCGGTGGCACCTGGCGTAATCTCGCCCGGGTCCATATGGTGGCAAACGACTATCCGTTAGATGTTTTGAACAACTATGTCATCCCCACCGACGAGGCCCGTGACCTCAATAAAGTCATAAGCATTCAGTCTCAGGCATCTTTGCGTAAGATCGAACATGTATCCTCCGCCCGCGCTGAAACCTTACCTCTGGGTGCAAAAGTGCTTGATGCCATATTGGCACGCAACAACATTAAAAACCTGGTGATTTCATCTAACGGCGTGCGCGAAGGCGTACTTTATTCCAAATTGAGTAAAAAAGAGCGCCGTCAGGACCCCTTGCTGGCAGCCTGCGATGATCTCGCTGTTTTGCGCTCACGTTCTTATGATCATATGAAGGAGCTGGTTGCCTGGACAGATCAGCTCTTCAAAAAGCACGGGTTGGAAGAAAGCAAAGCTGAACGCAGATTGCGTCATGCCGCCTGTCTGGTCGCCGACATTGGCTGGCGCGCACATTCTGATTACCGCGGCGAACAAAGCCTCAATATTATCGCCAATGCCGCTTTTTCAAATATCGACCACGCCGGTCGCGCCTTTATTGCCCTAAGCGTGTTTCATCGCCATGGAGTTAACAAAAATGTTCAGCTGAGCTTGCGGTTGAAAGAACTGCTGGATGACAGGGCCTTGCAACGGGTGCAAATCACCAGCGCTGCTTTGCGTGTGGCCTATTCATTGTCTGGAGCCATGCCGGGGATTTTGCCGAAAATCTCCCTGAAAATTGATGATGGGATTCTCACCATGAAGGTGCCGAAAAAATTTCAACCATTGATCGGCAACACTGTAGAACGCCGCCTGGCAAGTTTGGCGAAGTTGCTTGGGTGCGCACCGGAAATATCGACAAAGAAATGATTTTTTTCTCCAAGCATTGTCTGACTTTACAATGTTACTACTTTGTTTTGTTGTCAAACTTGGACAGTTTGATTTTTGTGCGGTGTCCGGTTTCGGGTTTTGTGCCGTCTGGTCTTACTCCTAAATGGTAGGTTTTTTGCCATTTTTTGGTAGCAGCGGCCGATCCCGGTTGTTTTAACTCGGTGTTAAAATTGCTGCGTGATTGCGTCCATTCGTGATAATTGGCAGCAAGATCCTTATTATCGTCAAGCGAACGGAATTCCGGCTTACAGGCTTCAACCAGCCCGGGATCAAACGGCATAATGAAACAGAATGGCTCATCCTTTTCAAATGTGATGCGATGACCGGTGCGTGTGAATTTCCAATTCATTGTAAATGAATAAGGGCTCCAGGCGGTCTCAACCAGGCCTGTCAACGGCTGAATCGCGTCCTTGAAGCGGTTTGGCGAACCGCCGACCCACATCATCACTCCCGGAGGTGTTTCAAACAGGCCGGTAACATGAAAGGTCAATACGCCGGAGCCGAAATGACTGATTGCAGAAATATTGCCATGATCGCCATTGATGCGGATTGATTCCGATCCGTCACCCCCATCCCAAACGGCAGAAAATGCCACTGGATTGAGAATTTCCCAACCACAGGCATTGGCAATCGACAGCGGCAGACAGCGATAAGCGTGACGCTCATGTGTTGCATCCATCCAGTCGCGCTCCATCGGTGCGGGTCTGATTTTTGGCGGATCTCCAGAAACCGGATAACAAACAAGCTTCACGTTCTTATATTCCATGGTGATATCCCCATGACGTCAGTTGCCACACCCGAATAGTGCCGTTTTAACGCGTATACGGAAACGATTTTTCATCAAACAGCTTTGCTTTGCCGTTGGCGATGCCGATCATCAGTTTGCCGTGTTTGAGTTTGAGGGCATTGTCGCCGAAAAGCTCACGACGCCAGCCTTTCAGGGCTTTGACATCGGCTTTATCGTCAGCGGCTATCTGTTCAAGGTCGCTAACCGTGGCGATCAGTTTTTGCGCTACGTTATGTTCCTCACAGCAGATTTTGAGCGCGACTTTCAGCAACTCGACGGTGGGACCAAGGCCATTGGGCAGGTGATTTTTATTGCGTATTTCCGGCAATGTATCAAATTTTCGCTCCAACCCTGAGGCCACGGCCTCAATCAGCGATTTGGCATATGGCCCGCGATCAAATCCGCGTGGCACGCCTCTGAGTCGGGCAATATCGCCGGTCGATCGTGTCGGGTGCGTGGAGATTTCATACAGGCCATCGTCTTTGAGAATTCTGTTGCGCGGCACATTGTGTTTTTGCGCCAGGGTCTCGCGCCAGTGCGCCAGAGCAATCAGAACCGAATGTGTACGCTTGTTATTACCTCTGAATTTCAGCCGCTTCCAGGCATCTTCCGGTTTAAGTTCATAGGTTTCTGGTGATGTCAGGATTTTCATTTCCTCATCGAGCCAGTGCATTCGGTTATTTTCTTCAAGTGATTGTTTAAGCGTGTGGTAGATAATTCTCAGATGCGTCACATCACCAATTGCGTAGGTGAGTTGTTTTTCGGAAAGCGGTCGGCGGCTCCAGTCTGTAAAGCGTGATGACTTGTCGAGCTGCTGGTTGACAATTTCCCTTACAAGCGTTTCATAGCCCGCGCTTTCACCATAGCCGCACACCATGGCGGCAATCTGGGTGTCGAACAGGGGGCGGGGGATCTTGCCTGATTGATTGTGAAATATCTCCACATCCTGACGCGCTGCATGAAAAACTTTGACCACTGCCTCATTGGTCATCAACTCGTAAAAGCGGCCAAGATCAATGTTCTCGGCCAGGGGGTCAATGATATATTCGTGGGTTTCCGAGGCCATCTGTATCAGGCAGAGTTTTGACCAATAGGTTGATTCCCGCATAAATTCGGTATCAACCGTAACAAATGGCGCTGTTTCAAGTGTGGTGATAGCCTTATCGAGGCTGTGCGAATCTGAGATATATTTCATGGATAAGCCTATAACCCATATAGGCTCACTTGTCCCCCAAAGCGTGTCTTGCAAAAGTGGCTACCGGTTTTGCGATAAAAGACACGCGTAAGCAAAAGTTAGATGCTTGACAAATCGGGCCTGTCATGCGCTTCTCCCGGCGCGGAAAACTGGTAAGAAAGAAGAGAAAAATGC
Organism: Alphaproteobacteria bacterium; assembly: GCA_024278055.1. GTDB lineage: Bacteria > Pseudomonadota > Alphaproteobacteria > Rhizobiales > JAJFHR01 > JAJFHR01. The sequence continues at coordinate 12,388 of JAJRTY010000002.1, read as the reverse complement.
ACGAATATCGCACCCATACCTGTGGCGAACTGCGCGACAGTGACGTTGGCAAACAAACGCGTCTGTCGGGTTGGGTCCATCGCGTCCGCGACCATGGCGGGCTATTGTTTATTGATTTGCGCGATCACTATGGACTGACCCAGTGTGTGATAGAGCCTGAAGGTGCGGATTTTGGCAAAATGGAAAATGTGCGTGCCGAATGGGTTATCCGGGTCGATGGCACCGTTGAAGCGCGTGACGGTGATACGGTCAACACCACCCTGCCCACGGGCGCGGTGGAGGTTCGGATTTTGTCAATGGAAATCCTGTCAGAAGCAGAAGAGCTGCCGCTACCGGTGTTTGGCGATCAGGAATACCCTGAAGATACGCGGCTGAAGTATCGTTTCTTAGATTTGCGCCGTGACCGTATTCACAAGAATATTGTCAAGCGCGCCGAGATTATCTCGTCAATCCGGCGGCGTATGACTGACGGCGGATTTTTTGAGTTTCAAACCCCGATTCTCACCGCTTCGAGCCCGGAAGGTGCGCGTGACTTTCTCGTGCCATCGCGGGTTCACCCCGGCAAGTTTTATGCGCTTCCCCAGGCACCGCAACAATTCAAGCAGCTGATTATGATGGCCGGTTTTGACCGTTATTTCCAGATTGCCCCGTGTTTTCGCGATGAAGATGCCCGCGCTGACCGCAGTCCTGGTGAATTCTACCAGCTGGATATCGAGATGAGTTTTGTCGAACAGGAAGATGTTTTTGCCGCTGTCGAGCCGGTATTGCGCGGGCTTTTCGAGGAATTTGGCGATGGCAAACCGGTAACGCAGAAATTTCCGCTTATTCCCTACCGCGACGCCATGCGCAAATATGGTACCGACAAGCCGGACTTGCGCAATCCAATTGAAATGTCGGATGTGACCGAAACCTTTAAAGGCTCGGGCTTTCGGATATTCGCCGGAATGATTGATAAAGATCCCAATGTCGAAGTCTGGGCCATTCCCGCAAAAACCGGCGGCAGCCGTGCTTTTTGTGATCGCATGAATAGCTGGGCGCAAGGTGAGGGTCAACCAGGTCTGGGCTATATCTTTTTCAGGGACGGTGAGGGCGCAGGCCCTCTGGCCAAGAATATCGGGCCGGAAAGAACGCTTGCCCTGCGCGATAGTCTCGGGCTTGAAGATGGTGACGCGGTGTTCTTTGTTTGCGGCCTGCCCAAGCATTTTGCCAGTTTTGCCGGACAGGCGCGCCAGCGCGCCGGTACAGAACTGAAGCTGCTCAAAGAAGATACCTTTGAGTTCTGCTGGATTGTTGATTTCCCCATGTTTGAATATGATGAAGTCGAAAAACGTATCGATTTCTCCCACAATCCGTTCTCCATGCCGCAAGGCGGCCTCGAGGCTCTTAACAGCAAAAAGCCCGAGGATATTCTGGGGTATCAGTATGACATCGTCTGCAACGGCATTGAGCTGTCATCAGGGGCCATTCGGAACCATAAGCCTGAAATTATGTTCAAGGCATTTGAGATTGCCGGTTACGGGGCGGAAGTGGTTGAGGAAAAATTTGGCGGCATGTTGCGCGCACTCCAGTATGGCGCCCCGCCACATGGTGGCATAGCACCGGGAATTGACCGCATCGTCATGATGTTGTGCGGCGAAGAAAACCTGCGCGAGGTAACATTGTTCCCGATGAACCAGCAGGCACAGGACCTGTTGATGGGCGCACCTTCTGAAGTAAGTCTGAGCCAGTTGCGTGAGCTGCACATTCGCCTGAATTTACCAAAGACCGATTGACCCCTTGATCTGATCATAAAAAAACCACCGTGGAATGTATTTAAACAAACCACGATGGTTTTCGTTGCCTGATATTTGTTGCTTTTATTTTGTCAGACTCAATTTCATCAACTCGTTGGCAATATCCTGAAACGTTGTTTGCAGTGTCGCATTGTCAGGTGAGTTGTAATACATGTTGGGCAAAGTCGCACAATCGCGAAACAAATTCTGGGTTGTTGAATTGTTTAACTGGAACGTGATGGTGAAGATTTTAACCGCCCTGGTATCATCATATACGGCACCGGGTGCATCAGGATCATCGCCGACCAGCCCTTTGGCTTTTTCGCACAGTATTTTCAGTTTATTATTGAGCACAGTGACAGATTCACTGCCGTCAACATCTCCCAGGTGGCCCTTGGCGGCATATCCATAGGCAGTATAATAGGTCTCATTGTGCCTTGGACCGCTGGATGCGCTCCCTGTTTCCTGCACGCCATCGGAGAGTAAAATAATAAATTTCTTGGTTTCCTGATCGAACGGACGCGCCGTATAGGGTTCTTCAGGTGTTAACATGCGCCACCCCCAGGCCAGGCCGGTGGCAATATTGGTGAAGCCATCTGCGACCATGCCATCAATGGCGGTATCCAGAGCATTTTTGTCCGTTGTCAGGGGCAGGATGGGACGCGACGGGCAGTTGTTTTCGGGGCCGCGGCTGCTGCTCAGGCTCACGGTTCCGTCGGAGTATTTTGACGTATCACGCTGTCTTTAGGGACCGTCGGGCAGGCTTGGCTGCAAATAGATGTCGTTGATATAACGGTTTCTGTAGCTGTTGTAATAGTTGTTCGAATAAAAAGTACCGTCATTATAAAACCAGCCATCGGGTTCATCAGGGGCCAGATAAACCGGATACAGTGTTTCGGGATCGCTGGAACTTGCCGGAGTGTCATTGAGGTCGTTACCTGAGGGGCGCGCGCGAACACATCCATTCCAGGGAATGCCCATATCATTATAGAGGTCCATGACATTCTTATTGTCCTCGAAATCCTCTCCCGAGACACTGGAAAGACCGTTGAAATCAATGCCGGACCAATTCAGCAGGTCAGGACTCAGGCGCACTGTGGTGGTAAAAGGCACCAGAGAGATAAAAAGTTTGCTGGTGTCAGGGGAGCTGTCATTTAAAATCTGTACCAGGTCTTTGGCGGCGTCTTTAAGCGCATCCAGTTTGCCGCTCCATCGCATGGAGCCGGTATTGTCGAGCACCAGAACAATTTCGGCATAGCTGCGCCCCGGAGTAGCCTCGGCTGTGGCTTGAATGGGCAGACTGTCCACACTCCATATGCCGGCAAAGCTGGTCACGACATTTGATGTCGCTGTCACTGTCACCGTCTTTGTGTCGTCGTCGCGATTAAAGGAGAGAGATGCAATTTCCGCTCCAGGGAAATTTGCATACAGAGTCTTTTTGACCTTTTCTTCGAAAACCGATTGGGTTTCATCACTGAAAATGCCTCCAGCCAAAACAGCCGTGTCAACAGCTGAAGCAAGATCTTTCTGCTTTAGAAATGCGCGCGAATAATCAACAGCTGATCCCATGGCTATGACAATCGGGACCAGAACAATGCCAAAAATAATGCCCACATTGGCTTTTTTATCGCGTTTGAACCGCGAAATAATGTTTTTGAACGGTCTAAATGGTTTTTTACTCATAATCGAAATCCCATTTGCAAAGTCATGTGAAACAGTTGGGAAACATGCCAAAAACGTAATGGGCACTATGTTTTTCCTGTCAGTTTGTGGCTTATTGTTTTTGTGTCAATGAAGCAGTTTTACAGGAGGCAGCTTACTATAAGGTAAAAAAACAACATAAAATGTGTAATTATTAAGTAAGTAATGAGAAACCGTTAGGTAACTATAAAAAATAAGGTAAAAAACAAGCTTAACAAAACAACCTATAGTAATGGTTAATGAAACGCTGTAACGACAGGTTTGAACTTGCTGCGAAACCTTGCCAAAAGTTAACCAACAAACGCAAAGATTTCTAAATTAATTTTTGTAATGATTTCTGATGCCGCCTGAAGCCGAAGCAATGGTTGGCCTGACAAAATAGTGTGGGTTTGTGCGATGCTTTTAAAAATCAAGAATAGAAAAAACGCAAAAACCGCCGCCTTGAAGCGCTTTTTTCGCAATGATGACGGTGTGGTGGCGATTGAGTTCGCCGCCGTCGCTTTTCCTTTTTTCCTGTTGATTGTCGGGACTTTGGAAACCGCAATTGTCTTTATGGCTGGTATGGCGCTTGATCACGGTATGCAGCGCACCGCCCGCTTTGTTCAAACCGGACAGGCAGCCGTCGCGAATATGAGCCAGGATGATTTCAAGACCATGGTCTGCAACAATGCTGTAATGCTGCCGAGTTGCCTGACCACGGTAAAAGTCGATGTACGTAATTTCGACGACTTTACCAGCGCATCATTTCCATCCATGACCAAACCTAACGGTGATCCGCTGGATGATGCTGATTATCAGTATAATATCGGTGCGCCAGAAGAAACAGTTGTTGTTCGGGTGTCGTATGAATGGCCGATTCTTTCCTCGGTTATCAATTCAAAACTGGGAAACATGCACAACGGTAATCGGCTGCTGATCTCATCATGGGCGTTTAAAAATGAACCATAATGTTCAAAATACCCGATGTGGGGACCTAATCACATGAAATTCCAGCAGGTTTTTTTACGCTTGATCGCGCACTTTAAATCCTCAAATAACGGCACATCCGCCGTTGAGTTTGCGTTGATTTTTCCGGTTCTCCTGATTGTCTATTTCGGCCTCGTTGAAATAAGCAGCGGCCTTGAAGCCAAAAGGAAAGTAGAAAATACCGCCAACCTGACCGGTATGCTTGTAGCTCAGGCAACAACGGTCAACGATGCCTATATAAACAATGTTTTTGAAGCCTCCCAAATGGCCTTTGAACCACTTAACGCAACCCCTTTGCGGGTGGTTGTTTCATCTGTCGTGCGCGTCTTCGAGGATGATAACTGGGTCAACAAAGTGGACTGGAGTGAAAGTTACGGCTCAGGAGCCTCCGCCCGTGCGGTTGATTCTGTGTTTGATCCACCGCAAAACATACTGGGTGATAACCGGGGCATCATCGTCACCGAGGTGGAATACACCTATGCAAGAATTCTGACCACGAATACATTCAGCAGCTATTTTCCCAACACGATTACTTTTTCAAAAACCTATTGGGCTCATCCACGCTATGTGGTGAGTATACCGTTTGAATGATCCCTGACCCGAACAAGTCAGCTCAACTCACACTGGATATTACCTGTTTTTAATGTTGCCGCGGGCGTTGGCGCTTTCTTCCCAGAAATCAAGAAGTTTCAAGCGGTAGGCTTCAGAGCAATCGCCATCACAACTGTCCCAGAACCCGCCAGGCAGTCTCACCTGCCAATAGCGAATAGAGCCTTCCTGAACCAGCCGCACTTTTACCACCGCCTCGCCATTGCCAAAATCGCTGCGGGAGTAGGTTGAGCCATAGTCCAGAATGGTTTTGTTTCCGGCTGAGGCTGCATTGGGAAGGAGGATTACGACAGCCGACAGGAACGCCAGAGCGCCAGCTTTAAATTTACTGATTTTCATATTCATAACCTCTTAAAGTTGAGTGACAGGAATAGTATGCCAAACCGGAAGTATTGTATTGCCTGAATCTTTTTGATTCAGGCCGTTCAAATAGCTTTCCTCAAATATGGGCGTATCTTAAAAAAATCCAAGAGGTTTTGAAAGTTCTGGCATAACAAAAATGTGAGCCAATCGGCCTGACCCATCTTGTCGATCAAGGTCAAAGACCTGAAAACCGCAAGATCGGCCAGACCTGATTAGCCCCCTCCCTGGCCATTGGGGATGTTGTATTTGAACATCCCAATAAAGTTCAACATCGCGATGCTGCCAGTAGCTGTCATGAAAAGGGTGGGGAAGGCAGGGGGTGGTCAGAGGGTCGAAAACTCCTTGAAACACGCAATCGCATAGCAAACAACTTCTGGACCAGGGGTCCGGGTTCAATTTGCCGCATCATTTTATTCCGCTTCAGGAATTTGCATTACAGGGCACGATCGCCTCATGGTGCAACGTAATGCATTGTCTTCTATATTAGATTGCCGCAGAAAATGCAGCAACTTTTTTCATGATGAATAATTTGTTTTTGCATCTGCCTGCTGAGTTAAGCAGTCTTACTATCAAGAGGCTTTGATATTAACATTAAAATTTGAATTGTTCAGTTAACCCCTTTTTAACCATTTCGATTTGGTGCAAAGTCATTGCGCGGCGGAGCTTTTGGATTGTGTAGTGAGTTAAACAGGGCAGAAACAATGAGTTTGTCATCGCGTATAATAGCGACAATTTATCTGACCGTGGTCTTTGTAACAATCGATCCGTTGGGTGCCTCCGCATCAAGCATTTTTTAAGACATCAATCAGGTGGCGTTAGCCAAATCCTAAGACCTCGCGTGTATTATCCTCTTTATATATCTGGAATGGGATAAATCTCGAGGGGGTAATATGCAGGATATAAGGGTGTCGCAGACGCTTGCCCAGGTGGCACAACGTCTATCAATCAAAGCAAACGATGTATTGGCCCTGCGCCGCGATGTCTTTAGCGATGGCATAGTTTCCCGTCTTGAAGCTCAGGCTTTGTTTGACCTCAACAATGCCTGTCTGGTTCAGGATCCTTCCTGGGTTGACTTTTTTATTGAAGCGCTCACGGATTACTATGTTCACCAGGCAGAGCCTGCCGGCTATATCTCCGAAGAAAATGCAACCCACCTGATCACCTGTATCAATCGCGATGGCCGCGTAAAGAGCCAGAGTGAGCTTGAATTGCTGATCCAGGTGATGGAAAAAGCAAACACCAGCCCCGCCAGTCTTGTGTCTTTTACTCTCGATCAGGTGAAGCTGCGGGTTTTGGAGGAGAGGGGCTCGACCCCGGGCGTGATCGGTGAAGCTGAAGTCGATCTGCTGCGCCGCATCCTTTATGCCTTTGGTGGCGATAGTCACATGGCCGTATCCCGGGCAGAAGCGGAAATACTGTTCGAAATAAATGATCGGACCGATGAAGAGAAAAATCACATTTCCTGGTCCGACCTGTTTGTAAAAGCCATTGCCAATTTTATGATGGCAGCTTCCGGTTATCAGCCGCCGCCGCGCCAGGTGGCTTTGAAGCGTGAAGCCTGGCTCGAACAACGTGACGGTATTTCAGGTTTTATGAGCAAAATGGTATCAGGTGGATTGCAGGGTATTTTTAATGTTTACAGCCACAGCGCTGAAACAAGCGTTGCTGAACAACGCGTAAAAGACATGCAGGCGGATATTGTAAATTCTGAACGTGTCACCCAAAGCGAAACTGCCTGGCTGGTGGATAGAATAGGCCGTGATGGAAATTCGAGTGAAAATGAGCGCGCCCTGATCGAATTCATCAAAGAAAACTCATCGTCAATTCACCCCTCATTCAAAACTTTGAGCGAAACCGCAGCCTGAACCTGTTCCAAAAGAGCATTGACAATTTCACCTGCACGTCACACACATCTTACCTGAATAATTGCCGGATTATAGATGCGTGGAGCCTGTTTGATGTTCTCAAAAATTCTCATTGCCAATCGTGGCGAAATAGCCTGCCGGGTTATTAAAACCGCCCGTAAAATGGGAATTGCCACTGTTGCGGTTTTTTCCGATGCTGATGCCCGCGCCCTGCATGTGCAAATGGCGGATGAAGCTGTCAACATCGGTGCCCCGCAAGCCGCTCAATCCTATCTCGTATCTGCCAAAATAATTGAAGCCTGCAAGGCAACGGGTGCTCAGGCCGTTCATCCCGGTTATGGGTTTTTGTCCGAAAATTCTGCTTTCGCCAAAGAGCTTGAAGACGCGGGGATAGTATTTATTGGCCCCAACGTGCGTGCCATCGAAGTTATGGGCGACAAAATAGCTTCCAAGAAATTTGCCGAAAAAGCCGGCGTCAATACAGTCCCCGGTGATTTAACTGTCATAAAAGATGCAGCTCACGCCTTAGAAGTGTCGAAAAAAATCGGCTTTCCCGTCATGATCAAGGCATCAGCGGGCGGCGGCGGCAAGGGCATGCGCATTGCTCATGGTGCCTCAGATGTTGCAGAAGGATTTGCAGCCGCAGTTTCAGAAGCTAAAGCCAGTTTTGGCGATGACCGGATTTTTATCGAGAAATTTATTGAACAACCCCGCCATATTGAAATCCAGGTGCTGGCCGATAGCCACGGCCACACGATTTATCTGGGTGAGCGCGAATGTTCCATACAACGCCGCAATCAAAAAGTAATCGAAGAAGCCCCAAGTCCGTTTTTGGATGAAGACACCCGCCGCGCCATGGGAGAGCAATCCGTAGCTCTTGCCAAAGCGGTGGACTATCGCAGCGCGGGTACGGTGGAATTTATCGTTGATAAGGATCGCAAGTTTTATTTCCTCGAAATGAACACTCGCCTTCAGGTTGAACATCCCGTGACCGAACTGATTACCGGCATTGATCTGGTCGAGCAGATGATCAGAGTTGCCGCAGGTGAAAACCTCACCCTCAAGCAATCAGACGTGAAGCTCAACGGCTGGGCGATAGAATCGCGCATCTATGCCGAAGATCCCTATCGCGAGTTTTTACCCTCCACCGGCAGACTGATACGCTATCAGCCACCTGAAGAAACAACCAGGGATGGCATTACCGTTCGAAATGATACCGGAGTTTATGAGGGCGGCGAAATATCGGTCTATTACGATCCGATGATAGCCAAGCTCTGTACTCATGCTCCAACCCGCCAACAGGCGATTGCTGCTATGGGAGAGGCTTTAAACCGCTTCATCATCGATGGCATTGAGGACAATATTCCATTTCTGGCCTCTTTAATGCGTCATCCGCGCTGGATGAAGGGGGATATCTCCACCGGGTTTATTGCCGAGGAATATCCGAATGGTTTTGGCCGTGGGGACCTGCCTGATGATATCATCCGTACACTCATGGTCGCCGCCGCTTCCATTGACCAAACGCTGAATATGCGCAAACGCAAAATCAGCGGGCAGATGTCGGGTGAAAAAGTATCCTTTTCATCAAAACGTGTTGTGATCATTGATGGTAAAGAACAACCCGTTAGCATAGAATATGATGGCGAGCGCCTGATGCGGGTGATTTTTGAAGCCGCCGATGATGCAGCCGAAATGGGCGTTAATTCCAGCTGGTCGCCCGGTGAGGCATTGTGGCAGGCGCAGATAAATGGATCGCACGTGGTGGTTCAGGTAAGATCCATCCTCAACGGCCACCGGTTGACTTATCAAGGAGCGGAAGTTGAAGCCTACGTCTATACAAGGCGCGAAGCTGAGCTTGCCGCCCTGATGCCGGTCAAAGTCGCACCCGACACATCAAAAATGTTGTTATGCCCGATGCCGGGCCAGGTGGTGTCAATTGATGTGAAAGAAGGCTTGCCTGTTAAAGCCGGTGACAAATTATGTATTGTCGAAGCCATGAAAATGGAGAACATCCTGCGTGCCGAGCGCGATTGTATTGTCGAAAATATTAATTGCACCGCTGGCGACACCCTTGGTGTCGATGATATAATCATGACATTTGAATAGACCATGCCGCTTTATTTTGCCTATGGCTCCAACATGTCGGCAACACAGATGCGTGAGCGCTGCCCCGGTGCCACAGCGATTGGTCCTCATGTACTGCCCCACTGGCGTTTCATCATCACGTCCCGGCGCACGGCCTCGATCGTGGTTGAAAAAAATGCCAGCGTATACGGAGTATTATGGCGCTGTACGCCCGAACATCAATATACACTGGATCGTTTCGAAGGCGTGCGTATCGGCAATTACCGCCGCCGCATAGTCAGTGTCATCGACGACGAAGGGCTGCGGCGTAATTCAATCGTCTATGTCGGTGCCAACCGCAACCGCGGCATTGGTCGCGCTGATTACCTGCTGACGGCAGTTTTACCCGGCGCCCGTTTTCATGAATTGCCGCATGATTATATTCAAGAGCTGCAAAGCTGGCTGCCACGGCGGATTATAGAGCCCCACAGCCGTCGATATATCGGGCGTAAAAAATAGCCTAGCGGCTGTAATGCAAGGGCAGGGCGGTGGAGCATTTTATCTCCTCCATGGCAAAGCTGGAGCTTACATCCTGAAGTCCGTCAATTTTGATGATGCGTTTGTAAACCGCATCATAGGCTGCAATATCGGGCACAATGATTTTTATGAGATAATCGACGGTACCGCTCATACGGTAAAATTCAGCCACCTCATCAATGTTTTCAATATGCCGGGAAAAATCCTCGAGCCATTGGCCGGAATGATTGCCGGTTTTGATCATGACAAATACCGTAATCGCAAGGTTGAGAGCTTTGCGGTTCAATATCGCCACCCGGCGGGCAATCACCCCTTCTTTTTCCAGCCGCTGAATGCGCCGCCAGCACGGCGTTGAGCTGATGCCAACATGCTCGGCAATTTCCGCAATCGGCAGTGTAGAATCAGTTTGCAGATGGTGCAGGATTTTCCTGTCAATGGAATCCATGGGAAAATAAACCCAAAAAAATAAAAATGATAGAAAAATATTCTAATTTAAACTCAACAAGTAGTCAAATTAGCAATTCTGTTTCCGGAATATGCATTACAATTCCCTCAATTCAAATCAAGGCGACATATTCAAACGGAGACAAAATGCACAGATTATTCACACAGCACCCGGAAACTGTCGGGGAAACATATTTTCAGCACATGTACTCAGCCGCGTCATTTGGCGTGAAAATGCTTGTCGGCGCTTTTTGCTGTTTTGTCCATGCGATATTGCCTTTCATGTTTGAAAAGAAAGGCAGTGAGATGATTACAGACCTGCATGACCGCATGATCACCAACCGTCACCGATCACCGGCACCTGAAGCAGTTGAAGCTAAAACGACTTGAGCGCCTGAGCCAGATCATCTTTCAGATCTTCAACATCTTCGAGACCGATGGACAGGCGCAAGACACCCGGCGTGATCCCCAGTTCCTGACGGGCGTCTTCGCCGATCCGCTGGTGAGGGGTTGTTGTCGGGTGGGTGATGATTGATTTGGCATCGCCAAGATTATTACTGATCTTGAACAACTTGACGGCATTACACACAGCAAAGGCTTCAGCTTTGCCGCCATCAAGTTCTATCGCCACCATGGTTGAACCGGCAGACATCTGTTTTTGCGCCAGTTCATATTGCGGATGATCAGGACGATAGGGGTAGATAGAGCGTTTGACCTGGGGGCGGGTGGCAAGAAAATCTGCAATCGACTTGGCATTTTCACAATGCTGGCGCACCCGGATGACCAAAGTTTCAAGACCTTTCAACAATACCCAGGCATTGAATGGGCTCAAAGACAGGCCGGTCTGGCGCAGGAAATCATGCACATATTCATCAATAAACTGCTGGTCACTGAGGATAATACCACCAAGCACCCGGCCCTGGCCGTCAATATGTTTGGTGGCGGAATAGATCACTACATCAGCACCCAGCTCCAGTGGTTTTTGCAAAACCGGCGTGGCAAAAACATTATCGACCACCAGCCGCGCGCCGCACTCGTGGGCAATTTCCGCTACCGCGGAAATGTCCACCAGTTCCAGTGTCGGGTTGGTGGGGGATTCTAAAAAGAACACTTTCGTATTGGGCTGGCGGGCAGCCTTCCAGGCTTCGAGGTCGCGCCCGTCCACAAGCGTACACTCAACACCAAGGTCAGGCAGCAGCTTGTTGACCACATACAGGCACGCCCCAAACAGCGCCCTGGCTGCAACAATATGATCGCCGGATTTAACCTGGCACAGGATGGCCGCAGTTACCGCCGCCATGCCTGAGGCAGTCGAGCGGGCATCTTCAGCGCCTTCGAGCAGACACATGCGGGTTTCAAACATGCGCACGGTCGGGTTGGAATAACGCGAATAAATAAAACCTTCTTCATCACCGGTAAAGCGCGCTTCGGCCTGTTCGGCGCTTTCATAAGAAAAGCCGGAAGTTAAATATAACGCTTCAGAGGTTTCGCCGAATTCAGAGCGCAGCGTGCCGCCATGCACCAGTTCGGTTTGCAGGCGGCGCGGAGGGTTAAGGGTATCTTTTGCCATGTAAAAATCGCCAAAAAAGGCGCCTCAAATAAAAAACCGGCCTTGCACATAGCTTACAAGACCGGGACAGCGCCCACGGTCTTTTAGCAACTTATTTAACGTGGCTGCAAGCCGACCGGCCCAAATCACCACGAATTTCTTCTTAGCTGATAGAGGACAAAGCGTCAAGTAGTCGAAGGTTACCGGTATCATTCACAGGTTCTCGAATATTTCCTCTTCCAGCGAACCATTGGAAAAACACTCGATGCGGGTTTTGGTGAGACCGGCAAAAACTCTGTAAGCTGTAAAAGTGACATCGACGGTGACACGGGTTTTTTTTGCTTCTGAAGATTGCATCGAAATCTTCACCCTCAAACCCCCCTCTTTGATAGTGGAGGTATCACTGGTGCCGCAATCAGCGTAGATGCTCGCCCGTTGCAAATTACGCACCGCCACGATGATACCGTTTTCCTTGTCACGGGTTTTAACCGGTATGCTGCCGGTTTCGAAAAACACCT
>JAJRTY010000025.1 GCA_024278055.1 Alphaproteobacteria bacterium | reverse complement strand
GCGCCTGAATCTCATGCAAAAAAGACCTGTCAACACCCTCGACAAGCCGAAAATAAATCCACCGATAAACCATAACCAAATGTGCTTTGGAGAGATGTAAATGTTAAACCGGACAGTAGTGGGACAAGCCCGGGGATGACGAGTGGGGGTAGTATGAGTGAAATTAGCAGCAGCATTGAGTGTTTTGCTTGACTTTCCCTGATACCGGGCCTAGTTTCCGCGCAATCTTCAAAGACGATTGCTAAACGTCTGAGACTGAAGTGTACACGGAAAGTGATTTCCCGGAGGCACAATAGGTTAACATCCGCCAGCGAGTTTCGCCCGCGGATGTGTTTTGCGTTGCGTCAATCGGTTATTTGAGAAACGAGAAATTATTACGATGTTCGAAACTCTTTCAGATCGCTTAAGCGGCATATTCGACACTCTCACACGGCGCGGCGCGCTGTCTGATGCAGATGTCAATAATGCCATGCGCGAAGTGCGCCGCGCTCTTATTGAAGCTGATGTAGCCCTCGACGTCGTGCGCTCATTTGTCGATAAGGTGCGCAACCGTGCTGTTGGCCATGAAGTGGTCAAGTCTGTGACGCCGGGACAGATGGTGGTCAAGATTGTCCATGATCAACTGGTCGAGATGCTGGGGTCTGAAGCCCAGCTTTTGAGTTTTAACGCAACCCCGCCGGTGGCCATCATGATGGTCGGCCTCCAGGGGTCGGGCAAGACCACACCTACTGCCAAAATCGCCAAGCGATTAGGCGACAAGGATAAGAAAAAAGTCCTGATGGCATCCCTCGATGTTCACCGCCCTGCTGCCCAGGAACAGCTTCGCGTGCTTGGTGAGCAGATTGAGGTTGCAACCCTGCCCATCGTCAAGGGCCAGATGCCCGTCGCCATTGCCAATCGCGCCATGGAGGCCGGACGTCTCGGCGGCTATGATATTGTCATGCTCGATACGCAAGGCCGCCTGCATATTGATGACGGATTGATGGGCGAGCTGGAACAGATCCGCGAGCAAACCAATCCCCATGAAATCCTTCTGGTTGCTGACAGTCTCACCGGTCAGGATGCAGTTAACGTCGCCAAGGCGTTTGATGAGCGTGTTGGGATCACCGGCATTGTTTTAACCCGCATTGATGGTGACGGCCGTGGCGGTGCGGCATTGTCCATGCGCGCAGTCACCGGGAAGCCGATCAAACTGATGGGCACCGGCGAAAAGATTGATGCGCTGGAAGATTTCCATCCCGAACGCATCGCCGGACGTATTTTAGGCATGGGTGACGTGGTCTCGCTGGTTGAAAAAGCAGCAGAAACCATTGATCAGGAAGAAGCCAAAAAAATCGCTGCCAAAATGCAAAAAGGCAGCTTTGATCTTGATGATCTGGCCGAACAGCTCAAGCAGATGCAGAAAATCGGTGGTATGCAGGGCGTGCTTTCCATGTTGCCCGGCGTTGGCAAGATAAAGAAACAAATGGCCACCGCCAATCTTGATGACACAATGTTCAAGCGCCAGGAAGCCATTATCGGCTCGATGACGCGCAAAGAACGCCAACACCCCAAAGTCCTCAATGCCTCACGCAAAAAACGCGTGGCATCTGGCTCGGGCACCAGCGTTCAGGAAATCAACAAGCTGCTCAAAATGCATCGGCAGATGTCAGATATGATGAAAAAGATGGGCCGGCAAAAAGGCGGTCTAAAAGGACTTTTCGGCGGTGGTATGCCCGATATGGGGGCGATGGCCCAGGAAGCGCAAATGCCGCCTGATATGTCGAACATGCCAGGTGGATTACCGGGACTGGGCTCCGGCCTGCCGCCGCAGGGATTGCCCGGTCTGGGAACAGGCTCTTTACCGGGATTGCCCGGATTGCCGAAACGAAAGAAGTAATGGAAATTTTAATGTGAACCGGGAACGTCAAAATTCCCGAATACTGATTTAGACAAATATTATCACTTAAGGAAAAAATCTATGGGACTTAAAATTAGACTAGCCAGGGGTGGTGCCAAAAAACGCCCTTATTACCGCATTGTTATTGCTGATGTGCGCGCACCAAGAGACGGCCGCTTTATTGAGAAAGTGGGTACTTTTGATCCTCTTTTGCCAAAGGATGCAGAAGGCCGCGTGACCTTGAATGAAGAGCGCATTAAATACTGGATCGGTCATGGCGCTTTGCCAACAGACCGTGTTCTGCGTTTTTTGGATAGCGCCGGTATCATGAAGCGCGATGCCAGAAACAACCCCAACAAGGCAAAGCCCGGCAAAAAACGCCTGGAACGTGAAGCTGAAGCGGCTACAAAAGCAGCGGACGCAAAAGAAGCTGCTGCTGCGGCAACCGAAGCTCCGGCTGAAGAAGCGGCAAGCGAATAACATTGGCAACCGATGAATAAGGAAACCAACGGCAAAATCTGTCTCGGTGCCATAGCTGGTGCCCATGGTGTCAAAGGCGAAGTCAAAATCAAGACCTTCACCCAAAATGCCGAAGATATTGCTGCTTACGGCCCTTTGGAAAGTGAAACAGGAGAGGCTACGTTTTCAATTTTAAACTTCCGGCCAGATAAAATTGGCGTGGTTGCAAAAATTGAAGGACTTGAAGATCGCGAGGCTGCCCAAAGACTGAAAGGCACGCGACTTTATGTTAAGCGCGAAGCGTTGCCGCAAATTGAAGAAGATACCTGGTATCATGCAGACCTTGTTGGTTTGAAGGTCAGGGCAAAGGACGATAAGGAAATTGGCGTTGTCATCGGAGTTTATGATTTTGGCGCCGGGGATATGGTAGAGGTAGACTTGGGCCCGGATGAGGAAAGTATGTTTATTCCCTTTACCCGCGAAGCCGTGCCAATTGTGGATATTGATCAAGGGTTTATTGTTGCCGTGCCGATTGAATTAATGGCAGATGATGAGCCTGAAGAAGAAAAAAATTGAGATTGTAGATACGTTTTAAATGACCGCATCGAACGACACATATAAAGCAAGCGTTTTGACGCTGTACCCGGAGATGTTTCCGGGACCGCTGGGCCTGTCTTTGGCCGGACGTGCGCTTGAGCGTGATATCTGGTCACTTGAAGCTGTCAATATTCGTGATTTTGCCGATGATAAACACCACACTGTTGACGGCACCCCTGCCGGTGGCGGTGCCTGGATGGTATTGCGCGCAGACGTCGTTGCCCGTGCCCTTGACGAGACTGTGAAGGATAAACCCGCACGCCCGATGATTTGCCTGACACCGCGTGGAACACCACTGACACAAGTAAAAGTGCGCCAGTTGGCCAAGGCGCCCGGCGTGGTTATCTTGTGCGGTCGTTTCGAGGGCATTGATGAACGTGTTATTCAATCGCGTCAGCTTGAAGAAATCAGCCTCGGTGATTTTGTATTGTCCGGTGGTGAGCCCGCAGCCTTGAGCCTGCTCGATGCAATTGTCCGCCTTATCCCCGGCATCACCTCAAATCAAGCCTCACTGGAAGAAGAAAGTTTTAACAACGGCCTGCTGGAATACCCGCAATTCACCCGCCCCAATACCTGGGAGGGCCGCGATATTCCCGGCGTCCTGACCAGTGGTCACCATGGTGAAATTGCCAACTGGCGCCGCGCTCAGGCCGAAGAAATTACCAGACAAAGACGCCCGGATCTATGGGCAAAACTGCGCCCGCTAGATCAGATGAATTAAGGTTTTAAAACAATAGTGTTTGAAAAGAGCGCGTTGCATGACAAAAAGAAAATGATCTTTGTCGCAGCGCCAGCGAGATTAAGAAAGGTGAACGTTAAAATGAATATTATCGAAGAAATCGAAGCCGAACAGCTCAAGGCATTGACGGATAAACGCCCGATCCCGGAATTTGGTCCTGGCGACACATTACGTGTTAATGTGAAAGTGGTTGAAGGTGCGCGTCAACGTGTTCAGGCCTATGAGGGCGTGTGCATTTCACGTTCAGGCCCAGGCATCAATGAAAGCTTCACGGTGCGCAAGATTTCATATGGTGAAGGTGTTGAGCGCGTATTCCCGCTTTACAGCCCGATGATTGATTCAATCGATGTGGTTCGTCGTGGCCGTGTGCGCCGCGCCAAACTGTATTATCTGCGCGGTCTTCGCGGTAAAGCTGCAAGAATTGCCGAAAAGAAAGACATGCGCCCGAAGAAAGCTGCCAAAACATCAAGCTAAGGTGGCCAGTGATTTTATTAAACAGGATGAGGAAAAGTTGATGAAAAACCCCAGAACGCTTTATGACAAAATTTGGGATGATCATCTGATTTCAACTCAGGAAGATGGCACCGGTCTGCTTTATATTGATCGCCATCTTGTCCATGAAGTCACCAGCCCGCAAGCCTTTGAAGGCCTGCGCAATGCCAAACGCAAAGTCCATGAACCGGCTAAAACCCTTGCCGTGGTTGATCATAATGTGCCGACCACGGATCGCTCTAAAGGTATTGACGATCCTGAATCAAAGCTTCAGGTCGACACTTTGGCTGAAAACTGCGCTGAATTTGGCGTGGAATATTTCGACGAGATGGATGAGCGTCAGGGTATTTGCCACATTATCGGACCTGAGCAGGGCTTTACCCTGCCCGGCATGACAATCGTTTGCGGCGACAGTCACACCGCCACTCATGGTGCCTTTGGTGCCCTGGCGCATGGTATCGGCACGTCAGAAGTTGAACATGTGCTGGCCACACAAACCCTGATCCAGAATAAGTCCAAAAACATGCGTGTGCGCGTCGATGGAAAATTACCCGACAGTGTCACCGCCAAGGACATTATCCTGGCAATCATTGGCCAGATTGGTACTGCCGGCGGCACCGGTCATGTAATTGAATTTTGCGGCGAGGCCATTCGCAACCTGTCGATGGAAGGCCGCATGACCGTCTGTAACATGACGATTGAAGCAGGAGCCCGCGCTGGATTAATAGCGCCGGATGAGACTACCTTTGCCTACGTTAAGGACAAGCCGCGTGCCCCCACAGGAGAAAACTGGGACTTGGCCCGCGCCTATTGGGATACGCTTTTTAGCGATGATGAAGCCGTGTTTGATACCGAATTCTCTCTTGATGCCGAAAGCCTGCCGCCCATCGTCACCTGGGGAACCAGCCCCGAAGATGTGCTCACAATTGATGGTAAAATCCCTGATCCAGCCGACATTTCTGATGATGCCATACGCGCATCAGTCGAACGCTCGTTAGAATATATGGGCCTGACACCGGGAACGCCGATCCAGGATGTTACCATTGACCGGGTATTTATCGGCTCATGCACCAACGGTCGTATTGAAGATCTTCGCGCCGCTGCCAAGGTGGCTGCCGGTCAAAAAGTAGCCGATAGTGTCAATGCCATGGTTGTGCCGGGATCTGGCCTGGTGAAAATTCAGGCCGAAGCTGAAGGCCTGCATAAAATATTCCTCGATGCAGGGTTTGAATGGCGTGAGCCGGGATGTTCCATGTGTCTGGCCATGAATGCCGACAAGCTCAACCCGCAGGAAAGA
The DNA here is from genome assembly GCA_024278055.1 of Alphaproteobacteria bacterium. Taxonomy (GTDB): domain Bacteria; phylum Pseudomonadota; class Alphaproteobacteria; order Rhizobiales; family JAJFHR01; genus JAJFHR01. The sequence goes on along the minus strand of JAJRTY010000025.1, from coordinate 69,881 downwards.
TGTGCATCGACCTCCAACCGGAATTTTGAAGGCCGTCAGGGCAAGGGTGGCAGAACCCATCTGGTCAGCCCTGAAATGGCCGTTGCCGCAGCGATTGCCGGTCATTTTGTCGATGTGCGGACATTTTAGCGGGCTGGAATATGGCTGAGGGAACTCACCAAAAGCAACAATCTGACGCCGAAAAAGCCAAGCGTGATTTAAAACGATTGGAAGAACAGTCAGAAAAGCTGATCAACCCATCGCTTGACGGCGACCAGTCCGCTGATGACCCCATTGAAAAATGGGGCCGCATTATCGGCCGCAGCTTTGGTTATATCGTTGCTATTGGCCTTCTTTACCATCTGGTCACCACTTACGTTTTATAGCAAATGGGCTTGACCAAATGGCGCCAATGCGCAAGAAAGGGTGAGTTTTTCCCATGCACCTTTTAACATGTCCGTTTAGAGCGTTTCGAAAGCCTGATACCCATGGATAAGTTTACAACACACACCGGCGTTGCAGCGCCCTTGCCGATGATCAATATTGATACCGACAAGATCATCCCCAAGCAATATCTCAAGACCATCCAGCGTTCAGGTCTGGGAGCAGCCTTGTTTGCCGAAATGCGCTATAATGATGATGGCTCGGAAAAACAGGATTTTATCCTCAACCAGCCTGCTTACCGAAAAGCCAGCCTTTTGATTGCCGGAGATAATTTTGGCTGCGGCTCCTCGCGCGAACATGCGCCGTGGGCATTGCTGGATTTTGGTATCAAGTGTGTGATTGCCACCAGTTTTGCTGACATCTTTTACAATAATTGTTTCAAAAACGGCATCCTGCCGATTATTCTGCCCCAGGAAGACATCGATAAGCTGATGGATGACGCCAAACGCGGATCAAACGCTGTCATCACGGTTGATCTTGAAGCCCAGGAAATTTCCGGCCCTGATGGTGGCAAGATTGCCTTTGAACTTGACCCTCACCGCAAGCGCTGCCTGATTGAAGGCCTCGATGATATTGGACTGACCCTGGAAAAAGCCGATACCATTGCCAAATTTGAAACAACAATCAAGAAAACCCGTCCGTGGATATAATGGCGCGCGCATAGATTTGAATATCAATGCCCCGCCATAAAAAGCGGGGCTTTTTTTGCATGAAACTAAAAATGGAATGAAACAATGACAACTAAAAAGATACTCCTTTTGCCCGGTGACGGTATCGGCCCCGAAGTCATGGGTGAAGTTTCACGTGTGATCGATTGGTTTTCAGGTCGCAATGGTGTTGAGTTTGAAACCGAAACAGAACTGGTTGGTGGCTGTTGCTATGATGCTCACGGGGTTGCGGTAACCGATGATACCATCGAAAAGGCGAAGACAGCGGACGCGGTTATTCTCGGTGCCGTTGGCGGACCCAAGTGGGATGGGGTTGATTTTTCCGTGCGTCCCGAGGCTGGTCTGCTGCGCCTGCGCAAGGATTTGCAGCTTTTCGCCAACCTGCGCCCGGCAATCTGCTTTGAAGCTTTGGCCGATGCCTCATCGCTCAAGCGCGAGTTGGTAGAAGGCCTTGATATCATGATTGTGCGTGAGCTTACCGGCGGGCTTTATTTCGGCGAGCCGCGTGGCATTACTGATTTAGGCAACGGCCAGCGCCGCGGCATTAATACGCAAGTATATGATACATTTGAAATCCAGCGCGTTGCCGGGGTCGCCTTCGATCTCGCCCGCAAACGCAACAACCGGGTAACCTCGGTGGAAAAACGCAATGTGATGGAATCGGGCCTGCTGTGGCAGGAAGATGTGATTGCCCTGCACAAGGAAAAATACTCCGATGTAACCCTTGATCATATGCTGGCGGATAACTGTGGTATGCAACTGGTGCGCAATCCCAAACAGTTTGATGTGATTGTCACTGACAATATGTTTGGCGATATGCTGTCAGACGTTGCTGCCATGTTAACCGGCTCTTTGGGCATGTTGCCCTCGGCCTCACTGGGAGAGGCAGACAAGGACGGCAAGCGACTGGCTCTCTACGAACCCGTACATGGCTCAGCCCCCGACATTGCCGGTCAGGGAGTTGCCAATCCGATTGCAACCATACTGAGTTTTGGCATGGCATTGCGTTATTCCTTCGACATGGGCGCAGAGGCTGATCTGGTCGACAACGCGGTGCAGGCGGCACTGGCTGAAGGATGTCGCACGGCTGATATAGCAAGTGACGGCGAAAAAACCCTGTCTACACACGAAATGGGATCGGCAATTATTTCTCAAATGGAGACTCTTTCGGCCTGAGAACCCTGCGCTTCTGACAGGTCCCGGCTCAAGGCCGGGACGGTGCGGGCAGTGTAGAATGAAAAGAAGTTAAAATGAGTTGGTTAAGAGTGAAAATAATTATTTCCTTGACCACACCGTCCCGGCCTTGAGCCGGGACCCAGGCAAGCCAGGCGTTGAATTTGCGTCAATTTAGGCAGGAGTAAAAACACATGGGTTACAAAATAGCAATTGTCGGCGCTACCGGAAATGTCGGGCGTGAGCTGCTTAATATTCTGGCGGAGCGCGAATTTCCCGCTGATGAAGTTGTGCCTCTGGCCTCGCGCCGCTCTCAGGGTGTGGAAGTTTCTTATGGCGACAAGACACTCAAAGTCACCGCCATGGAGAATTACGATTTTTCCGGCACCGATATCTGCCTGATGTCAGCTGGTTCTGAAGTGTCAAAACAATGGGCGCCTAAAATTGGCGCAACCGGTTGTGTGGTTATCGATAATTCATCGTGTTGGCGCTACGACAGCCAGGTGCCGCTTATAGTGCCTGAAGTCAACGGTCAGGTACTGGTAGATTATATGGCGCGTAATGACCGTCTTAATATTATCGCCAACCCAAATTGTTCCACTGCCCAACTGGTGGTCGCACTCAACCCGCTGCATGCAGTTGCCAAAATCAAGCGCGTGGTTATTTCCACCTATCAATCTGTTTCAGGTGGCGGACGTGACTCCATGGATGAACTGTGGGAACAGACACGGGCGGTTTTCGTCAATGACCCTAAAGAATCCAAACACTTTACCAAGCAGATCGCCTTTAACGTTATCCCCCACATCGATGTTTTTATGGAAGATGGCTATACCAAGGAAGAGTGGAAACTGCTGGCCGAGACCAAGAAGATCCTTGATCCGAAAATCAAACTGACCGCTACAGCGGTACGCGTACCCGTGTTTGTCGGCCATTCAGAAGCTGTAAACATCGAATTTGAAAGCCCGATGTCGGCAGAGGATGCCAGGAATATTCTGCGCGAAGCGCCCGGCTGTCTTGTGATCGATAAACGCGAAGACGGCGGCTATATAACACCGATAGAATGTGTCGGAGAATTCGCTACCTATATCAGTCGCATCCGCGAAGATGCGACGATCGAAAATGGCCTCAACATCTGGGTGGTGTCAGACAATCTGCGTAAAGGCGCAGCGCTCAACACCGTGCAGATCGCCGAAGTTCTGGTTAATCGTGGATTGATGAAGAAGGCAGCCTGATAACCTGTTAATCTGAAGGCTTGTCTTTTTTGACATCATTTTCATAGCGCATGGTCTGATAGGCCAGCGTAAGCGCAAAAATAACGACAGCTATTAAAGCCATGCCGAGATAATAAGAAGATAAAGTTGACATGATACACCCCAAAATTCAAAAGGGTTATCATAGGCGGCTGTATTGGCTGGGCATTGATTTAGATCAAATTTACACCAACCGTATTGCCGCCACAGATCAAAATACCAATGCGTTCATTTGCATCGGGCCTGTAGACACCATCAAGCACAGCAGCAAAGGCTGCGGCACCTCCGGGCTCTGTGGCAATGCGCAAATTCTCCCATAAGGATTTTTGTGCGCACGCAATCGCCTCGTTGGAAACCACAATGCTTTTGTCCACGAAGGTGTCGGCAATGTTATAAGCCAATGCACCGATGCTTCGTGCGCCCAGTGAATCAGCGGCAATCCCGCTAACCTCCACGTCAACAGGGCCGCCCGCATTGAGTGCCGCGTTCAGACAACAGGAGGTCTCGGGCTCAACCGCTATAATTTTAACATCATCGCGGTACCATGCCGCCAGGCCGCCAATTAAGCCACCACCGCCAACCGCCACCACAATCGTATCAAGGTCCGGCACTTGTTGCTGCCATTCAAGGCCCAGCGTTCCCTGTCCGGCAAGTGTCTCAGCTGCATCATAAGCATGGATGGCCAAAGCTCCCGTGCGCCGGGTAAATGCTTCGCTGGCCTTAAGCGCATCCGCATAAGTTGCGCCGCCAACATGAATTTCCGCCCCATAGGATTTGATACGTTCGATTTTTACCGGTGATGAAATTTCAGGTACAAATATGTTGGCAGGAAGCCCGAGTATGCTTGCGGCATAAGCAACAGCGGCACCATGGTTTCCGCCTGAGGCTGCAACAATACCGGCTTCAGGCACATCACGTGACAGGAGATTGTTGAATGCACCGCGTGCTTTGAACGAGCCCGAATGCTGCATCATCTCGAGTTTAAAATTCCACACCCCCTCATTGCCAAAGGTGTTCGCGGCAATATCGATGGTGGGTGTCTGGCGAATATGTGGACGGATGCGTTCATAAGCCAGCGCGATATCGGTTTTATCTGTCATGGTATCCCTATACAGGTTTAGCGGGAGGAAAATCAGGTGGGAAAGGAATGTTTTTCAGTTGAGAAAGAGCAAGTTCATCGCTGTCTTCTGCAACTGATGCCCTCAACACTTTATTGAGTTGGCCGCTGGCATACGACAGAGCCATTTCGTAGGGGCGGGCGGCCAGGTAATTGCCAACAAAAAGACCCGTTAACAGATCGCCGGTGCCATGGGGTGCTTTGTCAAGGTGGGGGCCTGTGCAAAGCCATGCCTGGTCTGGAAGGACCAGCAGATTGCCGAGTTGCGCCGGATCATCAACCGGCACTGAGGTGATCAGCACATGTGCGTTGAAATTTTCCCGCGCCTTATCAATGCAATTGTTCAGATCGGTAACTTTGTGGCCGAGAAGGTGTTGAAATTCAAACACATTGGGTAAAATAAAATCACTGATGGGTATCAGTTCAATCTTAATGGCCCGAGCGACTGATTGCGGCACATAAATGCCCGTTGTGTCATCACCGATTACCGGGTCGCAAAAATATTTGGCAGTCGGATTTTTTGACTTTACCAATTCGACGGCTTTTCTGACGCTGGCTATTTGTCGGGGTGCGCAAAAATACCCCGAAATGATTGCCTTAACATTGTCAAGACGGCCCTGATCGGCAAGCGTATCGACAAATTGATCTATTTTTTCCGCTGGAACTTCAATTGTAGCCGCCGGTCCATGACCCGGATGGCTTGACAAGATTATCGTTGGGATGTCAATGACGGTACAATCTGTTGAGTGCAGCGCAGCAATTGTTGCTGAATTGCCCACATGACTATAAGCTACCTGTGAGGAAAAAGACAAAACGATGGGTGGGGGCATTCAGGCTCTCAACTGTTGGCAATCAAGTTAAAGCTTAAGTCCTGATTTCATAAAGGTAAACCATTCATGTCCGCATCTCTCCGCCCCCGTCGCAGTGTTTTATATATGCCGGGTATCAATCTGCGCGCACTGGAAAAGGCAAAAACCCTTGCCACAGACTGTGTGATCTTTGATCTTGAGGATTCTGTCGCCCCGGATGAGAAAAAAGCTGCTCGCGCGCAAGTGGTTTCAGCACTTAAAGTCGGCGGTTATGGGCGTCGCGAATTAATCATCCGTACCAATGGTCTTACAACCCCGTGGGGCGCTGATGACGTGATTGCTGCCGTCGAGGCCTGCGCCGATGGTATTCTGGTGCCAAAAGTAAGCAGCGCCGAAGACATTGCAGCGGCCACCCGAGCCATGGATGATGCCGGTGCTCCCGCCACCATGAGCCTTTGGGCGATGATTGAAACCCCGCTGGCTATATTGAATGTCAAGGAAATCGCCCAAACCGTTCGATTGCCCGCTAGCCGGCTCACCACCTGGATATTGGGAACAAATGATCTGGCCAAGGAAACCGGCGCACATCTGAGTGATGACCGCGTGCCGATGTTAAGCTGGTTGTCCATTTGTGTGGCCGCCGCAAGCGCTTATGATATTACAATCATTGATGGTGTTTATAATGATTTTCGCAATCTCGATGGTTTTCGCAACGAGTGCATCCACGGCAGATCTCTGGGTATGGATGGAAAAACCCTCATCCACCCGACACAGATAGAACCGTGCAATGAAATTTTCTCACCCGATGAAGACGAGGTAAAACAGGCTCGGGAAATTATTGCAGCATTCGATTTGCCCGAAAATAGCGATAAAGGTGTCATCACCCTCAATGGTGCCATGGTCGAACGCCTGCACGCCGATATGGCCAGACGCAAGCTTGCCGTCTGGCAGGAAATCGAAAAACTGTCGCGCGACCAGGTGGATTAATCATGAGCAAAGCAAATCCGGGCAATTTTTTCGAAGATTTTCATGTTGGCCAGACCCTGCAACATGCCACACCAAAAACCGTTACATCCGGCGATGTAGCCCTTTATGGCGGTTTGTTCGGGGCGCGTTTTGCGCTTCAGTCATCGATTGAGTTTGCCCGCTCTTTAGGCTATCCCGCAGCACCGATTGATGATCTTCTCACCTTCCACATTGTTTTTGGCAAAACCGTACCCGATATTTCACTCAATGCGGTGGCCAATCTCGGCTATGCCGATTGCCGGTTTTTGATGCCGGTCTATCCCGGTGACACCTTGCAGGCAAAATCGGAAGTCATCGGGTTAAAGCAGAATTCCAATGGCAAAACCGGCATTGTCTATGTGCGCTCAAGAGGTTTTAACCAGCAGGGGAAATGTGTGCTGGAGTATGTGCGTTGGGTCATGGTGAGAAAAAAGGACGCAACCTCACCTGCGCCTGAAACAGTTATTCCCGAACTGCCCGCAGCAATAGCACCTGAAGACCTCGCCCAACTGCCTGAAGGTGTCAGGTTAGATTCCTGCAACACCGATCTTTCCGGCAGCGCTTACACGTGGGGCGATTATTCAGTTGGTGAGAAAATTGATCATGTTGACGCCATGACCATTGAAGAAGCCGATCATATGATGGCGGCCCGCGCCTTTCAAAACACCGCACGGGTTCATTTTGACCAGTTTCAGGCAACCACAGGGCGATTTAAACGCCGGTTGATTTATGGTGGCCATATAATCTCGCTGGCCCGTGCGCTTAGTTTCAATGGTCTGGCAAATGCTTTTTCGGTAGCTGGAATAAACGCCGGAAAACACGTGGCCCCCTGTTTTGCCGGTGATACGATCTATGCCTGGTCAGAGATTTTGGAAAAAGCCACATTGCCATTGCGTAATGATGTCGGGCTGATGCGGGTCAGAACCTTTGCTGTCAAAGATTGCCCGGCTGAGGAGTTTCCCGGCGAATTAGATGGGAATTATGTTCCTGACGTTGTTCTGGACATTGACTATTGGGTGGTCATGCCGCGATAATGGATTGGTTTTCTACATAAGTACAATGGACAGATTTGCTATCTCCGGTAGCATTGATTACACTTCATATACCACTCACCCGGTAAATTGAGGTGATTCGCACGAGAATTTTCGGGATTTTTCCTATGGCTGACCGGCCTCTTTCGCCACATCTTCAGATCTATACACCGATGCTGACGATGGTGTTATCGATTGTGCATCGCTTAACCGGGGTAGCACTTTATTTAGGCACGCTTTTGTTGTGCTGGTGGCTGATTGCTGCGGCAACCGGACCTGAGTATTTTGCCTATGTTCAGGACTTTATGGGCAGCTATCTCGGTCGCCTGATCCTGTTTGGATATACCTGGGCCCTGCTTCATCATATGTTTGGTGGTCTGCGACATCTATTCTGGGATACCGGTCGCGGCTTCGATCTGCCCACAGCCGAACTCACCGCCCGGTGGACCATAATTGCTTCAGTGGTAACAACGCTGGTTATCTGGGGTGCAGGATACTGGATGATGGGAGTTTTATCATGAACATGAGGACGCCCTTAAGCCGGGTCAGAGGCCTTGGTTCGGCAAGGTCAGGAACCGAGCATTTCTGGTATCAGCGCTTAACCTCAATTGCCAATATTCCGCTGTTTTTGTTTTTTGTTATCTCTATTGTGGTGTTGGCGGGTGCCGATCATGCTGCCTTCATCGCTTATCTGTCACATCCCATTGTCGCCATTGCCATGTTGTTGATGGTGTTGAGTGGTGTCTACCATATGTATCTCGGTATGGCCGTGATCATTGAGGATTATGTGCATGGCGAAGGCCTGAAAGTGATAACGCTGCTGGCAAACAATTTTTTCAGCATTGCTGTTGGTCTGGCGAGTATCTTTGCAATCCTTAAAATAAGCTTCGGAAGTTAAAACAGCTATGACAGAAACTGGAGCGAGTAGTGCTAGTACATTCACAATAGGTGGTCGCGCCTATGAAATTATTGACCATTCCTACGATGTCATTGTCGTCGGTGCCGGTGGTGCCGGGCTGCGCGCTGTTCTTGGTGCCAGTCAGGCCGGATTAAAAACCGCCTGCATCTCCAAAGTGTTCCCCACCCGCAGCCATACGGTGGCAGCGCAAGGCGGTATATCAGCGTCTTTGGGCAATATGGGCGAAGATGACTGGCGCTGGCACATGTATGACACGGTCAAGGGCTCGGACTGGCTCGGCGATCAGGATGCAATTGAATATCTCTGTCGTGAAGCCCCTGCTGCTGTCTACGAACTTGAACATTTTGGCGTGCCTTTCAGCCGCACCGAAGAGGGCAAGATTTACCAGCGGCCTTTTGGTGGTATGACCACCAATTATGGTGAAGGCACAGCCCAGCGCACCTGTGCTGCTGCTGACCGCACCGGCCACGCCATCCTGCACACGCTTTATGGTCAGGCCTTGCGCTATTCAGCTGAGTTTTTTATCGAATATTTTGCCATTGACCTGATGATGGAAGATGGCGTCTGTCGCGGCGTCGTCTCGCTCAATATGGAAGATGGCACCCTGCATCGTTTTCGTGCCCACAAAACAATTCTTGCCACCGGCGGTTATGGCCGCACTTATTTTTCCTGCACTTCCGCCCATACGTGTACCGGTGATGGCAATGCTATGGTTCTGCGCGCCGGACTGCCGCTGCAGGACATGGAATTTGTTCAATTTCATCCTACCGGCATTTATGGCTCCGGTTGTCTGATCACCGAAGGCTCACGCGGCGAAGGCGGGTATCTGGTGAATTCTGAAGGTGAACGCTTTATGGAGCGCTATGCACCTTCCGCCAAAGACCTTGCTTCGCGCGATGTGGTCTCACGCGCCATGACCCTTGAAATCCGCGAAGGTCGCGGCGTTGGTCGCGAAAACGATCATATTTATCTTCATCTCGATCACCTCGACCCGGCAATTCTGGCCGAACGTCTGCCCGGCATTTCTGAATCAGCGCGTATTTTCTCCGGCGTCGACGTTACCAAAGAACCCATTCCTGTATTGCCGACGGTTCATTATAATATGGGTGGTATCCCCACCAATTATCATGGCGAAGTAATCTCGCCGACCAAAGGCGATGTTGATGCAGTGGTGCCGGGGCTTATGGCCATTGGCGAAGCTGCATGTGTGTCGGTTCACGGTGCCAACCGGCTGGGATCAAATTCACTGATTGATCTGGTTGTCTTTGGCCGCGCTGCCGGCTTGCGCTGTGCTGAAACCCTCGAGCCCAATCAGGCCCACGCGAAACTCTCCCATGATGCCGGTGAGCTTGCCTTGTCACGACTGGACCGCTTTCGCTTTGCTGAAGGTGGCACCAGCACCGCAAAATTGCGGCTCAATATGCAAAAGGTCATGCAGAGCAATTGCGCTGTCTTCAGAACCGGTGAGATTTTGGAAGAAGGTCAAAAGCTTATTCACGACGTCTGGCACTCCAGCGATGATGTCAAGGTTACGGATCGTTCGTTAGTGTGGAATTCAGATCTGATTGAAACCATGGAATTTGACAATCTGATCACTCAGGCGGTTGTCACCATGGAGGGTGCTCTTAATCGTCAGGAAAGTCGTGGCGGCCATGCGCGCGAAGATTTTTCCGATCGTGATGATGAAAACTGGATGAAACACACGCTGACTTACGTCGACGATAACAAAAAAAGCGTCTCAATAGATTATCGCCCGGTGCATGATTTCACCCTGACCAATGAAGTGAGTTATATTAAACCCAAGGCGCGGGTCTACTAGAGGAACATTGTAATGGTTGAGCTCACTCTGCCAAAAAACTCCAAAATCAACCCGGGTAAAATCTGGGATAAACCGGAAGGTGCATCGAACCTGAAGGAGTTTAAAATCTATCGCTGGAACCCGGACGATGGCAAAAATCCCCAGGTAGACACTTATTACGTTGACCTTGATAGTTGCGGACCGATGATCCTCGATGGTCTGATCAAAATCAAAAATGAAATTGACCCGACCCTGACTTTTCGCCGCTCGTGTCGCGAAGGCATCTGTGGTTCGTGCTCCATGAACATCGACGGCACCAATACGCTGGCCTGCACCAAGGGTATGGATGAAGTCACCGGAGCGGTAAAAGTCTATCCCCTGCCACATATGTCCGTGGTCAAGGATCTTGTTCCTGACCTGACCAATTTTTATGCCCAGCACCGCTCAATCGAACCATGGCTGCAAACCACAACGGCTGCACCCGAAGATGAGTGGCGGCAAAGCTATGATGACCGCAAGAAGCTTGACGGGTTGTATGAATGTATCCTGTGCGCCTGCTGTTCGACCTCGTGCCCGAGCTACTGGTGGAATGAAGACCGCTATCTTGGCCCGGCAATCCTTCTGCAATCCTATCGCTGGCTGGTCGACAGTCGTGATGAAGCCACCGGTGAGCGTCTGGATAATCTTGAAGACCCGTTCAGATTATACCGTTGCCACACAATTATGAACTGCTCCAAAGCCTGCCCCAAAGGCCTCAATCCGGCCAAAGCCATTGCCGAGATTAAAAAACTGATGGTTGAACGACGGTTCTGATCGTGGCGAATGAACTTCTGAGACGATACCGGGACCAGGTTGACAGTGGTGAGCTCGATAAGGACAGCAATCAGGATCGCATTGTTGAGCATCTTGATATCCTGTGCAGTCAACTTAAGAACTATGAGGGTAATGCCGGTTTTTTTGACCGGCTTGTGGGCCGGCGCCAACTTCCTTTGAAGGGCGCATACATCTATGGCGGCGTTGGCCGTGGCAAATCCATGTTGATGGATCTGTTTTTTGATGTGCTGGAATGTTCTTACAAAGAACGTGTTCATTTTCACGAATTTATGGCCGATGTTCATGGCCTGATTCATCAGTGGCGACAAAAACATAAAGCCGGCACAGTCGAAGGCGATGATCCCATCGCCCCGGTGGCAGGCAAGATAGCAGCTGATGCGAAAGTCCTGTGTTTTGACGAGTTTATTGTCAACGACATTACTGACGCGATGATACTGGGACGGTTGTTTTCAGCATTGTTTGACCACGGTGTCGTCGTTGTTGCCACCTCCAATCGAGCCCCCGACACACTATATGAAGACGGTCTCAACCGGGCTTTGTTTTTACCCTTCATCGAGGTTTTCAAGCAGCGCCTGGATGTTCTCCATCTTGATCATGGTGTTGATTACCGGATGCTGCACTTTGAAGGCCTGACCACCTACTACACACCTTTGGGCAGGGGTGCCGATGACAATATTCAACGTGCCTGGCACCGGCTTACCGGCAATGCCAAAGGTGAGCGTCAGGTGTTGAAGATACTCGGCCGCGACCTGATCGTGCCGGCAAGTGCCCATGGTGTTGCCCGCTTCAGCTATTCAGACTTGTGTGAAAAGCCCCTGGGGGCTGCGGATTACCTGAAACTGGCAAGAACCTTTCACACCATTATCCTGGAACATATCCCGCAACTGAACGCAGACCGGCGCAATGAGGCCCGGCGCTTTATAACCCTTGTCGATACGCTGTATGACAATGGTGTGAAATTGGTGGTGTCTGCCGCAACCAGCCCTGACAATATCTATGCCCGGGGGAAAGAACGATTTGAGTTTGACCGCACAGTATCGCGACTGTTGGAAATGCAGTCACAAGCCTATCTCGGCCTTGGCCATGGCGACAATCATGCTTTGATTAATGGGTAGCACAAGAGTAGTATTTTGGAAAACGGGTAAGGAATTCCGGTGAGGCCAAAAGTAACAATAACGCTTTTTTCATCCCTTCTGGTGGCAGGTTGCGCGTGGAATGCGCTTTATGTTGCACCTTCCGTGGCCCCGGTTCAGGTAGCACTCAACGATTTCAAAAAACCCTATCCGGGAAAATATCTTCTCCTTGTTTCCAGCGCGGGGCTTAATCAAAAAGTCGAGGTTGGGGGTCTCGTATGTACGTCGCACGATTTTATTGTCGAAATCGAACGAAATTTTGAGCTATCCGTGCAAAAGACACTCGCCAATGTGGTGGAAGAAATTGAGATTGTGCCCGCAGCTTTGACAAAAAAGCAGATCAGAGCGGCCAAAGCCCGGGCCTTGATCACAGTAAAGGCTGAAAGCCTGGCCGCCGGTCTTCTGGTCAGCCCCGGATTTTTCACCAAGGAAAGCCAGGCTAAAGTGACCATTTCCGCCCGCCTTCAAGTGCTCAGGAGAAAAGGCAGATTGTTCAATAAACAGTTGAGGGCTGAGAATTCCACTGAACTCACCATCGGTAAATGCCTTGATGGTTATAAGCCGGTCGCGGCAGCATCGACCAAAGCGCTGAAGCAACTGGTTGAGAAGATTGGAAATTCCGTGGCCCGGTCTTTGTCATCAAGAAAATGACTGGTGGACCATCAGCGATTTATATAGAATTTTTTTGATTTTGTGGAGCATGCAGCAGCGAAAACCAGGTTTTAACTGCCGGTTGCGCCTTCCAGCTTGCGCCGCGCCCGCGCACGGCGGCGTCTGATTTCAGCGGAACGTTTATTTGCAGCTGTCAGGGCGGTTCTGTCGCCCATTGTGAACTCCCCGGTTGTGGGGTTGAAGGTTGCTTCACCAGCCTGCCCGGTAAGGAACCCGGGGCCTTTGCCGATGGCATCTATTTCTTCATACTCAAATTCTTTGCCGCCGGCGCAGGCAGTGGTCAAAACTCCTAAGGTACATACAATCAAGATTGCCCGTAACTTGCGTTTTTTAACCACTGCCTGAACCATATTGTTTTATCCTATCAGATAAGGATGATTAGAATTTGATTCTCATACCTGTGAAGATAGCGAAAACGTCATCTGAACCACCATCAAGCTCATGATTTCTGACACTCAAGTACATCTGAGCACCGATTGGATCCAGGTTCTGGACCGCGCCGAAGCCGTATGATGTTGAAGTGCCTGAAGTGGCTGTGTTGATGTCTTCACCTTCATAGTAATCAATCGAGAATGATGTCTTACCATACATTGAAACACTATTGGTGCGGAAGCCGACTTTACCGTAGAAGAAGTTACGGTCGTTGCCAACTTTACGATTTTCATCACCAGCAGCGAATGTCAGGTTGAAGCCGTTGTCGAGAAGGACAGAGACTGAACCATTGAGACGTTCACTGGTAGCACCGACAGCGCTTGCATTCTGGAAACCAATTGATGCGGCAAGTTTTGCACCGGCAAACTGGTTAGCATAACGCAGAGCAACATCATTACGTCCGCCTTGTGAAGCAGAAGCAGAAAGTCTGAAGCCAGCGAAAGTTGGTGTGTCATAACGAATACGATCACGACGTGAGCCGCCATCAAGGTTGGTGAAGTTAGCACCAACAGTCGATCCTAAAACACCACCGTTCTGGAACTGCAGGCCTTCATTGCCGCCGCCGCCAAGTGAGTACTGAGCAAGGCCAGTACCGGACAGATCAGTTTCAGATGTGCCGTTTGAAGCAGTATTGCCCTGACCAAGAGAAAGTTTACCCATGGAAGCAGAGTTCAACCAAACTTCGCCGATACGCTCGCCAACAGGAGTTGCACCGGAAGCCGTGCCGCCTGTGCCGCCATTTGCGCCGAAGCGAATGTCAGTTGAGGAGTTTGATTCGAACTGCAGCTCGATCGTAGCACCTGCAGTTACATCATCATTCAAACGACCTTTGGCAACAAAACGGAAACGTGTGCCGGAGTTGTCACTATCAGTGTAGAAGACTTCATCAATGTCACCATTGTCACCCCAAAGTACGGAGCGGTTAACCTGACCTGAAATTTTCAGCTCGATTGTGTTGGCATTAGGTGCCGGTGCTGGTGGTACCAGCGGATCTGCTGCATTAGCTGTTCCAAGACCGAAGATGGTCAAGAGGGAAGCTACCCCTGCGATTTTTAATGTAGACATGATTGCCCTTTCAAATTGGTAGTAAATTACGAATACACCCATTCTATAACCCGAGGTGAGGCGGCTTGGCTATTGCTCAAACCGGGAAAAATCCCGTTTCCTTGCCCCTGTTGCCAAAATGCCACGGCTTCCACGGGCATTATCTCAACCTGTTGCATAATTGTAACAAGTGGCAATACGTCATATAAGGCATCACCGGAAATCTTCTCTAAACGAGGTGTTGATTCGGGTTTTTTCATACAATCTGTCAAATCTATCGGTCTTGCTTCTATCAGGGTTGCGTGAGGATAACATACGCGTTACACCCAAGCGGATACGACTTTGAACAGCAATTTAGAGGAAATTATGGCGCGCAATAAAATTGCACTTATTGGTGGCGGGATGATTGGCGGCACTTTGGCTCATCTGGCCGGATTAAAACAGTTAGGCGATGTGGTGATATTTGACATTGTTGATGGCCTGCCTCAGGGCAAAGCCCTCGATTTGGCTGAATCGTCGCCGGTTGAAGGCTTTGATGCCGATTTTTCAGGCGCGTCCGACTATGCCGCTATCAAGGGGTCTGACGTGGTTATTGTGACTGCCGGCATCGCCCGCAAACCAGGCATGAGTCGCGATGATCTTATTGATATCAATCTCAAAGTTATGGCTCAGGTGGGCGCGGGCATAAAAAAATATGCTCCCAAAGCTTTCGTTATCTGCATCACCAACCCGCTTGATGCCATGGTGTGGGCGCTGCAAAAATCGAGCGGCCTGCCCAAACACATGGTTGTCGGCATGGCTGGCGTGCTTGATTCGGCCCGCTTCAGATATTTTCTGGCTGAAGAATTCAAAGTCTCCGTCGAAGATGTGACCGCCTTTGTCCTCGGTGGACATGGTGACACCATGGTGGCTTTGCCGCGCTATTCAACCGTTGCAGGCATTTCCCTGCCGGATCTTGTCAAGATGAAATGGACAACGCAAAAGCGGATTAACGCAATTGTCAAGCGTACCTGCAATGGCGGTGCGGAGATTGTCGGCCTGCTGAAAACCGGCTCGGCCTATTATGCCCCTGCGAGTTCAGCCATTATGATGGCGGAAGCTTATTTGAAGGATAAAAAACGCGTCCTGCCGTGTGCAGCCAGCCTTGACGGCGAATATGGCGTTAAAGACCTCTATGTCGGCGTGCCCACGGTTATCGGTGCCGGCGGCGTTGAGAGAATTGTCGAAATCAAACTTAATCGCAGTGAAAACGCCGCCTTCAAAAAATCGGTGGCAGCGGTTCAGTCTCTTGTGGAAACCTGTATCAGTATCGCCCCCAATCTAGGGAAAAAATAGCGGGTTTTCTCTGTTGTCTTGGCTTCCGGGCCAGCCCTCTCCCCCGCCCAACCACCCGATAAGGATACCCTGGGGGTGGTTGGGCGGGGGAGCGGGCTGGCCCGGAAGTCCACGAAAATCCTCTTCAAACATTGCGAAGAATCACTTGGTAATATAGACGCAACTCTTAACGCCAGTTGTTCAGCATCGAAATGGAAAGTACCAATGAACATTCATGAATATCAGGCCAAAGCTGTATTGGGTGAATTTGGCATACCGGTGCCCAAAGGCATTGCAGTATTTAGTGTCGATGAGGCGGTGAAGGCTGCCGAACAACTCGGCGGACCTATCTGGGTGGTTAAGGCTCAAATTCATGCCGGTGGACGCGGCAAGGGTGGCGGCGTCAAGGTGGTGAAATCGATAGACGAAGTGCGCGCCGCTGCTGAAGCCATCCTTGGCATGCAACTGATCACCCCTCAAACCAGCGCACAAGGCAAGCGCGTCAACCGTCTTTACATAGAAGACGGCTCGACGATAGAAAAAGAGCTGTACCTCTCCGTCCTGGTTGATCGCGGCACCTCGCGCGTGGCCTTTGTGGTTTCCACCGAAGGTGGTATGAACATTGAAGAAGTGGCTGAAGCCACGCCGGAAAAAATTCACACCCTTACCATTGATCCGGCCAGCGGCATCAGCGGCTTTCACGGCCGCTGGATTGCCTACGGATTGGGCCTCAAAGGTGATCAGGTCAAACAATGCGTTAAGCTGATCGGCAAAATCTACAAATGCTTCATTGAAAAAGACGCCTCCCTCCTCGAAGTCAATCCCCTGGTGGTGACCGGTGAGGGAAATCTGATTTGCCTCGATGCTAAAATGGGTTTTGATTCCAATGCGCTTTTCCGTCACGCGGATATTGCTGGATTGCGTGATATAGAAGAAGAAGACGAAAAAGAGGTTCAGGCGTCAAAATTTGACCTCAACTATATCAGTCTCGATGGCTCTATCGGCTGTATGGTCAATGGCGCGGGCCTAGCCATGGCGACTATGGATATTATCAAGCTTTACGGCTCATCGCCCGCCAACTTCCTCGATGTCGGTGGCGGCGCGACCAAGGAAAAAGTCACCGAAGCCTTCAAGATCATTCTGTCCGATGACAAGGTCGAAGGCATTTTAGTCAATATTTTTGGCGGTATCATGCGCTGTGATGTTATCGCCGAGGGCGTGGTTGCCGCTGCACGCGAACTTAACCTCAATGTGCCTCTGGTGGTCAGGCTGGAAGGCACCAATGTCGAGCTTGGCAAGGAAATCATGAACACATCGGGTCTGCCGATAATAGCGGCGGATAATCTCGCTGATGCCGCACAGAAGATTGTTGCTGCTGTGAAAGGGGCAAACTAATGGCTGTTCTAGTTGATCAAAATACCAAAGTAATCTGTCAGGGTATCACCGGCAGTCAGGGCACATTTCATTCCGAACAGGCGATTGCCTACGGCACCAGAATGGTTGGTGGGGTAACACCGGGAAAAGGTGGCTCGAGCCATCTTGATCTGCCGGTATTCGACACTGTGCGTGATGCGGTTGATCAGACCGGAGCCACGGCAAGTGTTATTTATGTGCCGCCGCCATTTGCAGCCGATGCCATTCTCGAAGCCATCGCGGCTGAAATTGAGCTGGTTGTCTGCATAACCGAAGGTGTTCCCGTTATTGACATGGTCAAGGTCAAACGCGCGCTTCAGGGATCAAATACCCGCCTCGTCGGGCCTAATTGTCCCGGCGTCATCACCCCGGGACAATGTAAAATTGGTATTATGCCCGGTCACATTCATCGTCCCGGCAGCGTCGGCATTGTCTCGCGTTCAGGCACGCTGACCTATGAAGCCGTGGCCCAGACCACAGCGGCTGATCTTGGTCAAACCACGTGTATCGGCATTGGTGGTGACCCGGTAAATGGCACCAGCTTTATTGATTGTCTGGATATGTTTTTGGGCGATGATGCGACAGAATCGATTATCATGATTGGTGAAATTGGCGGCTCCGCAGAAGAAGAAGCAGCCGAATTTCTCGCCCGCTCAAAAGTCAAAAAACCGGTAGTAGGCTTTATTGCCGGTCTTACAGCGCCTCCGGGAAGAACCATGGGCCATGCCGGCGCTATTGTATCGGGTGGCAAAGGGGGTGCCGAAGACAAGATTGAAGCCTTGCGTCAGGCCGGTATTGCAGTAGCTGAAAGCCCGGCAGCACTGGGCACAACACTTGTTGAAGTGCTGAAAGGATAGATTACCCGAAACACCACTGTTGACTTTGCGAAGAATTATTGATTCTCGTTGCTATTCAAACAAGAAACTGAGAAGGTGCCATTTCCTTAAAGCGGCGGACAAGGAAGGCGGCCTGTGGCCGGTAATAAGTATGTCAAGAAGCTCGGCAAATGACGATTTTGCCAAAACGTCATTTCTATTTGGTGGCAACGCCACCTTTATTGAACAATTATATGCTCAATATGAACGTGATCCGGCATCGGTAGATCAAGAGTGGCAGGAGTTTTTCTCAAATCTGAAAGATGATAAGGCGCAAGTGGTTAAAAGCGCTGATGGTCCCAGTTGGCAGCGGTCGGACTGGCCGGTACAGGAAAATGGTGAACTGGTCAGTGCGCTGGACAGCGACTGGTCCGCCCTTGAAGCTGACTTAAAACAAAAAATCGAAAAAAGAACTGAAAGTGCCACCGGTCGCCGCTCGGAAGATGAGTTGCGTGCGGCAACCATTGACAGTATTCGCGCCATTATGATGATCCGGGCGTATCGCATACGCGGACACCTTGATGCCGATCTTGATCCGTTGAAACTCGATGACAAGGGTCCAAGCCCGGAACTGAAACCCGAAGCATTCGGGTTTACCGAAGCTGATATGGATCGTCCCATTTTCATTGATAATGTCCTTGGCATGGAAACCGCAACAGTGCGTGAAATTCTGCGGGTTTTGCGCCGCACTTATTGCTCCACCATCGGTATTGAATTTCTGCACATATCAGACCCCGCTGCCAAGCGATGGCTGCAGGAAAGAATTGAAGGGCCGGACAAGGAAATCACCTTCACGCCGCAAGGCAAAAAAGCCATTTTGCGCAAGCTGGTTGAAACCGAAGGCATGGAGAAATTTCTCGATGTAAAATATACCGGAACCAAGCGTTTTGGTCTTGATGGCGGCGAGGCCATGGTGCCGGCGCTGGAACAGATTATAAAACGCGGTGGTCAACTTGGCGTGCGCGACATAATCCTGGGCATGCCCCATCGTGGCCGGCTTAATGTGCTGGTAAACGTCATGGGCAAACCGTATTCCGCTTTGTTCCATGAGTTTTTGGGCGGCGCTTCCAATCCTGACGATGTCGAAGGCTCCGGCGACGTCAAATACCATCTGGGTACGTCGTCTGATCGTGAATTTGATGGCAATAATGTTCATTTGTCTTTGACCGCCAATCCTTCTCATCTGGAAATTGTAGCACCTGTGGTTTTGGGCAAAGTCCGGGCCAAGCAGGACCAGTTGAAAGACAAAGAGCGCGTCCAGGTATTACCCTTGTTGTTGCATGGGGATGCTGCCTTTGCCGGGCAGGGTGTTATCGCCGAATGTTTCGGTCTGTCCGGGCTGACCGGTCACCGCACCGGCGGCAGCATTCATTTCATTGTCAATAATCAGATCGGCTTTACCACCGCCCCGCATCATTCACGCTCCTCACCTTATACTTCTGATACAGCCAAGATGATCGAAGCACCGATTTTCCATGTTAATGGTGATGATCCCGAAGCTGTGGTCTATGTATCGAAAATAGCCACGGAATATCGGCAGAAGTTCCACAAACCCGTTGTCATTGACATGTTCTGTTATCGCCGCTTTGGCCATAATGAAGGTGATGAGCCCTCATTTACCCAGCCATTGATGTACAAGGCCATTCGCAAGCATCCGACCACCCTGACAATTTATTCCGAACGCCTGATCAAAGAAGGCGTGGTGACGGTTGAGGAAATTGCCGGCATGAAGGCCGAGTTCCGGGCGCTTCTTGAGGAGGCCTTTGCAACAAGCGAAAGCTATAAACCCAACAAGGCCGACTGGCTTGATGGCAAATGGACCGGCCTTGGCCTGCCTGATGATGATGATGCCAGACGCGGTATAACCGGCGTTAATCTGGATGTGTTGAAAAAAGTCGGCCACAGGATTTCCGAGATCCCGGAAGACTTCAATGCGCACAGAACGATTTCCCGCATTTTTGCCAACCGGCGCAAAATGATTGATGAGGGTATCGGCATAGACTGGGCCATGGCCGAAGCTCTGGCTTTTGGCACATTGGTCAACGAGGGCTACCCGGTCCGGCTTTCGGGGCAGGATTGTGAACGTGGCACATTTTCCCAGCGTCATTCGGTCCTCACCGATCAGATTACCGAAGCGCGCTACACGCCATTGCAGAATATTTCGGAAAACCAGGGCCGCTACGAGGTCATCAATTCGATGCTGTCGGAAGAAGCGGTTTTGGGATTTGAATATGGCTACTCCCTGGCAGAGCCCAATGTGTTGACCCTGTGGGAGGGACAATTTGGTGATTTTGCCAATGGCGCCCAGGTGGTATTCGATCAGTTCCTCTCCAGCGGTGAACGCAAATGGCTGCGCATGTCCGGTCTGGTGTGCCTGCTGCCTCATGGTTATGAAGGCCAGGGGCCGGAACATTCGTCTGCCCGGCTCGAGCGCTTTCTGCAACAAAGCGCCGAAGATAACTGGCAGGTCGCCAATTGCACCACACCGATGAATTATTTCCATATTCTGCGCCGCCAGATGAAGCGCGAATTTCGTAAACCACTGATATTGATGACACCGAAATCTTTGTTGCGTCACAAGCGCGTCATTTCAACAATTGACGAGTTCGGGCCTGATGCAAGTTTTCATCGCGTATTGTGGGATGATGCACAAATTCTGCCAGACCAGAAGATCAGGCTGGTTGACGACGACAAGATCAGACGCCTGGTCTTATGTTCGGGCAAGGTTTATTTTGATCTCTATGATGAGCGCGAAAAACGCGGTCGCGATGATATCTATCTTATGCGTGTCGAACAGCTTTATCCCTTCCCCAAAAAAGCGCTGATCAACGAGATGGGCAGATTTCCACAAGCTGAAATTGTCTGGTGTCAGGAAGAGCCGAAAAATATGGGTGGCTGGTCGTTCATGGAGCCCAATCTGGAATGGGTGCTCAATGAGATAGATGCCAAACATAAACGGCCCCGTTATTCCGGGCGCCCGGCGACAGCTGCGACCGCTACAGGACAGATGAAAAGACATTTAGTACAATTGCAGGCGTTTTTAGACGACGCATTAGGAGACTAGGGGTTATGACGACAGAAATACGGGTTCCAACATTAGGTGAAAGTGTAACCGAAGCCACCATCGCCCAGTGGTTCAAAAAAGCTGGAGATGCAGTAGCGGTTGATGAGCCGCTGGTGGAACTTGAAACCGATAAAGTAACTATTGAAGTGCCCGCACCTGCCGCCGGGGTATTATCAGAAATTCTGGTCAAAGATGGTGAAACCGTCGAAGTCGGTGCCTTGCTGGGAGCCATTGGCGAAGGATCCGGTGTAGCCCCGGCACCAATAGCAGCGTCCGCACCGGAGCCGGCTGCGGTTGAAGCACCAATTGCCGTTAGCGCTCCTCTGCTTTCTCCTGCGGTCAACAAGCTGGTTGCTGAAAATAATATCGATCCCGACAGTGTTGCAGGTTCCGGCAAGGATGGCCGCCTGACCAAAGGCGATATACTGGCGGTAATGGACAGCGTTAGTGCCAGCCCAACTCCAGTATCAGCTTCGGTTTCGGCACCCGCTCCAGCTGCGGCACCCGCATCCGCACCCGCACCACAAGCCAAAACCCCGGTCGGTGCAGAAGATGATCCGCGTGAAGAGCGCGTGCGTATGACACGTCTGCGCCAAACGATCGCCAAGCGCCTGAAAGATGCCCAGAACACCGCCGCCATGCTGACCACCTTCAACGAGGTTGACATGACCGCCATCATGGCTGTGCGCAAGCAATACAAAGAGCTGTTTGAGAAAAAGCATGGCGTCAAGCTCGGCTTTATGAGCTTTTTTGTCAAAGCCTGTATCGGTGCTCTAAAAGACGTGCCCGCGGTTAATGCCGAGATTGACGGCACCGATCTTGTTTACAAAAACTATTATCACATGGGCGTTGCCGTCGGTACCGACAAAGGCCTGGTGGTGCCGGTTATACGTGATGCCGATGATTTGAGCCTCGCCGGTATAGAAAAAGCCATCAATGTTGTTGGCGCGCGTGCGCGCGATGGCAAGCTTGGCATTGAAGACATGCAGGGCGGCACCTTTACCATTTCCAATGGCGGTGTCTATGGCTCTTTAATGTCGACACCCATCCTCAATGCACCGCAGTCAGGCATTTTGGGCATGCACAAAATCCAGCAGCGCCCCATGGCTGTGGACGGTGAAATAAAAATCAGACCGATGATGTATCTGGCTCTTTCTTACGACCACAGAATTGTCGATGGCAAGGAAGCTGTCACCTTCCTGGTGCGGGTCAAGGAGCAGCTTGAAGACCCCCAGCGTCTGGTCCTCGATCTATAGAAAATCAAACAAGGAGCAACCATGGCTGAGGCATTCGATCTTATCGTCATTGGTACAGGGCCCGGCGGCTATGTATGTGCCATACGCGCAAGCCAGCTGGGGCTGAAGGTGGCCGTGGTAGAAAAACGCCAAACCCATGGCGGCACCTGCCTCAATGTTGGTTGCATTCCATCGAAGGCCATCCTGCATTCTTCAGAACTGTTTGAAGAAGCCGGTCATGGATTTGCTGCCATGGGTATCAAGGTATCCGACCCCGAACTCGACCTGCCCGCCATGATGGGCCACAAACAGAACGTTATTGATACCAATGTTGCCGGTGTTGAATACCTGTTGAAGAAAAACAAGATTACGGCTTTTCATGGGCTCGCCAGGATTGTTGCTCCCGGCAAAGTTGAAATCGCGCTCAATGCCGGTGGCAGCGAAATCCTGGAAACTAAAAACATCGTCATTGCCACCGGATCTGACGTGGCTCAGCTGCCAGGCATTGATATCGACGAAAAACAGATCGTCTCGTCAACTGGCGCACTCGAACTTGACACTGTGCCTGAGCACCTGCTGGTGGTGGGCGCCGGTGTCATCGGGCTGGAACTGGGATCTGTGTGGCGCCGGTTGGGATCGCAGGTCACCGTGGTTGAATTCCTCGACAGAATTTTGCCGGGCATGGATGGCGAAATAGCCAAGACCTTTGCCCGCACCATGAAAAAACAGAAGATGACCTTAAGACTTTCCACCAAGGTAACCGGTGTTGAAAAGACCGATGAAGGCCTGAAGGTCACAGTGGAGCCTGCCACAGGCGGCGAAGCTGCGATAATTGAAACCGATGTTATGCTGGTGGCCATCGGGCGGGTGCCGTACACTTCCGGCCTGGGGCTTGAGCAGGCCGGTGTCGAGCTCGACCAGCGCGGTCGCATCAAGACGGACGCACATTTCAAAACCTCGGTTGATGGCATCTACGCCATTGGTGACGTAATCGCCGGCCCCATGCTGGCGCATAAGGCCGAAGATGAAGGTGTCGCCGTTGCCGAATTGCTGGTGGGCCAGGCCGGTCACGTAAATTATGACGTAATTCCCGGCGTCGTCTACACCATGCCCGAAGTTGCCGTGGTTGGTAAAACCGAAGAAGAACTCAAAGAAGCCAACATTGAGTATGTGGTCGGAAAATTCGCCTTCACCGCCAATGGTCGCGCCAAGGCCATACGCAAAACTGACGGCTTCATCAAAGTTCTGGCAGATAAAAAAACCGACCGTGTTCTTGGCGTCCACATGATTGGGGCGGCTGTTGGCGAGATGATCCATGAGGCTTGTGTCTTGATGGAATTTGGCGGTTCAGCCGAAGACCTTGCGCGCACCTGTCATGCCCACCCGACCTTGTCGGAGGCCGTCAAGGAAGCCGCTATGGCCGTGGATAAACGCGCCATTCACAGCTGAGGAAACCCGAATTTACCCCTGATTCAGGATGTCTTGCTACAATAACCCCTGAATTTGTGAGGTTGAGTGATGTCTAGACATCAATTGAAGCTGACGGCGCTGGTTTTTGTAGGATTTCTCCTCTCCACTTTGACTGGTGCCGGGGCTCAAACAGCCTGTTTCAACGCCCCTCTTGCCGGCACCTGGGTTAATTCCGAGGCTGCCATTCAGGATCTGGTCAAGCTCAATATAGTCTACCAGTGTACCCAGGAAGAAACTGACGATGGCCTGATTGTTCCCGGCGCACGCTGGTATGTTCGCGCCTGGGCCAAGTGTTACCCGGCCAATTGCGCCTGGGGCCTGGTTCGCGCCCGCATCGGCCCCAAAGGTGACCTGCAGGCATCATTTTCCACTTTTGCCGCAGATCGGTTTTTACGGATAAAGATGGTGGGCGACAGGATTGATGTACAATTGATTGTAAACTATCGCAGTGAGCGCAGGCGCGACATTGATGTGGAAGTGCGTCTGGTCCGACAGGGTGGCTAGAGCAATTCGGGATAAAGTAGAATCAAACAAGGTTAACACCCGTTTTTCGCACCGTCCCGGCCTTGAGCCGGGACCTATTGGCGTTCAAGCGGAATGTCAGAGGTCCCGGCTCACGGCCGGGACGGTGCGAAAAATCCCAGGTAATTCAATTCAGCTCTAGCTTATTTTGCCCCGGCGCGCGGATGGGCCTTGTTATATTGCTTCAGCAGATGTTCGCTATCGACTTCGGTATAAATCTGCGTGGTCGACAGGCTGGCATGGCCGAGCAATTCCTGCACGCCGCGCAGATCACCGCCGGCACTCAGTAAATGCGTGGCAAAGCTGTGCAGCAGCGCATGGGGCGTGGCGGTATGCGGCAGGGCCAAAGCCCCGCGCAGGCGCGCAATTGCCAGTTGGATTATCCGCGCACTCAGGCGTTTGCCGCGCAGACCCACAAACAACGGGCCTTCGGGCACAAGTGCATGCGGGCACAATTCGAGATATTTTGCAATCGCCTCACGCGCCACCGGCAACACCGGCACCTGGCGCATCTTGTTGCCCTTGCCGGTAATGGTCAAAACCTGGTGTTCGGGCTTTACTGGCGCTTCGCGTAAACACAGGCCCAGAGCTTCCGATATGCGTAAACCACAGCCATACAGCAAAGTAAAAACGGCGGCATCGCGCGCCAGTATCCATTTTTGTTCACTCGCCCCCGCAGCCAGAGTGTCGGGTGATGCCAATCGTCTGGCGGCATCAACACCGAGCGGTTTTGGCACCGAATGCGCAATTTTCGGGCTTCTGATCGCTGCCAGACCGGGGTTGGCCAATGTACCTTTTTTCTCCAAAAACCGAAACAGGGAACGGATGGCGGAAAGGTTTCGCGCAACAGTACGGCTTGAAGCACCATCCCTTCGCCGGCTGGCCAGAAAAGCCCTGAAATCGCGCGGGCTTAGTTCAGCCAGATCATTCAGACTTGCGGCACCGGCCAGATGCTCAAACAGAAATCCAAAAAACTGCTCGATATCGCGGGTATAGGCCTCAACGGTTTTGTCCGCCACACGCTTTTCGGTAATCAGATAATGCAGCCACGCCCGGGCTTCAACCGAGATATCGGGGCCCGCATACAGAAAACTTGCCGCTGTGTTTGTCATGTTTCCTTAAAATTTAAATAGTCTGGCCGGTCTTTGCCCAATCGGCCATGAAGGCTTCAAGTCCCTTGTCGGTTAATGGATGCTGCGCCAGGCCCTTGAGCACTGCTGCGGGAATGGTGGCAACGTCTGCTCCGGCCAGTGCTGCTTCTTTAACATGCACCGGTGAGCGAATTGAAGCAGCCAGAATTTCAGTATTGAGCGCCTCATAATTATCATAAATGATGCGAATGTCTTCAATCAGTTCCATGCCGGTTAAGCCCAGATCATCAATGCGACCGATAAAGGGAGAAATAAAAGTGGCGCCTGCCTTGGCTGCCAGCAACGCCTGATTGGCACTGAAGCACAAGGTCACATTGACCATCGTGCCTTCGTTGGACAATACCCGGCACGCTTTAAGCCCGTCCCAGGTCAGCGGCACTTTAATCGCGACATTTTTGGCAATACGGCTAAGTGTGCGGCCTTCGGCAATCATCTTGTCAGACTCTAAAGCGGCAACTTCGGCGCTCACCGGGCCGTCCACAAGCTCACAGATCTCGGCAATGACTTCCTTGAAATCACGGCCGGATTTGGCAATCAGCGAAGGATTGGTCGTCACCCCGTCAACCATACCGGTATCCTTGAGTTCGCGGATTTCATCTATAACGGCAGTATCAATAAAAAATTTCATAGTTAAGGTCTTTTACCTTTGTTGTTGCCCGGGGCTGTTACATGTTCATGGCTACGGTAAAAACACGCGAATCAAGTCCGGGATTGTTATCGCCCAGGCGACACTCCACATTTTAGGCGAAAAATATCAATATTTTAAGAGGTCACGCCGGAGGGCTGAGTTTGAATACGGATATAGGAGAAGAAGTTTGCGTGCAGGTGTTGCTGCCGCTGGCATTGCCTGTGGCCTATTCATATCTGGTCCCGACAGGCATGAACCTGGTATCAGGCCATTATGTGCGCGTTCCTCTGGGGCCGCGCCAGATGACTGGCGTGGTTTGGTCAATCGAAGAAGCGGGCGGAGAACCGGAAATTTCCCGCGACCGGCTTAAATATGTAGCCGAGCGGTTTGATACCCCGCCGATGCCTGAAATCCAGCGCCGGTTTGTTGATTGGGTAGCCGGCTACACTTTAAGTGCGCCGGGATCTGTCCTGCGCATGTGTCTGCGCTCCACTGAAGCCCTGTCACCGCCAAAGCCGCAAATGGGCTACAGGATTGGTGGGCCGGAACCTGCGCGCCTAACGCCTCAGCGCCAGCGTGTGCTTGAAGCCGCCGCCGGTGGCATGTTGCGGCGACCGGCGGAACTGGCCGAATTGGCCGGGGTGACCTTGAGCGTTGTGCGCGGCTTGATTGACGCCAAAACCCTTGTGGGCGAAATCCTGCCACCATTGAAAGCTTTCGATAAGCCCAACCCGCGTGCCCACCAGGTGCAGCTTTCAGCCGAGCAGGCAAAAGCCGCCACAGTTCTGCGCGCCAACGTAGCCGCACGCAAATATTCCGTAACCCTGCTCGATGGCGTCACTGGCTCAGGCAAGACGGAAGTTTATTTTGAAGCCATTGCCGCTGCAGTGGAACGTGGCCAGCAGGTATTGTTAATGCTGCCGGAGATAGCGCTCACCAAAGGCTTCGTTAAAAGGTTTGAACAACGCTTTGGGGTGAAGCCGGCTGAGTGGCACTCCGGCATGACGGCGCGTATGCGCCAACGCGCCTGGCGCGCAATTGCTTTGGGGGAGGCGAGGGTTGTTATCGGGGCGCGTTCAGCATTGTTCCTGCCGTTTAGCGATCTCGGGTTGATTGTGGTTGATGAAGAACATGACACCGCCTTCAAGCAGGAGGATGGGGTGATATATCATGCCCGCGATATGGCCGTAGTGCGTGGCACTTTGGGAAATTTCCCGGTTGTGCTCAGTTCTGCCACCCCGGCTTTGGAAACTCTCGTCAACGTCGACAATCAACGTTACCAGTCTGTGCAATTGACCCGGCGTCATGCCGGAGCAAGCTATCCGCAAATGAATATTATTGATTTAAAAACCGAAGGCCCCGAGCCGCAAAAATGGATTGCCCCGCGTCTGGTGGCAGCAATGGCGGAAACTTTGAGCGAGGGCGAACAGGTTTTGTTGTTTTTGAACCGTCGCGGCTATGCACCGCTCACCTTGTGCAGGCGGTGCGGCCACCGCTTCAAATGTCCCGACTGCGAGGCCTGGCTGGTGGAACATCGCTTCCGCCGCCAGTTGCAGTGTCATCATTGCGGTTTTAATGCACAACGGCCTGATGAATGCCCGTCTTGCCAGGCGCAAGGTTCGCTTGTTGCCTGTGGTCCCGGGGTTGAGCGCATTGCTGAAGAGGCCGCCGAACTCTTTCCCGAAGCCCGATTGAGCATTCTGTCCAGCGACATGTCGTCGCACAAAAGCCTCAGCGATATGCTTGTGGACATCACCGAGCACAAGGTTGACCTTATAATCGGCACACAGTTAGCCGCGAAAGGCCATCATTTCCCCGGTCTCACTTTAGTGGGCATTATTGATGCCGATATCGGCTTTGGCCAGGGTGACCCGCGTGGGGCTGAACGCACCTATCAGATTTTACGCCAGGTGGCCGGACGCGCCGGGCGCGAAGAGCGCGCGGGTCGCGCCTTTATACAGACCTATGGTCCTGAACATCCCGCCATTGATGCTTTGATTAAAGGCGATCGTGATGCCTTTTACGATCATGAGCGCGAAGTCCGCAAACGCTCCGGCTTTCCGCCCTATGGCAGGTTGGCCAGCATCATTTTGTCCGGTACGTCACAGATCGGCGTCGAACAATTTGCCAGAACACTTGCCCGCAACGCCCCTCCTGGTGATGGCGCGCGCGTACTTGGTCCCGCTCCTGCTCCCATTGCCGTTATTCGCGGGCGTCACCGCTATCGGCTGCTGGTTAAAACCAGGCGGGATTTCAACATGCAGAAATATATTTCCCAATGGCTGAGACCACTTAAAATACCCTCAAACCTCCGGCTTTCAATAGATGTTGATCCGCAAAGTTTCTTTTAATTCCGGGACAATTGCGTATAATCGCGCCCAAGGCAGGGATGGGGGGCGAAAAATGTCTATTTTGTGCATTCAATTCAAGTGTCCATATTGCAAGGGCCTGCCATGTGTGATAGATCATGCGCGGCAGCAGGCGTTTTGAGCGCTCGCAGGTGCGCATAGTTTTGTAAAAGTGACGTGTTTTCAAAGATTTAACCGCTGACTGGTGTCGGTTTTTAGATAATTGTTGAAAGAATTTCTAAGTGGCAGGACAAGACCCGATACTGGCAGGAATGCCCGGACGTTATGCAACCGCTCTGTTTGAGTTGGCGTTGGAGAGCAAATCCCTCGACAGTATTTCGAAAGATCTTGGGAAAATTCAGGAAATGCTGGAGAGCAGCGAAGACCTGAACCGTCTGGTTAAAAGCCCGGTGTTTTCCACCGATGAACAAATGCGCGCCTTAAATGCTGTTTTCAAAAAAGTAAAAATTTCAAAATTAACACTGAATTTTGTCAGTCTGATCACGTCGAACCGCAGGCTTTTTGCCCTGCCTGATATGATCAAGGCTTTTTCCATGTTACTGGCGCAGCATCGCGGAGAAATTACCGCTGAAGTCACATCAGCTTCCAAGCTGACGACAAAGCAGATGAACGCTGTGAAATCGGAATTGAAAGCTGTCGTGGGTCGCGACGTTAAACTCGTGCCCCATGTAGATGCATCCTTGCTGGGTGGCCTGATCGTAAAGGTTGGCAGCAGGATGGTGGATAATTCACTTAAAACCAAGCTTGACGGCTTGAAAATCGCCATGAAAGAGGTTGGCTGATGGATATTAAAGCTGCGGAAATTTCCGCAATTCTAAAAGAACAGATTAAAGGTTTTGGCAAAGAGGCTAAGGTCTCCGAAATTGGCCAGGTGCTGTCGGTAGGTGACGGTATTGCGCGTATTCACGGGCTTGATAATGTTCAGGCCGGTGAAATGGTCGAATTTCCCGGTGGCATTCGCGGCATGGCGCTTAACCTTGAAGTCGACAATGTCGGCGTCGTTATTTTCGGCTCTGACAGAGACATTAAAGAAGGCGATACGGTAAAACGTACCGGTGCCATTGTGGACGTGCCTGTGGGCAGGGAATTGCTGGGTCGCGTGGTTGACCCGCTTGGCAACCCGATTGATGGCAAAGGACCGATTAAATCCAAACAACGCAGTGTTGTTGATGTTAAGGCTCCGGGTATTCTGCCACGTAAATCTGTGCATGAACCGATGCAGACAGGCCTGAAAGCGATTGATGCGCTTATTCCTGTTGGTCGTGGCCAGCGCGAATTGATCATTGGTGACCGCCAGACCGGTAAAACCGCCATTGTTCTCGATGCCATTCTCAATCAGAAGTCCGTCAATGAGAGTGATAATGAGAACGAAAAGCTCTATTGTGTCTATGTAGCTATAGGCCAGAAGCGCTCAACTGTTGCCCAGTTCGTCAAGGTGCTGGAAGAAAACGGTGCCATGGAATATTCCATTGTGGTCGCCGCCACCGCTTCCGAACCCGCACCGCTTCAGTTCATCGCACCTTTTGCCGGCTGTGCCATGGCGGAATATTTCCGCGACAATGGCATGCATGCGCTGATTTCCTATGATGATCTGTCCAAGCAGGCTGTGGCCTACCGCCAGATGTCTTTGTTGCTGCGTCGCCCGCCGGGCCGTGAAGCCTATCCCGGCGACGTGTTCTACCTTCATAGTCGTCTGCTCGAGCGTTCAGCCAAGCTCAATGAAGATCATGGCTCAGGTTCAATGACGGCGCTGCCGGTGATTGAAACCCAGGCCAATGATGTCTCGGCCTACATTCCAACCAACGTGATCTCGATCACCGATGGTCAGATCTTCCTTGAAACCGACCTGTTCTATCAGGGTATTCGCCCCGCTGTGAACGTTGGTCTGTCGGTTTCACGCGTGGGTTCAGCTGCTCAGATCAAAGCCATGAAACAGGTGGCTGGTCCGATTAAGGGTGAATTGGCCCAGTATCGTGAAATGGCCGCCTTTGCCCAGTTTGGCTCAGACCTTGATGCCGCCACGCAAGCCATGCTTAACCGCGGAGCGCGCCTGACTGAATTGTTGAAGCAGGGTCAGTTCTCTCCGCTGAAAGTGGAAGAGCAGGTTGTGGTTATCTACACCGGTGTGAACGGTTATCTTGATAAGATTGATGTCAAGGATGTGGCGCGATTTGAAGATGATTTCTTGCGCTTCGTGCGTGAAGAGCATGGCGATCTTCTGGAAACCATCCGCAAGGAAAAAGCCTTGTCTGATGCCACAAATGAAAAACTCAAGTCGATTTCAGACAGTTTTTCAAAGTCATTTGGTTGAGTTAGGTTAAGGAAACGGCATAGATGGCCAACCTCAAAGAGCTCAAGGATCGTATCGCCAGCGTCACCGCGACGCAAAAGATTACCAAGGCGATGCAGATGGTTGCAGCGGCAAAATTGCGCCGTGCTCAGGAAACAGCCCTGGCAGCACGACCTTATTCGCAGCGCATGAACCAGGTTCTGGCCAATGTTGCCGGTGTTTTGGTTGGCAATGACGGTGCGCCAAAACTGCTGACCGGAACCGGCAAGGACAACACTCATCTGTTGGTTGTCTCCACATCAGAACGCGGCCTGTGCGGTGGTTTTAATGCCTCGATTGTAAAAATTGCCCGGGAAAAAGCCGTCTCCCTGATGGCACAGGGAAAAACTGTCAAAATTCTCTGTGTCGGTAAAAAAGGCCATGACGCCATGAAGCGTCAGTTCTCGGCCCAGATTATCGAATTGATTGAAATCAGGGTGAAAAACGTTGGTTTCGACCATGCACAAGGTGTTGGCGATAAAATCCTGGAGATGTTTGAAGCTGGCGAGTTTGATATCTGCACGCTCTATTACGCCGAGTTTAAATCGGTGATTGAACAAATCCCGACAGCCTTGCAACTTATACCAGCCCAGATCAGTGTTGATGAAGATGCCCATGCGCCTGCATCCTCTGGCCCAAGTGCGTGCTACGAATATGAGCCCGATGAAAGCGAAATTCTCGAAGTTTTGCTGCCGCGCAATGTCAACGTACAAATTTTCCGGGCGATGCTGGAAAATGCCGCCAGTGAGCAGGGCGCACGCATGAGTGCGATGGACAATGCGACGCGCAATGCCGGCGACATGATTGATAAATTGACGTTGACCTATAACCGGTCGCGGCAGGCGAAAATTACGACTGAACTGATTGAAATTATATCCGGCGCAGAAGCGCTCTAGTAACTTTGACGAGATGAAGGACTAACAACATGGCCAAGAAAAAGGTTGTTGGACAGGTAACGCAGGTAACAGGTGCCGTCGTTGACGTGCGCTTTGATGAACACCTGCCTGCAATTTTCAACGCACTTGAAACCGATAACCACGGCAACCGTCTGGTTTTGGAAGTCGCCCAGCATCTGGGTGAGAACACTGTCCGCACCATTGCTATGGATGCGACCGAAGGTCTGGTTCGCGGTCAGGAAGTGGCCGACACAGGCGAGCCGATCATGATGCCGGTGGGTGAAGAAACCCTTGGCCGCATCATGAATGTGATTGGCGAGCCGGTGGATGAAAAAGGCCCGGTTAAAACCAAAGGCAAAAGAGCCATCCATCAGGATGCGCCTGCTTTTGTTGAGCAATCCACAGAAGCTGAAATTCTGGTCACCGGCATTAAAGTCGTCGACCTGCTGGCACCTTACGCCAAAGGCGGTAAAATCGGCCTGTTCGGTGGTGCCGGAGTTGGCAAGACGGTTTTGATCATGGAACTGATCAACAACGTTGCCAAAGGCCATGGCGGGTATTCGGTTTTTGCCGGTGTGGGTGAGCGTACCCGCGAAGGTAACGATCTTTACTGGGAAATGATTGAAAGTGGTGTGAATAAAGAAGGCGGTGGCGATGGCTCAAAATGCGCCCTTGTTTACGGCCAGATGAATGAGCCTCCAGGAGCGCGCGCCCGTGTGGCATTGTCAGGCCTCACCGTGGCCGAGCATTTCCGCGAAGAAGGCCAGGACGTGTTGTTCTTTATCGATAATATTTTCCGCTTTACTCAAGCCGGTTCTGAGGTTTCCGCCCTGTTGGGTCGTATTCCATCAGCTGTGGGCTATCAGCCTACACTTGCTACTGACATGGGCACCATGCAGGAACGTATTACGTCTACGCATAAAGGCTCGATCACCTCGGTGCAGGCGATTTACGTGCCTGCCGATGATTTGACTGACCCGGCTCCGGCCACATCATTTGCCCATCTTGATGCAACAACTGTGTTGAACCGTGCGATTTCGGAAAAAGGTATTTATCCAGCGGTTGACCCGCTTGATTCAACCTCGCGCATGTTAGACCCGCGCATTATCGGTGACGAGCATTATGAAACCGCACGCCGGGTGCAGGAAATTTTGCAGCGCTATAAGGCGCTTCAGGATATCATCGCCATTCTCGGTATGGATGAATTATCAGAAGACGATAAACTGGCCGTGGCACGTGCGCGTAAAATTGAACGCTTCATGTCACAGCCGTTCTTTGTCGCTGAAGTCTTTACCGGCTCACCCGGTGTTCTGGTTGATCTGGCTGACACCATCAAGGGCTTCAAAGGCCTGTGCGATGGCGATTATGATCACCTTCCAGAGGCCGCCTTCTATATGGTGGGCTCGATTGATCAGGCGATTGAAAAAGCCGGAAAACTGGCCGCAGAAGCAGCTTAAAGGAAACAAGTGACGCACTATGGCTGAATTGCTCAAATTTGAACTCGTCTCACCGGAAAGACTTTTGCGCTCCGGTGACGTACGCGAAGTCATGGTTCCCGGCTCCGAGGGCGACTTTGTCGTCATGCCGCAACATGCGCCGGTGTTGACCACCCTTAAACCCGGCGTGATCACCTTCAAAGACGAAGAAGGTGCTGAATTCAAGGTCTTCGTCCGCGGCGGCTTCGCCGAAGTCGCCAGCGACGGCCTGATAATTCTGGCTGAAACCGCCATCCCCATGGAAGAACTTGACCGCGAGCGCCTGGCTCAGGAAATCAAGAACACTGAGGAAGATGTAGCCGACGCCAAAGATGATGACGCCCGTGCTGAAGCACAACAGGTGCTCGATCATCTACAGCAATTGCAGGCAGCTTTATAGGTTGTTTTTGCCACGACCGAACGGTGGCTTAGAACCCATTTTGGGCGACCGTTTGACGACAATCAAAAACAAATTCGATGCATAGTATGAGACAGGTTCAGTTGTCGCTTTAAAATAGAAGACAGGTAATACCAGTGGCGGTGAGGTTCGATCCATCGTTCCGTCTTACCGGCGAAAGCCGGTAAGACGGACGTAAGCTATCGTTCAAACGTCCACGCCTTTGGTATAATTCGCTTTCATCGTCTTAGTCGATGTTTAAATTTGATTTCAGCAATGTGAGCGACGCCGGGGCGACTGGAAAGCGTTAAGCACAGGCATATCGTCCTGCTATTTACTGCAACTTGGTGTCAAATGATGCTAAAATTCTTGATATGCTCATAAAGTGATTCGGAGATGAATTATGATCGATGTGATTGACCTCCCGGCTGTGATCAATAGCGCGAAAACGGCGGTTGAGACTCTTGCCGGTTTGAAGTCGCTAAAGGGTGATCCGGATGCAAAGGCCGCGCTAAACGAGGTAGAAAAGGCATTGATGGAGGCCCGCGCAATTGCCGGTGAGGCGCAACTGCGAGAGTTTGAGCTTGCACAGAAGCTCAAGACATTGCAAGCAGAGGTCGATGAGGTCAATGCATGGCGATCTACACTGGAAAAATTTGAAGAAGTCGCATACGGCAAAGGAAAATCAGCCCATCTACTTAAGGCCGAACACAATTCTTGTAACGATGATCGCTACGCTTGCCCAAAATGCATGGGCGAGAAAAGGATCGCGTACCTTCAATTCCAAAATCGCACGTATCAGGCTTTAGATTTCTACAAATGTTATGATTGTGGTGGTGAGTTGTTCTACGGCACTTCGAACGGCGATAGTGGAATACGATCCGTTGGTGGTCGCGATTGGAGTCCTTTCGACGTCTGAAAAAATCCCAATTCACCTGCTAATGCTGAGAGCGCTATGGCCCCGCATTTTCCGAAAGCGGCTGTCTGCATGAATACAATGAACAGCAGAAAAGTCCGCATTGCCACCATTCAGCCTTTGTTGCAATTTGCCGTATAGGCCTCATTCTGGACCCCGGCTTTCGCCGGGGTGACGGTATAAGAATCGTGATTGGGGTCATTTATTTCCCTCCAGCAAACGACGGCTTGACGCCACGCACAAATTGACTATAGTGCGCCGCGATACGGGGCGGTTTTTACGCCCCTTATATTTGTATGCGCTGCCCGAGGCCAAGATACAAGTCCGCAAGAAGTGCGGCGCCACAGGGCGCGGAAATTGAAGGACCGAACAGATGTTCGCAGTCATTAAGACTGGTGGCAAACAGTATAAAGTTGCCGAAAAAGATGTTCTCGTCATTGAAAAACTAAAAGGTGATGCTGGTGACAGCGTTGAGTTTTCTGACGTTTTGATGGTTGGCACCGAAGGCAATATGGAAATCGGCACACCACTGGTAAGTGGTGCCATGGTTGTGGCCACGGTCGTGCGCCAGACGCGGGGCAAGAAAATTGTCGTTTTCAAAAAGAAGCGCCGCAAGAATTACCGCCGCAAAGCCGGTCACAAGCAGGACCTGACGCTGGTTGAGATCACCGATATTTTGACCGATGGCAAAAAACCTGCGCCGAAGAAGGCTGCGCCAAAAGCAAAAGCCAAACCTGAGACTAAAAAACCGGCAGAGAAGAAAGCTGCACCCAAAGCCAAAAAAGCGGACGACAAGCCTGCTGATGCAGCGCCTCTGTTTAAAGCGCCAGAAGGCAAACCTGATGATCTGAAGAAAATTTCAGGCGTCGGTCCGGTTCTTGAAAAGAAACTGAATGCGCTTGGCATTACCACATATGCGCAAGTGGCAGCTTTCACCAAGGCTGAGATTGATCAGGTTGACGAGGTTTTGAGTTTTAAAGGCCGCATTGAGCGCGAAGACTGGTTGTCTCAAGCCAAAAAGCTCGACGAAGAGAAATAAACCGGTTAAAAAAGATTTTGAAGGAGCCACGAAATGGCACATAAAAAAGCAGGTGGATCATCGCGTAACGGTCGCGATTCCGAAGGTCGCCGACTGGGCGTGAAAAAATATGGTGGCGAAAGCGTCATTGGCGGCAATATTATTATTCGCCAGCGCGGCACTAAATGGCATCCCGGTGACAATGTCGGCATGGGCAAGGATCATACGATTTTCGCTTTAATCCCCGGCAATGTAAAATTCAGAACTTCTCGCGGTGGACGCACATTTGTTTCTGTCCTCCCGCCGGTCGAAGCTGCTGAATAGCTGGTGATGTAAAGTTTGCCGGTGACCTGATCCCGGTGATAGAATTTGAAGCAGAATTAAGGGAGATGGGTTACCATCTCCCTTTTCTTTTGGGCCGGACGGTTGCAACGGGTGACACAAGATGAAATTTCTCGACCACGCCAAGGTACATATTCAATCGGGCAAAGGTGGCAACGGCTGCATAAGTTTTCGCCGTGAAAAATATATAGAATTTGGCGGCCCCGATGGCGGCGATGGTGGCCGTGGCGGTGACGTCTGGATTGAATGTGTTGAAGGCCTCAACACGTTGATTGATTATCGCTTTCAACAACATTTCAAAGCCAAGACCGGCATGCACGGCATGGGCAAAAACCGCACCGGAGCCAAAGGTGCCGATGCGGTATTAAAAGTACCGGCGGGAACCCAGGTCTACTCGGAAGATGGCGAGGTCCTGATTGTCGACCTCACCCAATCCGGCATGCGCAAGCTGCTGGCAACCGGCGGCAATGGCGGCTTTGGCAATACGCGGTTCAAAAGCGCCACCAATCAGGCGCCGCGCCGCGCTAATCCCGGTGAGCCTTCAGAAGAATTTACCCTCCATTTACAGCTTAAACTTATTGCTGATGCAGGTCTTGTCGGCCTGCCAAACGCAGGCAAGTCAACCTTTCTTGCCGCCGTCACCTCGGCCAAACCCAAAATTGCTGATTACCCTTTTACCACCTTGACCCCCAATCTTGGCGTCGTGCGCTATGGCACACGTGAATTTGTGCTGGCAGATATCCCCGGCCTCATCGAAGGTGCTCATGAAGGCATTGGTCTCGGTGATCAGTTTCTGGCTCATATTGAGCGTTGCAGTGTTATTCTGCATCTGGTTGACGGCACTCACGATGATGTGGCGGCAGCTTACGAAACCATTCGCGGTGAACTTAACAATCATGGTGAGTTGCTGGCGAAAAAAACCGAAATTGTCGCTCTTAATAAATGCGACAGCCTGATTGATGAGGAAATTGACGAAAAGGCTGAAGCGCTGGCAAAAGCGGCAGGCAAGCAAATATATCGACTGTCTGGTGTTTCGGGTGAAGGTCGCGATGAGGTTCTCAATATCCTCCTCAACCATATCGAAGCAGACAGAAAAGCCGAAAAACAAGCTGAAAGTGCCAGTCAGGAAGCAGAAAAATGGCAACCCTGACTTCTCCCCTGCCCTCGCCTTTGTCTGAGGCCAAACGCATCGTCATAAAAATCGGCTCCTCCTTGCTGGTGGATCAGGAAAACGGTGAGTTGAAAGGTGCCTGGCTTAAAGATCTGGTCGCCGATATTGCCGACCTCAAAGCCCGTGGCCAGGAAGTGGTCATTGTTTCGTCTGGTGCTATAGCCCTTGGCCGGCGCGTGCTCAAGTTCAAACCCGGTACATTAAAGCTCGAAGAAGACCAGGCCGCAGCTGCCGTTGGCCAGGTCGATCTCGCCCACGCCTATCGTGAGGCCCTGGCCCGTAAAAGGATTGTTGCCGCCCAGATCCTCGTAACTCTGGGCGATACTGAAGAACGCAGGCGCTACCTCAATGCCCGCAATACCATAGCAACGCTGTTGCGTCTTGGCGCGGTGCCGGTAATCAATGAAAATGATACCGTTGCCACCAGCGAAATCAGGGTAGGCGATAATGACCGCCTGGCCGCCCGTGTGGCCTCGATGATCTCTGCCGATTGTCTGGTCTTGTTGTCTAATGTCGCCGGCCTTTATACAAGTGCGCCCGGCACGGGCGATGCATCTGAGGTGCTGGCTCAGGTTAAGCAGATAACACCTGAGATTGACGCTATGGTATCGGGTAAAATCAGCACCATGGGCAAAGGTGGCATGGCCACAAAAATTGCTGCCGCCCGCATCGCCATGGCCGCAGGTACTCATATGGCCATTGCCGACGGGCGCCAGTCGAACCCTCTCAAGGCAATTGAAAAAGACAATTTGTGTACCTGGTTTCTGCCCGCAGCCACGCCGGTTGCCGCGCGCAAAAAATGGATTGCCGGCACTCTTGAGCCGCGCGGGCAATTCACCATAGATGAAGGTGCAGCCAAAGCCCTGAACAGTGGCAAAAGCCTACTGCCTGCAGGGGTTATTGAGGTTACAGGTACATTTAGCCGAGGCGATGCCGTCAGCGTTATCTCAACACAAGGCGTGGAGCTTGCACGGGGGCTATCCGCATATGGTGTGGGTGACGGGCAAGCGATCATGGGCCATAAAAGCAGTGATATTGAGGCTATATTGGGCTATCGTGGCCGGAGTGAGATGATCCACCGCGATGACCTTGTTTTGATGAAGGGACAAGTCACATGAGTTTGGCAGACAACAATGCAGACAATAATAATGCCAGGTTGACCGGCGCCAACGACAATGTGCAGGCGGAAATGCTGAAACTCGGGCGTGCCGCCCGCGTCGCTGCCAAGGTTCTGGCACTGGCGTCGCCGGATCAGAAAAACCGGGCCCTGGTAAACATGGCGCAAAATATCAGGGCACGAGCAAATGTCATTCTCAGTGCCAACGCTATTGACCTTGAACGCGCTCGTGAACAACAAATGGCCGCATCCTTTGTTGACCGCCTGACGTTGAATGAAGAACGCGTCGAGTTGATGGCCCGGGCGATTGACGATATCGCCGCCCTTGATGATCCTGTCGGCTCGGTTATGTCGCAATGGGTACAACCCAACGGGCTTGAAATTTCCCGTGTCCGTGTCCCCATCGGTGTCATTGGCATTATTTATGAAAGCCGCCCCAACGTTACCGCTGACGCCGGTGCCTTATGTCTTAAATCCGGCAATGCGGCAATTTTGCGCGGCGGCTCCGACAGCCTCAATTCAAGTGCCGCCATTGGCCTGTGCCTGACAGACGGGCTCAAATCTGCCGGTCTGCCTGAAGCCTGTATTCAGGTGGTGCCAACGCCAGATCGCGCCGCTGTTGGCGCCATGCTGTCCGGTCTTGACGGTACGGTCGATCTGATTATACCGCGCGGCGGCAAAAGTCTGGTGGCCCGCGTTGAAGCAGACGCCCGTGTGCCGGTGTTCTCTCACCTTGAAGGCCTGTGCCACGTTTATGTTGACAAGGCGGCTGATCTGGAGATGGCCAAAGCGATTACGCTCAATGCCAAATTGCGCCGCACCGGCATTTGTGGGGCTGCCGAAACCCTGCTCATTGATGAAAATGCCAGGGCCACTTTGTTGAGCCCGCTTATTGAGGCTTTGCTGGAAGCTGGATGTGAAGTGCGCGGGCCTGAACAGGTCTGCAACATTGATGACCGGGTGGTGAAGGCCAGCGACAGTGACTGGACCACTGAATACCTCGACACGATCATTTCCGTTCAACTGGTTGACGGTGTTGATGCTGCGGTCGATCATATTGAAAATTTTGGCTCCAGTCATACCGACGCCATTGTCACTGATGATGTTGAAGCTGCAGAGAAGTTTCTCAATAATGTTGACAGCGCTATTGTGCTGCATAATGCCTCGACCCAGTATGCCGATGGCGGTGAATTTGGCATGGGAGCTGAAATCGGCATCGCCACAGGTAAAATGCATGCCCGCGGGCCGGTTGGCGTCGAGCAGCTGACCAGTTTCAAGTATGTGGTGCGCGGTACTGGCCAGGTTCGCCCCTGATATGGGGGACGTTGAGCCCATTGCCGCCGCCAACATGCGCATTGGCCTTTTTGGCGGCTCCTTTAATCCCGCCCATGGTGGCCATCTGCACATTTCAAAAACCGCACTCGAGCGCCTGCAGCTTGATCGCGTGTGGTGGTTATTGTCACCGCAAAACCCTCTGAAGGAGGCTAAAGACTACGCCCCTTATGCCCAACGTGCGCTATCTGCCCGCGAAGTGATTGACATCCCGGAGATTGAGTTGTCTTTTTTCGAACATGAGCAAAAAATCACCTACAGTGTCGATACCATCCGCCAGATTTTGCAGCTTTACGCCGGGGTGAAATTCGTCTGGCTGATGGGAGCAGATGCATTTGCCGGCCTTGATCGCTGGAAAGACTGGCGGGTGATTGTCGAAACCATCCCCATAGCGGTTTTCAATCGTCCCGATTTTGCCAAACCGGCTCTGGGGTCAAAAGCAGCTCAACTTTATGCGGAATTCAGACTGGCAGAAGAAGATGCCGCCCTTTTGCCGGGCAAACCAGCGCC
The DNA here is from genome assembly GCA_024278055.1 of Alphaproteobacteria bacterium. GTDB lineage: Bacteria > Pseudomonadota > Alphaproteobacteria > Rhizobiales > JAJFHR01 > JAJFHR01. Next base: position 30,029 of record JAJRTY010000025.1, on the reverse strand, counting down.
GGCCTGGTGCTTTATAAATCAACCTGTAGATTACACCACATCCACCGCGATCAGGGCGCAAAAGTAATCAATATTAATCCTGAATGTACAGATTTTGTTGAAATGAGGTGGTAAATAGGTTTATTGTCCCGCTTATTATTGAATTTGGGTGTTATTACTGTGCCCGAATGAATTGTGGCCATACAATTGGGTCAAAATTGAAAGAGAACCACCAAGCCCATGAGCTCTGATAAAAAAGCGGATGCCTGCACCAATGATGCATCTGCCAAGACCAATGTTGCTGAAAATCAACTGAAAACCATTCAAACTGTTCTGGAAGATGCCAAGGCGCTGGACGTTGTCGTGGTAGATCTGGCGGGCAAGACCGCCATTGCCGATTATATGGTGGTGGCATCTGGGCGCTCCCAGCGCCATGTAGGAGCGGTGGCTGACCAGGTATCACGCGCACTGCGCGAAAACGGCTATGGCCGCCCGCGCCTTGAAGGCCTGCCCCATTGCGACTGGGTGCTGATTGATGGTGCTGATATCATTGTCCATATCTTCCGGCCGGAGGTTCGCGAGTTCTACAACCTCGAAAAATTGTGGTCAGAACACGCACCGGGCGAGAAGCTGGCGGTTTAAATCGATCAACTTTTCGTGATAGGCGAATTCGGATGTCCATGAAGCTTTTCATAGGCGCTGTCGGGCGCATGAAAAGCGGACCGGAAACCGCGCTGTTCAAGGGTTACTATGATCGTTGCAGCAAGGTCGGGCCGAAAATCGGACTGGGCCCTATCCACCTGGCTGAAATTGTTGAATCAAAGAACCCGCACAAGTCCGAACGCCAGCGTCTTGAGGCGCAGGGGTTGAGAAAAATGCCGATTAAAAATTCACGCCTCATAGTGCTTGATGAACGCGGGCGCAGCATGTCCAGCGTGGCGTTTTCAACTCAACTTGAAAGCTGGCGCGATGATGGTGTTCCTCAGGCCAGCTTTTTGATTGGCGGTCCCGATGGCCTCGATCGATCAATCGTCAATGACGCTGATCTGGTCCTGTCATTTGGCCCAATGACCTGGCCGCATATGATTGCCAGAATTCTCCTGGTTGAGCAGCTGTACCGGTCCATATCCCTGCTCAGCGGGCATCCTTATCACCGACCTTGAAATTATTCTTTATGACGGCAATATTTTATCAAAAGTTTTCTAATACCAACTCTATGCGCAACAAGTGTGGGCGCATATGATGATCGAGAGCAACATTAGGTGAACCGGTTGGAATGAATATCACAGGCAAACATATAGTCGCTATTGTGATTGGCTTGGGGATTTTTGCATCTGGTCCTCTGGCTGGCCATGCTCAGACCAAGAAAAACCGCGAAAAACCAAAACAGAATCTGGAAAAAATTGAACGCGAGCTTAACCAGGCAAAAAAGCGTAAAAATCAGCTTGGCCAGCAGCGTAAACGCCTGAAAGAAGAAGCTATCCGGCTCAAAAAGTTTCTTATCGCCGGTGCTGCCCGGCTTCAGGCACGTGAAGCCCAGGCCACTGCCACCGAGTTTCGATTGGCCAGACTAAGCGTAAATGAGGGTAAAATAAACCGGCGGCTTATTGTTGAAAGAGAAAAACTGGCGGAGCTTCTGGCCGGGTTGCAGCGCATTGAACGCTCACCGCCACCTGCTCTGGCCGTGCAGCCTGAAAATGCGCTGGATGCCATAAGAAGTGCTATGTTACTAGGAAAAATTATTCCGGAAATAAAACAGGAAGCAAATACTCTGGCGCGCGAACTTCGTAATCTGAACCGGTTGCGCCGGGAGATTGCCATAGAACAAAAAGATCTCAATGAGACAACCGCCAAGCTTGAGATTGAACGCAAGGAAATTGAAAAACTGCTGGAGATTAAACGACTTGCCAGCAAGCGCACTGAACAGGAAATTAAAATAGAACATCGCCGGGTGGCCAGTCTGGGCAGGCAGGCAAAATCACTCAAGGATTTATTGGCGAAACTCAAGCGACAGGCGGCAAAAAAGAAACCGGAAAAAACAACGGTAAATGCAGGCTCCGCACCGGTTCGATTGACACAATTGACGCCAGGTGTCAGGTTCTCGAAGAATAGAAGGGCTTTAAGCTTCCCTGTTCAAGGAGAACGGGTTAAAAACTACGGCGATCCAGACGGTTTTGGTGGAAATGTGCGTGGGCTTTCTATAGCCTCACGGTCTCATGCGCAGGTTATTTCGCCAAATGATGGTACGGTAGTGTATGCTGGTAAGTTCAGAGGCTACGGTCAACTCTTGATCATTAACGCTGGTGAAGGATATCATGTGTTATTGGCAGGTATGGAACGAATCACTACGGAAGTTGGCCAGTTTGTTCTGGCCGGTGAACCGGTAGGGAACATGGGGTTAAAACTGGCACCGGGAACTGCTCTTGGTGCCATAAGTGGAGATGAGCGTCCGGTTCTCTATATAGAATTCAGGCGAAAAGGGTTCCCGTTGGACCCGACGCCCTGGTGGGTGGGAAATGTAAAAAAGGCTCGTGGATAATGCGAAAATCAATTTTAACAACTTTAGGCGCTCTTTTTCTGGGAGCAGCCGCTACTGCGGTCCTGATGTATTCTGTTGCACCGCAAGGTCCGGCCAATGCCGCCAATACGGATACCTACAAACAGCTTAACCTGTTCGGCGATGTTTTTGACCGGGTCCGGTCGGATTATGTCGAAGCACCGGACGATTCGAAATTGATTGATGCCGCCATCAGCGGCATGTTGACATCGCTTGATCCGCACTCAAGTTATTTAAACGCCAAAAGCTTTCGCGATATGCAGGTGCAGACCCGCGGCGAATTTGGCGGGCTTGGCATTGAAGTGACCATGGAAAATGGTATCGTCAAGGTGGTCACCCCAATTGATGACACGCCTGCGGACCGGGCAGGAGTAAAACCCGGCGATCTCATTACTCATCTGGATAAAGAAAAAATTCAGGGCTTAACGCTTGCCCAGGCAGTCGAGAAGATGCGCGGTCGCGTCAAGACGCCTTTGGTGTTGACGATTGTGCGCAAAGGCAAGGATGAGCCTTTCGACATTACTGTCATTCGCGATATTATCCGCATTAAATCGGTTCGTTTCCGTCAGGAAGATGACGTTGGCTACATCCGCATTACCACCTTTACCGAGCAGACCCAAAAGGGTGTTGAAAAAGCCATAGTTGAGCTCAAAAAGAAAATTGGTCCCGAGATCAAGGGCTATGTGGTTGATTTGAGAAACAATCCCGGCGGCCTGCTTGATCAGGCAATTTCAGTATCGGATACGTTTCTCGATCGTGGCGAAATTGTTTCAACCCGTGGTCGCAATGTTGAAGAAACCCAGCGTTACAATGCGCGCTCCGGTGACCGGGTAGAGGGCAAGCCGATTGTTGTCCTTATCAATGGCGGTTCTGCGTCTGCTTCTGAAATTGTTGCCGGTGCCTTGCAGGATCACAAGCGTGCAAAAATCATCGGTACGCGCTCGTTTGGCAAAGGCTCGGTCCAGACAATTATTCCTCTCGGTGACAGCGGTGCTATTAGATTAACCACAGCGCGCTATTACACACCTTCAGGCCAATCCATCCAGGCCAAGGGAATTACCCCTGATGTGGTTGTTGAACAGGAAGTTCCCGAAGATCAAAAAGCCCGCACAACCTTGAAAGGTGAAGCTGATCTTCCCGGCCATTTGAAGTCGGAAGAAGGCGAAGAGAAAAAAGGATCTTCAGCATTTGTTCCCAAGGACAAAGCCGATGACAAACAGCTGGCCTTTGCGCTTGCTATGCTTCGCGGTGTAAAAATCAATAGTGAAAATTCAACACAAAAGAAAACCACTATCGCCAATTGAGTGTTGTTTCTCAAAAGGTTTAAGTTTGTAAATCCCTGCGTGTCAAATTTGTAAAACATGGGCTGATGTGCCTGCATCCGGGAACAAAGCAAAGATAAATGACATCGCAAGACTCCAACGAAACGATTAAAGCGCCGACTGCACCAAAACGATCAAAAATTCTTGTTGCCAGTTGGGCGCTGTTTGCAATTACCTTGTTTGGTCTGCTGAGTTGGGTGCTGGTATCAAATGACCCTCTCGGTGGTGAGCCCGTTGCCATCGTAAAATTGGACAAACTGAAAGACCAGACGCCAAAAGTTGACACTCAAAAACTTGGTATGCGCAAGACCGTACGCCCGGAAGATCTTGCAAAAGTTGCCAAAAATACCGAACCTCCCCCCCTTCCTCTGACGCCGAACCTGTGGCGGACATAACCATTGAAACCCTGGAAGCTACAGTTGCAGCGTTGCCGCCTGTGCCAGCTAAAGGCCTGGTGGAAAAATCCAGTACAGGACCCTTACCTCGCATAGGCGAAGATGGCCGCCGCCCGAGTCAGGTCTATGCCCGTAAACCTGATGCCAATACGTCCGGAGCTGCAGCGCGGGTTAGAATTGCCATCTTTGTCGGTGGCATGGGGCTGAGCGCCAAGGGTACCAATGCTGCAATCAAACGCCTGCCTGAGCAGGTTACTTTAGGCTTTGCGCCCTATGGCAAAGGTCTGCAATCGTGGATAAAAAAAGCCCGTGATTACGGTCATGAAGTGCTTTTGCAAATTCCGATGGAACCCTATGATTTTCCTGATAATGACCCTGGCCCCTATACGCTTTTGACCAATCTGCCTGACGCGGAAAACATGCGCCGCTTAAAATGGCTGATGTCCAGGTTCGTCGGCTACGCCGGTGTTACCAACTATATGGGTGCCAAATTTACCGCCACACCTGAACCTTTGAGAAATACCCTTGCCGAAATTTCCCGACGCGGATTGATCTTTGTTGATAATGGTACCTCCCAGCGCAGCAAGGCAAAACAGGTAGGTCGCGAAATTGGCCTCGGCGTTTCAACTGCCGATCTCCTGATTGATGTTAACCCGTCCAAAGCTGCTATAGACAAAGCCTTGATGCAGCTGGAAAACATAGCCCGGCGGCGCGGCCTTGCCATTGGATATGCCTCCGGCTTGCCGATTTCGATAGAGCGCATCGTTGAGTGGTCAAAGTCACTGGAGGCCAAGGGTATTACTCTTGTTCCTGTATCGGCAACAATTCCGGCTGGCCAGACGTAGAAATTTACCTGTCCCTTTATCGAGTATCCCATGATTGAAACTGAAAAACTGCCATATCGCGAATGTGTGGGCATTATGCTTTTGAATTCCCGCGGCCAGGTCTGGGTCGGCCACCGCATCCCCAAATGGAAAGATGATGCCAACACCCATATCTGGCAGATGCCCCAGGGTGGCATTGACCACGGCGAAACACCCGAACAGGCGGCCTGGCGCGAACTAAAAGAAGAAACCAGTGTCAGTTCCGCCAGGATCGTTGCCACGATAGATGAATGGCTCTATTACGACCTGCCCCAGTAGGTGGTCGGATTTGCCCTCAAGGGCAAATATCGCGGCCAGAAACAAAAATGGTTCGCTATGGCGCTGACCGGACCTGAAAGTGAAATCAATATTGCTGCCGATGACGGGCTCGAACAGGAGTTTGATCAATGGAAGTGGAGTGATATGGATCAGCTGATCGATCTTATTGTGCCATTCAAGCGTGATGTTTATACCGCGGTAATCAAACAATTCGCGCATTTGTCACGGTAAAAACTGAACCAGCATCTTCACGCAGCGTTGAAACTGTGTCATTGAACGTAAAGTGCAGGAGAGGTGCCAGAGTGGTTGAATGGGGCGGTCTCGAAAACCGTTGTGTGCGCAAGCATACCGAGGGTTCGAATCCCTCTCTCTCCGCCATATCCAACTTTCATTGGTATATATTTTCAGGCCGTTGATTTTCCCGCGGAACATCAATGTTTTAGGCGGGTGCAATGCTTGCCGGAGATCTGTGCGAGATTGAACCGCTCCGGCAAAACCGGAGCGGTTCAAAGTTTTTTGCTAGATTCAAGCCAGATCAAAGCGATCCAGGTTCATCACCTTGGTCCACGCCGCCACAAAGTCAGCCACGAAGGTTTCCTGTGCGTCATCACTTGCATAGACTTCTGCCAGCGCCCGCAGTTGGGAGTTTGAGCCAAACACCAGATCGACACGGGTGCCGGTCCATTTGGCCTCGCCGGTTGCGCGGTCCTGTCCTTCGAACACCTCTTTGGAATTTGAAGATGGCTCCCACTTTACGTCCCGGCTCAACAGGTTAACGAAGAAGTCATTGCTCAAGGTTTCAGAACGCTCAGTGAAAACACCATGCCCGGATCCATCCGCATTGGTACCAAGCACCCGCATGCCACCAACAAGAACTGTCATTTCTGGTGCTGTCAGTGTCAGCAACTGGGCACGATCTATCAAAAGCTCTTCGGCCGGGCGGTTTTGGTTTGCCTTCACATAGTTGCGAAAGCCGTCGGCTGTGGGTTCAAGGACGCCAAATGAGACCACGTCTGTTTGCTCCTGAGTGGCGTCTGTGCGCCCTGGAGAAAACGGTACATTGATGTCATGACCGGCATTTTTTGCAGCTTTTTCAATCGCCGCACAACCGCCAAGAACAATGATATCCGCCAAGGATACCTGCCCGCTGCCCGCATTGAAATCATTCTGGATAGCTTCCAGTGTTTCCAGGACGGTTTTGAGCTGGGCCGGGTTGTTTACGTCCCAGTCTTTTTGCGGTGCCAGCCGAAGGCGTGCGCCATTAGCCCCGCCACGCTTGTCGCTGCCACGGAAAGTGGCGGCTGAAGCCCAGGCGGTGGAAACCAGTTGGGAAATGCTCAGGCCGGAGCTGAGAATTTTGGCTTTGAGAGCGGCAATGTCCTCCGCCCCGATCAATTCGTGATCAACCGCAGGAACCGGATCCTGCCATATGAGCTCTTCTGTCGGAACCTCGGCACCCAGATAACATGCGATCGGTCCCATGTCGCGATGGGTCATCTTGAACCATGCTCTGGCGAAAGCATCTGCAAATTCGGCAGGGTTTTCGTGGAAGCGCTTTGAAATTGGTGCATAGATCGGGTCCATCTTCAAGGCCATGTCCGCCGTCGTCATCATCAGGGCTTGAGTTTTGGAGGGATCATGTGCAGCCGGCGCTGTGCTGGCCGCTGAGGCTTGCGTTGGTGTCCACTGATGGGCACCAGCCGGGCTCTTTGTCAACTCCCACTCATAGCCGAGGAGTACGTCGAAAAAGTCATTGTCCCATTGTATCGGGTGGGGTGTCCATGCGCCTTCTATGCCACTGGAGATCGTATCATCACCATGACCGCTGCCCATGGAGTTCTTCCAGCCAAAGCCCTGTTCTTCAAGGCCGGCAGCTTCAGGCTCGGGGCCCACATATTTGCCTGGATCACCGGCACCATGAGATTTACCAAATGTATGACCACCGGCAACAAGAGCGACGGTTTCCTCATCATTCATTGCCATGCGTGCAAATGTATCGCGGATATCCTTGGCTGAAGCGAGGGGGTCGGGATTGCCATTTGGTCCTTCCGGGTTCACATAAATCAGCCCCATCTGAACGGCACCAAGAGGGTTTTCAAGCTCCCGGTCGCCACTGTAACGCTCGTCGCCAAGCCATGTTGTCTCAGGGCCCCAGTAGATATCTTCTTCTGGCTCCCAAATGTCTACGCGTCCGCCGCCAAAACCAAATGTTTTAAAGCCCATCGATTCAAGCGCACAATTGCCTGCCAGAATCAGCAAGTCAGCCTATGAGATTTTTTTGCCGTATTTCTGTTTGACCGGCCACAACAAAGCCCGCGCCTTATCGAGATTGACATTGTCGGGCCAACTGTTAAGAGGGGCAAAACGCTGTGAGCCGGAAGATGCACCACCTCGACCATCATGGGTGCGATAGGTGCCGGCACTGTGCCACGCCATGCGAATGAAAAACGGCCCATAGTGTCCATAATCTGCCGGCCACCAGTCTTGTGAATCCGTCATTAAGGCAACAATGTCCTTCTTCAGGGCATCGAGATCAAGGCTCTTGAACTCTTCAGCATAATCGAACGCTTCGCCCATAGGATCAGACATGGCAGAATTCTGGTGAAGAATTTTCAGGTTCAGCTGATTTGGCCACCAGTGCTGGTTCGCGGTACTCCCGGTTGCTTTATGGACGTTGGCTCCGCTCATGACGGGGCATTTGTTGCTGTCATTGGTCATCTTGTTCTTTTCACTCCGATTGCGGTCTGCAGTTTAAAATCGTTTCAAGGGTAAAGATTATAGGTTCTCCGGAGGTTGATCCAGATCAATGGCGAAGGCATCAGTAGTGGTCGTGAAGCGAGACAGCTGGGGCCCTGGCCATTTACCATCTTCATAGAACCCTTCTAGCAGAAAACTTCCATTAGTTTAAGTTGGATTTTCTGATGGATACGATAAGTTATTCTTATGACAGGTTTGGTGCCTGGGCATCTTCGTTGTTCCAACCTGTGGTCGACGTGGCTTGATTTGCCATGGCCTGGTCGGCTGCACACCTGTTCCGGTGTCCGCACCATATCTTCATCGCGTAGTTTCGCCTTATTTCATCAAGGCTCATTATCTTCTTCTTCTTCATCATCAAACAAAATACGTGCAGCTGCGCCATCAGGATCATCAAACTGACCGCTTTTCAAAGCCCAGATAAAACTGGCAAGGCCAAGACCGCCCAACACAAGGGCTGCGGGAATAAGCAGAAGAAGAATATTCACAACTTCATATCTCCACCGGCCTGATAGCGCAGGCGCAAGGCATTCAGGGTGACGATTACGGAGGATGTAGACATCGCCACCGCGGCCACCAGTGGCGAGGCCAGACCTGCCATGGCAAGCGGTATGGCAACAAGATTATAGGAGAGTGCCAATGCAAAATTCTGTTGTATCAAACGCCGTGCCCGCCGGGCAGTGCGCCAGGCAAAGGCAGCCGGTGCCAGGTGGTCGCCAAGAAAAATTACGTCCGCCGCCGAACGCCCGATGTCCGATGCGCTTGCCGGTGCCATGGATGCATGGGCGGCAGCAAGAGCTGGCGCATCATTGATGCCGTCGCCAATCATCAATACCTGCAACCCGGATGTTTCCATGTTCTTGATAATGTCAACCTTGTCTGCCGGAGAAGCTTCTGCAACAAAATTATCAAGACTTAACGCTTGTGCCACCGCTGCCACCGATGAAGGCCGGTCACCCGACAGCAAGGTGGTGCCCAAACCGTGAAGTTTCCAGTTTTCAACCACTTTTCTGGCATCGTCGCGCAATTGATCGACAAAGGTCAGGGCAACGGGTTGATTATTTCCGATTTTAACCCACAGTTGGCTGGCAATCAGGCTCGGATCTTCTGTCATGTCATCTTTAACGCCACACCACACCCGGCTGCCCATGCGAACCGTGCGCCCCCGGCACTGGCCTTCAAGGCCTTGCCCTGGATATTCCTGTATAGTGTCGCAGGGTATCACCGCAATATTGCGCGCAACAGCGGCCCTTGTCACCGCCCGCGACAAAGGGTGAGTGCTGTTGCAGGCAAGTCCGGCAGCAACGCCAAACAGGTCGGCCTCAACCTCGTCAATATCCTGCAACATCAGCTTGCCGGTGGTCACCGTACCGGTTTTATCCAGCACAATACTGTCTATTTGGGCAAGTTTTTCCAAAGCCGCCCCATCCTTGACCAGAACGCCTCTGGAAAATAAAACGCCATTGGCCACTACCTGAACCACCGGGACCGCCAGAGCCAGAGCGCACGGACACGTAATAATCAAAACCGAAATCGCCACCAGGAGGGCTTGTTGCCAATCTCCCTGAGTGACCCATAGCCAGCCAAAAAACGTCAGCAAGGCAACGATGTGAACAAACGGCGCATAGATTGCAGCCAGCCTGTCGGCAATGCGTACGTAGTGCGACTTGTGTTGTTCAGCAGCCTCCATCAAAGCGATAACACTGGCCAGAAAGCTGTCCTTTCCAACAGCGGTTACCTCAATAACCAGGGGGGCCGTCAGGTTCATAACACCTGATTGAACAAAATCATGTTGCTTTACCAGTTCAGGCAGGCTTTCGCCGGTAATCAAAGAGCGGTCCAACTCACTTGTTCCCGAAACTATCCGGCCATCCACCGGCACGATTGCACCTGGCAACACCACAACTTTCATCCCCACTGCGAGAGAGGAAACCGGTACTGTGGTGCGCTTTCCGTCCAAATCTTCCGTCAGTGCGGTTTTTGGGGCCAGCTTCAACAATTGCGTGGCGGAGTTTTGTGCCCTTGTGCGCATCATGTGATCGAGATATCGACCGACAAGCAGGAAAAACAACAAGGTCACGGCGGCATCAAAATATACCTGCTCGCGGCCCGCCATGGTTTCAAACAGGCTCATGGTACCCGCCAGAATGACGGCCAGGGAAATAGGAACATCCATGTTCATGCGCCGGTGGCTCAAAGCTGTCCAGGCTGATCGAAAGAAAACGCGGCCGCTGTAAACAATCGTCGGCAGGGCAATGAGTGCTGAGATCCAGTGAAACAGATCGCGCGTGACATCATTTGCACCGGCCCAGACCGACACCGACAACAACATAACATTTGCGGCAGCAAAGCCTGCAACCGCCAGGGCACGCAGCAAATCCTGACCTGCTTTTTCCTGCTCATCTTCAAAACCATCCATATCGTCAATGGCTTGGGCGCTGTAACCTTTTCCGGCCAGGTGTTCGATCAGGTTTTCCGGGGTCAAGGTGTCATTTTTCCAGGTAATTGTTACCCGGCGGGTAGATAGATTAGCGCGCGCTGAAGACACGTCTTTGAGAAGATTTAAAGTCTTTTCCACCTTGCTCATGCACCCGCCGCAATGCATATCGGGCACAGAGAGCTGGATATGATGCAAATTTTCCTCACGCATGTTCATGATCGACAACTTCTTGCAAGGGCTTATTTTTTGACGTCGAGACGTACCAGACGCTTCCAGCGGCCACCGGTTTCGTTAATTGCGATAACGTCCGCATTCCATTGCCCTGGCGCCAGTTGTAGTTTTTGCTGATAAGTTCCCGGCGCAACCTCTTTCATCAAAAACTGCCGATCTTCTCTCTCGTTAGTGGGTCTGCCAACTTTAAGAGTGATTTCAAAACCCTTCAGAGGCTGGCCGGATCGGTCCTGGAAGGTAAAAACCATAGTTTTGTCACGGTAGCGCAGAATGCTTTGAAACCCGAGACTGTCCTGTTTTTTGCGCTCAGCCAGGCCGGCGTTAAAATCCTGACTGGCCACATAACCGTTACGCGCCATCAAACCGGTCCATGAATCTACCGCCATCCAGGCCATGTAACCATTGACAGAGACAACAACGCCAAAAAAAGCGACCATGATTATTGCCATATGCCAGCCGGTAAACTGGCCTGTTTTTTCTATGTCATCTGCCTGATTGCTCATAGCTTATCCATCTATCTAATTTTTGGGTTGGTAAAAAACTGCCTCATGGGTAATCTTTTCTGTATCGTTTTTGTTGCGGACAATGAAATTGAACGGGGTTTGTTCACCCTTCAGGTTCGATGGAGTGGCGCGCAAGAAAAGGCGGACAGATTCAAGGTCGTTTGCCGGCACTTCGAGAACCACCTGTTTTTGGGCATCCGTCTCCGCTCCGGCAACCTGCATTTCCAATCCCGGAATTCCTTCAACACTTATGACAAATTCCTGTGGCTGGAGCTTCTTGTTCAGTATTTTGACCGTGTATCCATTGCGTATGGACCCATCGGACAACAGTATAAAAATCGGATTGCGATTATGCAGAACATTCACCTCAACCTGATTTCGCATGACCAGTACATAGAGCAAAGACAGCGCTGCGATTGCCATTATGGCAGAGTAAATCACTGTGCGCCCGTGAATAAACGAACGCCAGGTGGTTTTTGTGCGCTCACCTTTCACATTTGCTTCATAATCATTGAGAGTTGAATATGAGATTAGATTTTGCGGGCGACCGATCTTGTCCATAACCCCGTTGCAGGCGTCAATACATAGCGCGCACGTAATGCATTCCAACTGCTGACCATCGCGAATATCTATACCCATGGGGCAGACAACCACGCATTGATTACAGTCAATACAATCACCGCTTTGCGCATTCACTTCAGATTTTTTCTGATGACGCGAACGTGGCTCTCCGCGCCAGTCATTGTAGGTGACAACCAGTGAGCGTTCATCCAGCATCGCGCCTTGAATGCGCGGCCACGGGCACATGAAAGTACACACCTGTTCGCGCATGAAACCGGCAAACAGATAAGTGATCGAAGTCATAACAAAAATGGTTGAATAAGCAATGGAAGAGGCATTGCCCGTCAGCAGATTTTTCAGCAAAGTAGGGGCATCGGCAAAATAGAATACCCAGGCCCCGCCGGTCATCATAGCAATCACCAGCCACAAAACATGCTTGGAGAGCCGCTTGAAGACTTTAGGGGCAGACCAGCCGGCATTGTCCAGCTTGATCCGTGCATTTCGATCGCCTTCAATCCAGCGTTAAATAACCAAAAACAGGTCCACCCACACCGTTTGCGGGCAGGTATAGCCACACCAGGCACGGCCCACGGTTGAGGTGACAAGGAACAGGCCGACACCGGCCATGATCAACAGCCCGGCGATGTAATACAGCTCCTGTGGCCAGATGGTGATGAAAAAGAAATAGAAACGGCCCTGATCAAGATCAACCAGCACCGCCTGATTAGGTGTAAATTCACCCCGATCCCAGCGTATCCATGGCGTGAAGTAATATATTGCCAGGGTGAAAACCATCACCGCCCATTTGAACTGTCGAAAGGTGCCGCTGGCGCGCTTGGGAAATATTTTCTTGCGTTTGGCAAAAAGCGCACGATTGCCCTTGGAGTTTACTGCCTCCACTTCGACGCGATCAATCTGCTTGTCGATTGTATTCAATACCTCAACCATTCAGCTTTACCCAGGATTGCGCGGTGTCGGCAAAATCACTCTTTCACGGACGCGCTGTTATCATCAGTACTGGAGCGCCGGATCTATTCGCCGCCACCCAAAGCATGCACATAGATTGTCAATTGCTTGATGGTTGTTCCATCAAGTCGTCCGCCCCATGCAGGCATAACACCATGTCGCGGTGAGGTGACCTGCCTGATGATATCGGACTTCTTATTGCCGTAGAGCCACAGAACATTGTTTAATTGTGGCGCCCCTTGCTCACGATCACCTTCGCCTTTGGCCCCGTGACAGGCTGCGCAATTTTCCTCGTAAACGGCAAGTCCCAACTTGGCGTTTTCGGCATTGTGTTCGCGATTGGACAGGGACAAAACATAATCCGCCACCTGGTCAATCTGTTTGCGATCAAGAATTTCGTCGCGGCCAAACCCGGGCATTTCAGAAATCCGTGTGTTCTCATCCTGATCAAAGCGTATGCCATGAGTAATTATGGTGGAGATTTCTTCCAGACTGCCACCCCACAGCCAGTTGTCATCATTGAGGTTTGGATAACCGGGCGCACCTGCGGCCCCCGAGCCATGACACTGGGAGCAATTGATGGCAAAGGCTGATTTGCCACCGGCATAGGCGAATTCGGATAATTCCTTATCGTTGCGAATATCTTCCAGAGACAGATTTTTTATCTTTACCAGAAACTTTTCCTGAGATTTTCCGACTTCCACCATGGTCTGGGCGAATTCCGCACGTGAAGAAGAATAACCAAAATACCCCTTGGTTGACCCTGTGATCATTGGGTAGAAAAGATAAATCGCCATATAGACAATTGCCCAGATAACGCCGATCCAGAAACATATCAGCCACCACCGCGGCATTGGCGTGTCCAGCTCCTTGATACCGCCCCAATTGTGCCCGGTTGTCTTGGTGCCGGAAAATTCATCAACTTCAATCTTGCTCATGAATTCAGTCCTTCTTTTCGTTGCGAAAAAGTATATTGGACTGATCTTCATAGAGCTTTTTGCTGCCCGGTCGAAAAACCCAGGCGATTACAAAGAGAAAAACAGACACCAGAAAAAGCAGACCCCAGGTGTCAGCAAACTTGCGCAATACTTCATATTCCATCAGCTCTACCTCAGGTTCTTTTCAGGTTCGTATTTTTCGAAATCAACCAGTGTCCCCAGCATCTGCAAATAAGCTACCAGGGCATCCATTTCGGTCAGTTTGTTGGGGTTGCCGTCAAAATCGCGTACGGATATTTTAGCATAACGTTTTTCCAGACCCTCAACATCATCAGAATCGGGATTAGCCTGGGCGCGCATGTCGGCTTCAGCGAACTTTATCATCTCATCAGTATAGGGTACGCCAACAATGACATTGGTTTTCAGGTGCGCTGCCGCATTATCGGTGCGCAGTGTGTTGTTGGCCAAAAAAGGATAGCCGGGCATTACTGATTCCGGCACCAGGGAGCGCGGATCTTTCAGGTGCTTGACCTGCCATTCATCGGAATACCGCGCGCCAACACGAGCCAGATCCGGTCCTGTGCGCTTTGACCCCCACTGAAAGGGATGGTCATACATGCTTTCAGCCGCCAGGCTGTAGGGACCATAACGGGCAACCTCATCGCGGAAGGGTCGGATCATCTGACTGTGACAGGAATAACAGCCTTCACGAATATAGATATTGCGACCGGCCAGTTCCAGCGGCGTATAGGGCCTCATGCCCTCGACCTTTTCTATGGTATTTTGCAGGAAGAACAGAGGAACAAGTTCAACAATACCGCCGATCGAGATGACCACCAGCGATAGTATCAGCAGCAGCATTGAGCGTGTTTCAATGATTTTGTGGCTAAACATGGTTCAAGCCCCCCCGCTCAATGTTGCCGTAGCACCGGCAGGCACGGCATCGTGTGATTTGGATGTGGTCGGGCTGGTCACCGTACGCCACAGATTATACGCCATAATGAAAGAACCAAGGAGATAGAACACTCCTCCCAGAGCGCGTATGACATAGTAAGGATGCATAGCGGCAACGGTTTCGGCGAAGGAATATTCGAGGAAACCAAGCTCGTTAAATGTCCGCCACATCAGCCCCTGCTGGATGCCGGAAACCCACATGGAGGAGGCGTAGAGCACAATTCCCAGGGTTGCCAGCCAAAAGTGCCAATTGACCAGGCGCAGGCTGTACAGGCCCGAGCGGCCCCATAGTCTTGGCACCATGTAGTAAAGGGCAGCAAAGGTTAACATGCCATTCCAGCCCAACGCTCCCGCATGCACATGGCCAACGGTCCAGTCGGTATAATGGCTGAGGGAATTAACCGCCTTGATAGACAATAACGGGCCTTCAAAAGTTGCCATGCCGTAAAACGCCAGCGCCAGCACCATGAAGCGGATGATAGGATCTGTGCGCAGCTTGTCCCAGGCCCCGGAGAGTGTCATCAGACCATTGATCATGCCTGCCCAGCTTGGCATCCACAACATAACGGAAAATGCCATGCCGAGTGTCTGCGCCCAGTCCGGCAGGGCTGTATACAACAGGTGATGAGGACCGGCCCAGATATACAGGAAAATCAGCGCCCAGAAATGAATGATCGACAACCGGTATGAATAGACCGGACGTTGTGCCTGCTTGGGAACAAAATAATACATCATACCGAGAAATCCGGCAGTCAATAAGAACCCAACTGCATTGTGGCCATACCACCATTGGGTCAGGGCATCCTGCACGCCAGAGAACAGGGAATAGCTTTTCACACCAAAGAACGAGACCGGCACTGCCAGGTTGTTGACAATATGCAACATGGCGATGGTGATAATGAACGCCAGATAGAACCAGTTTCCAACGTAGATATGCGGCTCTTTACGCTTCCACAGTGTTCCCAGAAAAACCAGCAGATAGGCAACCCAGACGATCGTCAGCCAGATATCCACATACCACTCTGGCTCGGCATACTCACGCGATTGCGTGGCTCCGAATAAATAACCAGTGGCGGCCAGCACAATAAACATCTGATAGCCCCAGAACACGAACCAGGCGAGATTGCCAAATGCCAGCCGGGCCGAGCAGGTGCGCTGGACCGTATAAAAACTTGTGCAAATCAGGGCATTGCCGCCAAAGGCAAAAACCACAGCCGAGGTATGTAAGGGACGCAGACGGCCAAAGTTGGTAAACGAGGTGTCGAAGTTCAATTCTGGAAACGACAATTGCAGAGCTATCACCACGCCCACAAGAAATCCGGCAAGTCCCCAGAAAACTGTAGCGATGACACCGGCTCTTACCACGCTGTCAAAATATCTTTCGGGCACTACCGTTTTGCCGGGAACAAAATCCAGCTTCCGCAATCGGTAAATAACGGCTATCGCACAAGCGGCAACGACCAGCCATGCGTGGAAAGCAAATAAGGCATCTTCAGCCTTGGCTACCAATACCAGTGCAGCAAGTGCCACCACACCGAAAGAGGTGAAATAAGCGGTAAGCCCCATTTTTCCTGGCCCCTCGTTATAAAATAGATCAACCGTGCGATACAATCAGATGTCGAATCATACCACAGGTTAAAAAAATAAAGTATCTATATTGCACTTGCGAACAGCGACTCATTGATGCAGATCAAATTGTCACCATCTGTTTGAAAAACTTGGAAATTTGATCTGAAAGCGCCTGGCCGCATCCTGGAACCATGTCCAGATTGTTCTCCGGCTTGAAATTCCCGCTAAATTATTCAGGACATTTTCACATAAATCAGACTGGCATAAATGCTCTAGCTTTTACCCTTCCAGGGTACCAGGGTTTTTTCGGCCATACGCATCAAAATATCGATGCCGTATCCAATAATGCCGATTAGAATTATTCCCATGATAACAATATCGGTCTGTTGAAACTTGGATGCTGCGATAATCATTTTACCGGCACCTTTTTCTGCTGCAACCAGTTCAGCCGCAACAACCGTACCCCAGCACACACCCATCGCCACCCTTGCTCCGGTGAAGATTTACGGCAATGAGTTTGGAATGATAACATGGGTAAGTATCTGAAACTTTGAGGCCCCCAGTGAATAGGCAGCATGGACCTTGGCAATATTGACGCCTGACACACCGGCGCGTGCAGAAATCGTCATGATCCATAAGGCGGCCAGAAACAGCAGGCTGATTTTGCCCTGCTCCCAGATGCCAAACCAGATAATTATCAAAGGAATAAGAGCCAGCGGCGGGATTGGCCGCATGAACTCGACAATGGGATCAAACCAGCCGCGAAACCAGTTATTCAGGCCCATGGCATAGCCAAGGGGGATGCCGACCAGAGAGCCAAGAATGAAGCCGACGATTACCCGGAACAATGACCAGCCGACGTTTTCCAGAAGCGTTACATTCTGATAGCCGTCGCGGGAAACTTCAATGAAGCGCGAAACCACAGCTTCCGGGGACGGCAGCCAGATCGGCTCCATTTGCCAGCCTTTGTCGGGAACAAAAGACAGACTGCCCTTGGCCGTCATATTGACGACGCCATCGGCCACCTCAACAGATTGCTTTGGCGCTATTGGCTGGCCATTGATAGCGGTTACGCGATAGCCTTTTTCTTTGCCGCCCTCATCATTGTTCTGGACGCGAATAAGACCGCTGCGCCACGCCCCCACCTTCATGGCATCATCTTTGGCAAACCCTGCTTGGGGCTTGTCGGAAATTTTAGGTTTTTCGGTCTTCTCTCCCACTGGCCTGACACGGATATAAACTGTTGCGTCATCACTCTGGTTTTGCGGATTGGTTGCCGTATAGGTGAATGATGTATCACCAACAAACGGGCCGGGCACATGCACAGGTACTAAATTAGATCCGGTAAAAGCCCCCCAGATCAAAAAGATTGAAATGATTGATATCACTGATGCGGCCCGGTTGGGGGTAACCGCACTTTCATCACCGAAAGTAACGGTTTTGCGGGCCGTAAAGCCTTCACGCGAAACCATGCGTCCGGCAACCAGCCCATAGAGCACATAGGCGACAATGAAAATTGTGACGTAGATTGCCAGGATCAACACAGCCTTATTCCTTCCTGCCCATGATTTCTTCTTCCATCTCCCAGATCATCGTAAGAATTTCCTCACGCTTGTCGCCATAATCACTGCGTTTCTTGACCTCGCGCAAATCAGTGGCCACTCCCATTTCGGCAAAGGGCAGGCGGTATTCCTTGTGAATGCGCCCGGGTCTCGGCGCCATGACCAAAAGACGCTCGCCAAGTAGCAATGCCTCTTCCACCGAATGGGTAATCAGGATGATGGTTTTACCGGTTTCTTTCCACAGTTTCAGTACCAGGCCCTGCATTTTTTCGCGCGTCAAAGCATCAAGCGCGCCCAGCGGCTCATCCATCAAAATCACGTCGGGGTCATTGGCCAGGCACCGGGCCAGGGCCACGCGTTGCTGCATGCCGCCGGAAAGTTCATAAACAGCCTTTTCACCAAAATCATGCAGGCCGACAATTTCCAGTAATTCATCCACCCGCTGTTTTATTTTCGCTGCCGCAACGCCTTTCATGGCAGGGCCAAAGCCGACATTTTTACGTACCGACATCCATTCGAATAAAGCGCCTTGCTGAAACACCATGCCACGCTCCGGCCCGGGGCCTGTAACTTCGTGACCATTTAGCACAACCCGCCCTCCAGTGGGTGCAAGGAAGCCTGCAACAATGTTTAAAAGCGTTGTTTTGCCGCACCCTGATGGCCCCAGGACCGACATTAATTCACCTTCCGCCAACTCAAGCGAAACATCCTTCAAGGCTTCGATTGAGTTGCCGCCGGGCAGGGTGAAAGTCATGGAAATCCGGTCTATATGCAAACTGGATTGTGCGGATTGTGTCAAAAAATTCCTCCCAACGAATTAGATGCAATCTTCACGATAACATAAAATTAACGCAGTCCGTAAAGGGTTTTACGGACTGCGTCAGTTCATGATCTGTAACGTGTTAAAAGGTTACATTTTTGAAGCAGCTTCAAGATAGCTGGTATCGACAGCACTCTCATAACTGTCGCGAGCTTTGGGGATGGTTCCCTGTTTGACAAAGAAATCGCCAACTTCTTTAAGAAACTTTTGCGTGCCGCCGCCCAGCCACTTGGCGCTGAGTTGCTCTTTGATGGTTGGGAAAACAAATCCATCCAATGTTTCCTTGGTGGCTTTTTCATCCATACCGGCTGCCTTGGCAATCACCGGCAGCATTTCGTCAACACCACCGGCTGCATATTTAGCATTCATGTCGGCAGTAACTTTGAGGAATTTTGCCAGCAGCTCGGCATTCTCTTTCGCCCACTGGGTGGAAACTGTTGTGGCGTCAAAAACCTGAATGCCAAGTTCTTCTTTTTCAGCACCGGTCAATAAAATATTGCCATACTCTTTCATCCGGCGCAGCGATCCACCCCAGCCACACACCATATCGAGATTTCCCGATGCAAAAGCGGCGGCACCGTCAGGCGGAGCCATGTCGACAATTTTCATGGTCGATGTATTGACGCCAAAATGCTCCATCTGTTTCAAAAATCCATAATGTGCAGCGGTTCCCAGAGGCACACCAACCTGTTTGCCTTCCAGTTCTTTGGCGTTGGTCTTGTCGATTTCCAGGCTGGTGCGCACGACGCAATTGTCATTGCTCGAATAAGATACGGCAACATCAACGACTTGCAGGTCCTGGCCGGCGGAAGCGGCGACCACGAACGGTGGGATACCTTGAGAAAATGAAATCTGAACATCGCCGCCCGCCATGGCGGCAGACATTGCCGTGCCGGCGTCAAAAGAAACCCACTTGATTTTGACACCAAGTTTCTCGTCGTAGATTTTCTTGACCTGCGCAAACTGGTTTGGTGTTGGCCATTCAAGGAAATAGGCAACCGTTAGTTCCTGGGCCTTAACTGTTGTTGTTGATGCGACTGTTGCTACCATTGAGCTTGTGGCGATCAGTGCGATTAAACTTGCCCCGTAAAGACTGGCTTTGATGGATTTCATTTCTTCCTCCCGTTATGATGGTAAAATTCCCCACTTGCCCAAAGGTTCGAGACCATTGGCAGTCAAGCTTATGTGACCAATGGCGGTCAAAATTGGCAGGCAAGTCAAGAAAAACAGTTTAGATTTAAAATAATTGAATTTTCTTTCCTTAAATCCTAAACCTTATTACAGTGCGCGCAGGTAAGCGCTGCAATTTAGTATCCAGTGTCACCAACTTGCAGACAGGGGCACAATGGCAGGTAAAAACCATCCGGAGATGACGTTGCGCGGTCTGCGCGCATTCGTCGCTGTCGAAGAAACCGGTTCGATCAGCGATGGCGCCAACCGCATTGGCGGCAGTTCATCGGGCGTATCGCAGCAAATCACATCCCTTGAGAAATCTGTAGGAGCCAGGCTTTTCGATCGAAACTCGCGACCGCTGAAATTGACACCGGCCGGGCAGTTGCTGCATGCCCATGCCCATAGGATTCTTGATGCAACCGCCAAGGCTCACGCCGAACTGGCCAAGCACGATCTGGTAAATCTGCCAAAACTGACGCTGGCCATAATTGATGATCTTGATACCTCATTGACCCCGGCCCTGGTGGCTATTTTGCAACGCCGTTTTCGCAATTGCTTCGTCAACGCCTATTCGGGCCGCTCTGATCATGTGATAGAAATGTTGCAGCAGCGCGAAGCCGAAATTTGCGTATCAGCAAGTGTGCCGGACAATATCAGCGATTTTCGTACCATACCGATTTTGCGTGAACCCTTCATTCTTGTAACCGCCAAAGGGCTGTTGAGGAATGATGGCGACATAAGCGCACAATTGTCCGGTGCGCCATTTATTCAGTATTCCGAGGCCATTCCCATGGGTAAAACCATCGCCCAGCACCTGAAGCGCGTGCGCTTTGATGTGACCCACAGGTTTGCCCTGGAAGCCTCACGTTCGGTGATTGCAATGGTTGGCCAGGCCAGGGGCTGGGCTTTGACAACGCCGTTGAACCTGCTGGATGCAGAGCGTTTTATATCTCAGGTTGATGTCGCCCAGGTGCCATTTCCGGCATTTTCACGCACAATCTATCTCATTGCCCGGCGGGCTGAACTCGGTGACTTGCCCGATCGCCTTGCCGAGGATTGCCGCCATCTGATCGGCACACAGGTAGCGCCGAGATTTACTGAAATTGTACCGCACATGGCTGATGCCATTGAAATTGCCGAGGGTTAAAGGCTTTAAAAAGATACTTCTGCCCGCCCAGACATCCATGTTTTTGGAAGTGTTCATTTAAAAAATCTGAATATAGTGAAATAGACTGGAAAATTTTCGCCTCCGGGAGTGAACTCCACAACGAATAGCAACACCGTCGCGGGCTTTATAAAATTATCGCAACCGACATTTTGGAATTGGGACATGGAATACCAAAAACAATCTCAGGCAAAACAGGGTTCAGCGGGCAGCGGGGTTCGCGAGGTCGTAGAAGAGATGCTGGATCGCATCCGCAGTCTCGGTGAACCTGCGGTGGAAGAATATGCGCGAAATCTGGATGACTGGCACGGAGGTTTTGTTTTAACGCCAGAAAAAAAAGCCAGTCTGATTGCACAAGTGAGCGACCAGGAAAAAGATGATATCCGTTTTTCCCATTCCCAGGTTGAGCGATTTGCCCGGGCGCAAAAGGCAAGCTTGCAAGAGTTTGAAATTGAAACCGAACCTGGTGTGCGCCTGGGCCAACGCATTGTGCCGGTTGATTGTGCCGGGTGTTATGTGCCCGGTGGACGCTACGCCCATGTGGCTTCGGCGATCATGAGTATTACCACGGCCAGGGTTGCAGGCGTACCATTTGTGGTTGCAGCCTCGCCCCCCCGAAGCGGATCAATTTCACCTCAGGTGGCTTACGCGATGGATCTGGCAGGCGCCGACATCATCCTCGAAATGGGTGGAGTGCAGGCGGTAGCCTCGATGGCATTTGGCCTGTTTGGTACACGATCTGCGGATATTCTGGTTGGCCCGGGAAACTCTTATGTTGCCGAAGCAAAGCGGCTCTTATTCGGTGAGGTTGGCATCGATGTTTTTGCCGGACCAACTGAAAGCGCAATCATTGCTGATGACACAGCTGATGCCATGACAGTTGCGATTGATCTGGCTTCGCAGGCCGAACATGGACCTGATTCTCCTGTTTGGCTGTTTACAACTTCAGCTCAGCTTGCCGAGACTGTCGCCCGTATCATGCCCAAAATTGCCGCAGACATGCCAAGTGGTGACGTGGTCATGGCGGCGTGGCACGAGCATGGTGAAATCATTCTGTGTGAGGATCGAGAAGAAGTCTGTGAGGTCTCGGACCGCTACGCCAGTGAACATCTTCAGGTTGTTGCCGAGGATCTGGAGTGGTGGAAACAGCGGTTGAAAAACTACGGTTCGTTGTTTCTGGGCGAAGGAGCCACCGTCACCCATGGTGATAAATGCTCGGGCACCAACCACATTTTACCAACCAAAAAGGCTGCAAGATATACCGGCGGCCTCAATGTTATGAAGTTTTTGAAAATTCTCACCTGGCAGGAAATCAGCGAAGAAGCCAATCTGAAATTCAGTGCTGCGGCCTCGCGTATCTCCCGGCTCGAGGGTATGGACGGTCATGCGCGTGCCTGCGACTGGCGATTGAAAAAATACTTCCCCGACACGGAATGGCCTTTCGAAGTCAGTGATCAGCAGCGATACGAATGACAATGACCAGACGTCTTGAAAAACCCTTTACCCAGCAGGAAGCCATTTGCGAACCAGCCATTGCCCGGGTTGGCGAAATTCTGCGCACCGGCAGGTTGCACAGATATAATACGGTTGAAGGAGAAGTGTCTGAAGCAACCCTGCTTGAGCAGGAATACGCCAAATGGCAGGGGACAAAATACTGTCTGGCAACAACATCGGGTGGCCAGGCCCTGCAAATAGCGTTGCGGGCGGCAGGCGTTGGCCCCGGTGCAAAGGTTCTGGCCAATGCCTATACGCTTGCACCGGTTCCCGGCGCAATATTCGCAGTTGGCGCCGTACCGGTTCTGGTGGAAATTGATGAAAACTGGCACACGGACTTAAATGACCTGCGCGCCAAAGCTGAAGCAAGCGCGGCTGACTATTTTTTGATCTCGCACATGCGCGGCCACATTGCCGACATGGATGCGATCATGTCCATATGCAAAGAGTTCGGCATTGTTCTGATTGAAGATTGCGCCCATACGATGGGGGCAAAATGGAAAGGCACGCGATCGGGAAACTTTGGTGATGTTGCCTGTTTTTCGACCCAGACATACAAGCACCTGAATTCGGGTGAAGGCGGGCTGCTTACCACTGATAATCCTGAACTTGCCGCCCGCGCAGTCATCGGCTCGGGATCTTACATGCTGTATGGATCGCACGGCGCTATTCCGCGCGAAGAGATCTTTCAAAAAGTCAGGCTCGAGAGCCCGAATTGTTCGGCGCGGCTGGATAATCTGCGTGCTTCTATCCTGCGCGCGCAATTGCCTGGCCTCGAAGAAAATGTCCGCCGCTGGAATGTGCGCTACTCTATCCTTGAAGACGGGTTTGGTTCAGCCCCGGGGCTGAAAACAGTTAAGCGCCAGCAGTATGAAGAATTTGTCGGCTCCTCAATTCAATTTCAGGCACCGGGGATCGGTGCCGACAACATTCCCGATTTTCTGGCGCGCTGTGCTGCGCGCGGCGTTGAAATCAAGTGGTTTGGTGGCAAAGAACCAACAGCCTTTACCAGTCGCTATGACAGCTGGCACTACCTGGGGGAATTGGAACCCTTGCCAAATACGATCCGCACACTGTCCACCACCTGCGACATGCGCGTGCCGCTGACATTTACTAAACAGGATTGCCGGGAAATTACCGAAATCGTAGCCGCTGAAGCAGCCAATTGTTGCCAAAAGTGACTCTGGAGCCTGACGATTTTTAAGGTCAGTGACGATGAAGTCAGGGTTGATCCATCATCCCGCCTTACCGGCGAAAGCCGGTATCCAGCGCCAGAAATTCATACCTTGCTGCTGCCTCTGGATACCGGCTTTCGCCGGTAAGGCGGATATAAGTAATAGTTCAAAACGGACATGCTCTACCCCTGATTAAGACGAGCTTTGTTCCGGCATTTCAATATTTCTAAAATCCGGCTGAAACAGGGTTTCGCGAATTTCTGGCCGCAGCAGCTCACTTAAAAGCCGATCACCATGACCTGCTTTGGCGGCTTTGGAAAAAAAGTCCAGTACAGCCATATTCAACGGCGTTGCCCGTCCTAAAGAGGCGTTCATCTCGGTGATATACGTCATGTCCTTCAAAGCGCCGTCTATCGAAAAAACATAGCCTTCAAAGTCACCGTTTTTGGCATTGCCGATTATACGGCGAAAGGCCCCGGAATCAGCCGATCCCCGGATGACCACTTCATACAGCTTGTCCCAGTCAGAACCAGTCATACCAGCCACATGAAATGCTTCGCTGACCAGCGCGACAATGCCCATAACCATGTAATTATTGACAAATTTTGCCCGCGCACCAGCCCCGACCGGGCCGAAATGCTGCACTGAGGTGCAAAAATTTTGCAGCACAGGTTCGATCATCTCAAACACCTCAGGTGTTGCGCCAACCAGAGCGCCAAGTTCCCCTGTTGCTGCCTGTTTGATGCCGCCGGTCACTGGTGCTTCAGCAAAGTGAACGCCTTGATCCTGCATTGCCTCTGCAACACTTTGCGTCGATTGCAGTGACGAGGTGCCGGTGTCGATAAGGGTTTTTCCCTCTGCAAGCCCATCTGCCATTTTGGCAACAACTACCTCAACCACTTCCGAATTGGGCAGGCACAGGATCAACAGGTCGCTGTGGGCTGCAAGGTCGGCATAGTCGGCAAATTCCTTCGCCCCCTGGCTGACAAGCCTGTCGACGGGCTCACGGCTGCGGTTGGCGACAATGTTAAGCTGACCGTGTTTGGCCAATAAGTTTGCCGCCATGCCAAAGCCCATGGCCCCGAGGCCGACAAATCCGATATTTTCTGGCCTGGCAATCATATGGTCCACCCGCCATCGACCACAAAGAACTGCCCGGTGGCGACTTTTGATTCGTCCGATGCCAGATAGACAACGATCGGTGCGATATCTTCAGGCTTTGACATTTCACGTGTTGGCTGCCGGTCGAGCATCTTTTCATAGGCTTCTTCATAGTTTCCACCGGCCTGCAAGCGAACTTGCAAGGAAGGTGTCATCACCGTGCCCGGGCACACAGCGTTACAGCGAATGCCATCGCCGACAAAGTCAGCCGCCACAGATTTCGTCAACCCCAGCACAGCACCCTTGCTGGCGCCATAGATGCAGCGGTTGGCAACGCCGGTTATGGAAGATGCCACAGTGGCCATGTTGATGATCGAACCGCCGCCGTTTTTGATCATCGCCGGCAGGAAGGTTTCAATCATCCGCCCCATCGCGCGCACGTTGATGGCAAAAGACCGCTCCCATGCAGCCTCATCAGCTTCGAGGATTGTGCCATTGTGAACGTATCCGGCACAGTTGAAAACCACATCAGGTGTCGGGATCGAGCCTGCCAGTTCGGCTATACCAGCCGCATCAGTGACATCAAGATGTGAGCAAATCAGGTTGGGCATTTCTTCCGACAGACTGGCCAGCGCACTATCATCGATATCGGTCGCATAGACCTGCGCTCCTTCTTTGGCCATGGCAATAGCCGAGGCCCGGCCGATGCCTGCACCGGCTGCGGTCATAACAATTTTTTTTCCTGATAATCTCATTTGCGCAACTCCAGTGGTTGATGGGTAAGAACCTTCATGATGTTCAACTTAACAGATCGAAAGCATCACCCCAGCAATCGGCGACCATGAAGCCGTGGGGAAAGGGGTCAGATGGATCAAGGCCGATCTGGTGAATGCCATGAATCCAGCCGCGTCCCGAAACCCGGGGCAGGATGGCGGCCTGTCCGGCAACACTCGTTGTACCGGTAATGGATATCTCGAATTCACTGTCAATAATTGAGCGCGCCACACGTTTTTCACCCACTTTCACCTCGCCACGCTGAAACATGACGGCGAGGCGGGCACAGTTGCCGGTGCCGCACGGTGAGCGGTCAATGCGCCCGGGCGGCAGGATGGTGGCACCTTTCAGGTTGCCGGAATTATCATGACCAACAAACATCGTATATGAAATACCGTTGAGCGCTTCCAGTTGCCGGTGGCATACTTCCAGCTGCTCATTGATGGCGCGATGTACCCGACAGCCGATGTCTACCAGTTTGCGGGCATTCTCAGGGGTGATGGCAAGATCAAATTGCGCCGGGTCAATGAGGCCGTAGAAAACACCGCCAAATGCGATATCAACACTGACCGCGCCCAGCCCTTCGACCATCACCACAGCGTCCAGCCGGTCGGCATAAGACGGGGTCATGTCGAGCGTCACACGTTGACATTTCCCGTTGGCACAAGCAGCCCGCGCCCGCACCAGCCCCGCCGGTGTCTCTAACGTGACAATGGTTTCCGGCTCGATCATCTCAACCATCCCGGTTTCCAGCAGCACCGTCACCACACAGATGCTGTTTGATCCCGACATTGCATGCGCTTTATCCGCCTGCAAAATCAGGTAGGCGGCATCGGCGTCTTGATGGGTGGGCCTGAACAGCAGGTTGGTACTCATCTGGGCACAACCGCGCGGTTCGTTAATCAGGAACCGGCGCAAACTGTCGTCGACCTGATTGATGTGGTTCATCTTCTCCAGCATGGTGTCGCCGGGTATGTCGAGAACACCGCCGGTGACAATGCGGCCAACTTCACCTTCGGCATGAGCCTCGATCATCGTCACCGTTTTTTCCCAGCCCATGGCATCCTTGTAAACGGACAGCCTGTCACCGTCAAAAAGAGTGGTGATATCGCCCTCTTTGTCCAAAGGTCCAGCCATGTGCTCAGCCCTTTTCGTCGAGGATTGCGTTCACTTTGTCGCCTGTTGCCGCAATGATTTCGGTAATTTCCTGCCGCAAGGCATCTTCCAGGGGCAGGAGCGGCGGGCGCACAATGCCACCTGGGCGGCCTTGCAGCTTACAGCCCAGCTTTACGCATGGCAGGAATTTTCCGCCCTGTTCGAGAATATTCATGAGCGGAATAAACGCGCTCATCAGACGTTTTCCGCGCTCGAAATCACCCTGTTGGCCGACAATGTCCATAAACTTTACACATTCAGAGGGAAAAATATTGGCGCTGGCACAGACCCAGGCTTTTGCCCCCCAGGCGGCAAATTCCAGAACCTGCTCCTCACCGCCCACAACCAGTTCAATGCCGGGATAGTTGCGTGAGAGATATGGCAGGCGGGTATAATCACCGCTGGATTCCTTGATGCCGGCAATTTGCGGGTTGTGTGAGACGATGTTGAGGAATTCTTCGCCCATCTCGACCACAACACGACCGGGATAATTGTAAAGCATGATTGGCAGGCCGGATATGTCGGCGATTTTGAGCACATGATGCGCCAGTTCGGCCTCGGACGGTATTGAATAAGGCGGCGCTGCGACCAGAAGTGATTGCGCTCCGGCCTCGCGCGCCGCAACCGTGATCTCCAGGCACTCATCCACCCGGATGTCATTGACACCGGCCATCAGTTCAACCCGGTCGTCAATGCGTTTGGCTGCAAACCTGAATTGTTCAATGCGCTCTTCTTTGGACAGGGCATAGAATTCACCGGTCGATCCGCCAACGATAATCCCGGCTACACCGTTTTCAATTTGCCAGTCAATAACACCAGCATAGCTGTCCCAGTCAATTGAGCCGTCAGTGTGGAACGGAGTGATAATTGGTGTATATATTCCTTCGAACCGCATGATTGTCTCCCGGATAAACAGTTTGTTATTCGTAATTTTTTTGCCCTGTCTTATCCTATATCGCTCTATGCTGCGCGTCTTGAAAAAAGGTGGAATCAATGATCGAAATTCACGGCTCGAACAAAATTTTTAATGCATCGGGCCCGGCATGATCATGCCCGGCGATCCTGTGGCGAATTATACCTGAGGTTTTCCATGCGCAGCTCCAAGATAATTCACGTTATTTCCTGCCACGCTGAAGGCGAAGTCGGCGACGTCATTGTTGGTGGTGTTGCACCGCCCCCCGGCGACACGCTGTGGGAGCAGAGAAACCATATTGCCACGGATGAAACCTTACGCAATTTCATGCTCAATGAGCCTCGCGGCGGGGTGTTTCGCCATGTGAACCTGCTCGTGCCCCCCAAACACCGCGATGCTGATGCCGCTTTCATCATCATGGAGCCGGAAGATACACCGCCAATGTCCGGGTCCAACTCGATCTGTGTGTCAACGGTGCTGCTGGAAAGCGGTATTGTGACGATGCAAGAACCTGTAACCGAGATGGTGCTGGAAGCACCCGGCGGGCTGGTTCGTGTCAGGGCTGATTGCCGCAACGGTAAGGCTGAGCGCATTGCGGTGCAAAATGTGCCAAGCTTTGCACTGGAGCTGGATGCAACACTCGAAGTTGACGGTATCGGCACACTCAACGTCGACACTGCCTATGGCGGCGACAGTTTCGTCGTCGTTGATGCCGCAGCTTCCGGCTTTAGTCTCGTCGAAAGTGAAGCGCGTGATCTCGCCCAACTGGGCGTGAAGATCACCAATGCGGCAAACGCGCAGCTGGATTTTACCCACCCGCAAAACCCCCAATGGGATCATTTCTCCTTTTGTCTTTTTGCCGGACCGGTCAGTGAAACAGCGGCGGGGCTGGAAGCACGCTCAGCAGTAGCTATCCAGCCGGGCAAGATCGATCGCTCCCCGACCGGAACTGCAGTATCAGCGCGCATGGCCATACTGCACGAACGCGGTTTCATGACACTTAGCCAGAAATTCACCGCCACATCGATCATCGGATCGACATTCACCGGTCGGATCATCAAGACAACCAATGTTGGTGATGTGCAGGCGATTATCCCGGAAATTTCCGGTCGAGCCTGGATAACAGGTATTCATCAACACATGCTGGATCCCGCCGACCCGTGGCCGCAAGGTTATCGGTTGACAGACACCTGGGGTCAGTCATAGCTGGATGTCTGAATTGCCCGGTTTCCTGTTGTGGAGAAAGATTTACCTGTAATCTCAATTTGATTCCCTGTATTTTCGCTCAAATCAAAAATGCGGGCCAATAGTCTCGCGTTGAAAACATCCCGGGGGGAAAAATAAAGTGCAGGTAAGTATGCCAGATCAGAAAACATTTCCGGTTTCCTGGGATCAGCTCCATCGTGATTCCAAAGCCCTGGCCTGGCGTCTGGTGGCTGCGGGGCCGTGGCAGGGGATTGCGGCAGTGAGCAGGGGTGGACTGGTGCCGGCAGCGATTATTGCCCGCGAACTTGATGTGCGCCTGATTGATACCATCTGCATTGTCTCTTACCGCGATGACAACACGCAAACTCAGCCCGATATTTTGAAAGACATTGCCGGTGATGGCCAGGGCTGGTTGATTATTGATGATCTGGTCGATACCGGCAGGACCGCAAAGGTGGTCAGGGGAATTCTGCCCAAGGCCCATTTTGCCACCGTTTACGCCAAGGCGGCAGGCCGCCCGCTGGTTGACAGTTTTATTACCGAAGTCAGCCAGGACACCTGGATATTGTTTCCCTGGGATACCGAATTGCAATCTGTGCCGCCGATCATTCACACGGCTAACGGCGGTGCCTGAACCATCTCGCGATGATGCCCTGTCCCTGACCAGCCATTTTCGGGCAACGCTTGCCTTTGGCCTGCCTCTGGTGGGGGCCAACCTGGCGGGTTTGGCAATCAATGTTACCGATACGGTGATGGTTGGCTGGCTCGGAGCAACAGAGCTCGCCGCAGTCGTTCTTGCCAGTCAGTTCTATTTCCTGATGTGGATTATTGGTGCCGGTATGGCTTTTGCGGTTGTGCCTCTGGCCTCAAACGCACTTGGCGCGGGAGACACGACCAGGGTGCGCCGCTCGGTGCGCATGGGGCTTTGGATTTTAACGCTCTATAGTTCTGCTGCAATGGTGCCGCTATGGTTTGCCGAAGAGATTTTTCTGGTGCTGGGACAATCACCGGAAATTGCCGGTCTGGCAGGCACCTATATGCGCGTGGCGGTTTGGTCCCTGTTACCGGCTATGGTTCTTGCCGGACTGCGGTCATTTTTAATGTCACTGGAATGTGCCCGGTTTATCCTGGCGGCGACAATTTCCGGCGCCCTGCTCAATGTAATACTCAATTACATGTT